>DATFQM010000042.1:0-53303 GCA_035264265.1 Thermoleophilaceae bacterium
GCCGAGGGCGAGGAGAACAAGAGTGGCGCCATGCAAGCGGTCATGGACGAGCTACTGCGGGCCACTGAAATCGGGCTGGCGGTCCTGCTCGTTCATCATCAGCGAAAGGGCGGCGGCAAGGACGGCGACGCGGTGCGCGGCTCGAACGCGATCGTGGGCGCCGTCGATGTGCTGGTCGAGCTCGAGCGGCTCGGTGAGGGCTCACCGGCTACGCATCGGCGTCTCGTGTCCTCGAGCCGCTGGCCGGCCCCGCCGGCGCTCGTCGTGGAGCAAAACGCTGCGACGCGGTCTTGGCATCTGATCGGCGAGGCCGAGGACCGGGCTGCGACCTCGGCGCTGGGCTGGCGCGAGCGGCTGCTCCAGACGCTCCCGAAGGACGAGCCCGGCCTTACGCTGGCGGAGCTAAAGGACATCCTCGAAGCGGACCCGCGGAAGTGGCACGAAGCGCTGAAGGTCCTGATCGGAGAGGGGCTCGTGAGGCGCCTCGGGGGCGGCCGGAAGGGCGACCCACACCGCCACCTTAGAAGCATTCCCGAGATCCCTTCCCAGGCTCGGGAAGGGACCGGCGATGAGATTCCTTCCTCCCCCCATAGGGGGAAGGAATCGACTATTGAACCGTTCCCGTCCGCCGAGGACGAAAAGGACGAGGCGGAGGCGTAGTGAAGGCGCAACCCGTCGCTCCAGTGCCACGCGTGGCGCTCACCCGCGAAGAGGCCGCAGCAGCGCTCGGCGTCTCCTTGCGCCACTTCGAGCGCCACGTCCAGCCGCACGTCCGCGTGATCCGCAGTGGGTCGAGCCGCCTCGTGCCGGTAGCCGAGCTGACGCGGTGGGCGGACCGGGCGGCGACCCTCGCGGTTAACGACGGTGCCGGGTAGCGTGGTGCAACGTCAAGCGGCTGCCGGCTGCACAACCAGCCGGGGGACCTGGAACACGGAGGAACTGGCCCGATGAGCAGCAGGAAGCGTAGTCCCGCCCGGCAAGGCATCGCGGAGCGAGTTGACTCGAGGGGCCAGCGGCACTACCGGGGGACGGCCTACTGCAAGCGCACTGGAAAGCGGCTGCGCGGCCCTTGGACGCCTAACCTGGCGGAAGCGAGGGCGTGGCGAGTCGACGCCCTGGCACGACTCCAGGCAGGGACGCTCTCCGGCGACCGTGGCCCAACCGTGCGCAAAGCGGCCGACGAGTTCATCGCCGGGATCAAGTCAGGCGCGATCCGCAACCGCGCGGGCAAGCCGTATAAGCCCTCGGCGATTCGCGGGTACGAGCGCGACCTCCGGACCCGGGTCCTCCCGAACTTCGGGGCGGCGCGCCTTGGGGAAGTAACGCTGCCGGACGTGCAGCGGTTCGCGGATTCGCTCAGCGCCGAGGGGCTGGCGCCCTCGACCTGCCGGAACGTGGTCAAGCCGTTGCAGGCGCTCTACGGCTGGGCGCTCCCGCGCGGCATGGCCCAGACGAATCCGTGCCGAGGCCTGCGGCTGCCGACCGGCGGCGCGTCGCGCGATCGGATCGCCACCCCGGGCGAGGCGTCCGAGCTGATCGCCGCGCTGCTGCCGCGCGACCGGGCGGCGCTCGGGCTGGCCGTGTACGCAGGCCTACGGCTTGGGGAACTACTCGCTCTCGACTGGTCGATCGTCGACCTCGACGGCCGCGCGCTGCGGGTCGAGCGGGCGTGGGACCCGAACGCGCGAGAGTTCATCGAGCCGAAGTCGAAAGCGGGTGCCCGCACGGTACCGATCGCCGCTCGGCTCTCCCTGCTCCTGACCGACCATCGCGTCCTGATGAACCAGCCGATCGAGGGGCTGCTGTTCCCCGGCGCCGACGCGGCCCGCCCGATCCACCCGACGAGTCTGTATGAGCGCCTCGCAAACGCCTGGAAAGCGGCGAAGCTACGGCCGCTCGGCTTTCATGAGGCGCGCCACACTGCGGCGTCGCTATTCATCGCGGCCGGTATGAACGCGAAGACGGTGACGACGCTTCTCGGGCACTCGTCGATCACGATCACGTTCGACAGATACGGGCATCTGTTCCCCGGGGCCGAGGACGAGGCGCGCGGCCGGCTCGACACCTACCTAGAGCGTCGGGACTAGCTGTACCCACGGCCGTACCCACGGATGGCGGAAGTGCCCGATAGCAGGCAGTTCCACGCGCCCTGGTGCGCCTTCAAAGCCGTCGGGGCGGAGCAGCCCTCCGCTTGGAAGGTTCGATTCCTTCGCCGCTCCGTACGATTCCAGAGCGGAATCCGGACTTACGCGGCGGCGGCATTCGGGCTTGCGGACGGGAGCGCGCCGAACGTGTCCCGAAAAGCGACGGGCGGCGGCACCAGGAAGGGGAACGGCCGCCGCCCGCCTGTTGCGCTCCCCGAACCAGGCTGGCTTCGGACTGCTGGCGGCCAGGGAGCGAGCTCTAACGTTCTGCCACGTCCCCGACCTTGGCCGGGTCCACCTCCTCGAACTTGCCTTTGGCCCCCTCGAGGTCGCCCCGGCGGACCTGGAGCCTGGCCGGACCACCCGCGTGCTCCGGGCGGACGCCGAGGTGGTGCAAGAGGAACCAGGCCAGGTGAAGCGGGAGTGGCTTGGAGCGGGGGCAGCCGACGGTTCCGGTACGCGGCCACCGTCATGCCTTCGGGGATCGTGGATGCCTCGACGTAGGGGTTCACGGTCCGCCCTCCTTCCCCCTGGCTTCGTGCGTCTCTTCGACTGGGTGGTCAACGCACGACGGTCGCCCTAGGCGATGTTCCTTTGAACGACGGTCTCGCCACTTCGCCACCTCTAAGTGAACGATCTCCTTCGGGTACTTCTTCTTCGCGCAATAGGTCTTTGCGCGTGGCGCCCGGGTAGTCTGGCCCGGTGTTCTCGGACGCGCCGATTCGACCATGGCTCGACCGGCTGCGGGACGAGGTTCCCGGGCTCGATCCCTTCGACGTCCACACGCACATCGGCGCCAACGACCCTGACGGCTACCGCTGCAGCCCCGAGCAGCTGGCGGCGGCGCTCGACTCGGCCGGCGCCCGCGGTGTGGTCTTCCCCATGCACGAGCCGGACGGATACCCGCCCGCGAACGACCGCATCCTCGCGGCGGCGACGGAGTCCGGTGGCCGGCTCACCGCCTTCTGCCGGCTGGACCCGGATGTCCAGCCGGTCGCGGAGGCGGAGCGTTGCCTAGAAGCCGGCGCAGCGGGCCTCAAGCTGCATCCCCGGGCGGAGGGCTTCACGCTGGACCACCCGGCCCTGCCCGATGTGTTCGCGCTCGCCGACGAGCGCCGCGTCCCGATCCTTTGCCACGCCGGACGAGGCATCCCTGCGCTCGGGCGCCACGCGCTCGACCTCTGCGGCCGCTTTCGAGGCGCCAGGTTGATCCTCGCTCACGCCGGGATCTGCGACCTGGCCTGGATCTGGCGGCCGGCACGCGATCACGCCAACCTGTTCTTCGACACGTCCTGGTGGGCGCCGGCCGACCTGCTGGCTCTCCTCGCGCTGGTCCCGCCGGGGCAGGTCCTCTTCGGCAGCGACGCCCCCTACGCCACACCGGCGTTCGCGCTCACGTTGGCGTTGCGCTATTCGCTTCAGACGGGACTCTCCGCGGAGCAGGTGCGCGGCCTCACGGGCGGGCAGGTGGAACGGCTGGTCGCGGGGGAAGAGCCGCTCGATCTCGGCCCGGCGCCCGGGGCGGAGTCGCTCCCGCGTGACCCCCTGCTCGACCGGATCTACGGCCTGCTGATGAGCGCCGTGGGCCAGATGATGGTCCGGCGCGAGCCACACGAGGTGCTTGCCCTCACCCGGCTCGCGTGCGAGGTGGGCGACGACGCGCCTCAGACCGCCGTTTGCAGCTCCGTTCTCGCTCTCCTCGAGGAGCGGCGCCGGCACGTCGCGGAGGGTCGCGGCGACGGCCGCCCTCCCCGCTTCGCGCCGGGAATCCACCTCGTGGTGCTCGCGGCCGGCATCGCACGCACCCCCGATGTTCCGCTCCCGCCCGACCCGGTCCCAGTCAACGTGGCGGAGCGCGCCGCCCGGGGCTGACTCCCCGCCCAGGACCGACTCCCCGCCCAGGGCCGACTCCCCGTTTCGGCACCGGCCGACCCCGGGTAGCCGACGGTCAGGGCCTCCGGAGCCTTTTGGCGGATCCGCAGGGGACGTCGATTGGAAACGGCGGCCCTCGCCAGTCAGGCTTCCTCGTCGAGCGGCTCGAGCACGAAGATCTCGAAGCCCATCGGCGGATCGAATGTCACCTGGCTGTGGTACGCACGCACCTTGCGGCCGGTGACCTCGGTGACCGCGTCCCGGAACCGCTGGCCCACCGATTGCTGGAAGGTCAGCCTTACCTCGCGCACGAGGGCCTCCTTGCCGTTGTCGACGAGAGTGTGCTCCACAGTCGTGAGCAGGTCCTCGAGCACGGTGACCAGGTAGTTGTCGAAGAGGTAGCTCTTGGCCTTCGTAGGACCCCGGCCGTAGCACTCGACGAAGATGCGGACGATTGCGTTCGAGACGTCGGCGAGCAGCTCTCCTTCCTGCGCCACGGCGCGACTATAAGCGGCCGGGCACGCGGGTGCGACCGGCTACGCCGCCTCCCTCAGGGCCTCGATCTCGCGCCGGGTGGCGAGCTGCCGCAGCGCCTTCGACTCCAGCTGCCGAACGCGCTCGGCCGACAGTCCCAGCCGGCGGCCCGTCTCGCGCAGCGGCTGGGGGTCGGCGGCGCCGTTCAGCCCGTAGCGGAGCTTGATCACGTCGCGCTCCGGCTCGGGCAGCTCGTCCACCGTCCGCCTGAGAGCCTCTTCGCGGAGGGTTACCTCGACCTCTTCCTCCGGCGAGGTCTCGCCGCTCTCGAGCAGGTCGCCGAGCGCGGTCTCGCCCTCCTCGCCGATCGGGCGGTCGAGGCTCGTGACGGTGCGGGCCGCCGCCCGCACCTCCTGGATCTGCTCCAGCGGAAGCTCAGCCGCGCGCGCGACCTCCTCGTCGGTCGGGTCACGGCCCAGTCGCGCGCTCAGCTCGCGCTCCGCCCGGGCGATCTTCCTCTCGCGCTGGCCGATGTGGACCGGTATGCGGATAGTGCGCGAGCGGTTGGCGAGCCCCCGCTGGATCGCCTGCCGGATCCAGAAGGTGGCGTAGGTGGAGAACTTGTAGCCCCTACGCCAGTCGAACTTCTCGGCGGCCCGGATCAGTCCGAAGATCCCCTCCTGGGTGAGATCGAGGAGGCTGAGCTCCTGGCCCTGGTACTTCTTGGCGATCGAGACCACCAGGCGCAGATTGGAGTTGATCATCCGCTCCTTGGCCTCGAGGTCACCCCGTTCGATCCGCTTGGCGAGCTCGACCTCCTCCTCGGCACTCAGCAACGGATAGCGCCGGATCTCGTTCAGGAAGAGCTGCAACGCGTCGGTGGTCGCGCCCGCCAGCTCGCCGTTCTGGTAGCGCGTGGGCTCGACACCGGCGCGGCCGCAGTCATCGCTCAGCTCCAGCCCCCGCTCCTCGATGCTGACCTGGAGCGCAGTCGCCTGCTCCTCGGATAGCCCGAGGGAACGCGTCAGATCCTCGAGCTCGGACAGGTTCACACAGCCCTGCTCCTCGCCGCGGCTCAGAAGGGCGTCGATCTCCGGTCTTGCAAGGGCTTCCACCACAGGGATTGAACCACTCGCTACGCCGCGGCGGCGACTGCCTCGCCGGCCGCCGCAAGGCGGTCCAGCGAGCGCCGCAGGAGCCGAGAGACGTGCATCTGCGAGACGCCAACGCGCTCGGCGATCTCGGCCTGCGTCAAGTCGTGCTCGAAGCGCAGCCGCAGGATCATCCGCTCGCGCTCGGGCAGCGCCTCGAGAGTGCCGCGTAGCGTCTCGCCGATCTCGACGAGCTCGTAGCCCGGCTCCTCGACCGACACCGACTCGCCCCATGTCCAAGCCCCGTCGTCGTCGTCTCCCGGGCGGGGAGCGTCGAGCGACGTCGCCTCGTAGGCGGTCGCCGCCTCCATCGCCTCCAGCACGTCCTCGACCGGCGCCCCGACGGCCTTCGCCACGTCGCGCGGACGTGGAGAGCGGCTCAGCTTCGCCGGCAGCGTGCCGAGCGCCTCGCTGACCTTGAGAACGAGCTCCTGGGTGGCGCGAGGCACGTGCACCGACCAGCCCTTGTCGCGGAAGTGCCGCTTGAGCTCGCCCAGCATGGTCGGTACCGCGTACTTCACGAAACCGTGGCCTCGCTCGGGCTCGTAGCGATCGACCGCCTTGATCAGCCCCACGCAGGCGACCTGCACCAGGTCCTCGTAGGGCTCTCCCGCGTGCTTGTAGCGTGCCGCCAGCTGCCGCGCCAGCGGTAGAAAACGCTCGATGAGCTGTTCACGGGCCGCCAGATCGCCGTCGCGGTGATACCGCCGAAGCAGACGCTGATCCTCCGCGCGCCTACGTTCAGGCGATTCCGCGGCGACCGATCCCTCCGTCACTGGGGTGACGGTCACCGACATGTCCTTCAACCTCCTCGCAGATCGGGTGCCTGCGGGAAGATCCGTCCTCCGACTGCTCGCGCAATCGGAGCTCGTCCCTCGACCACTTGCCGACGAGAGGCGGGGACCGCGCGCTGCTTCCCCCACGTCCCGTTCTTAGTTAAGTCTCACCCATTTTCGGCGGTTGTAAACCCGGCCTGGGTCAGCGTGGCTCCACCGCCGAGAGGTCGTCGACCATCTCCAGCCGGTCCTCGAGCCGCGTGATCGAGAACACCCTCTGGACGGGAGCCGGACCACGGATTACGACGAACCTGCGCTCGGCCTCCCGTGCCCGCTCAGCGGCCGTGATCACGCAGCGCAGCCCTGTGGAGTCGAGGAAGCTCAGGTGCGTCAGGTCGAGAACGACGATCGGCGGACCGTCGGCCTCGACCCGGCTGAGCTCCTCCTGAACCTTCGCCACCGTGGAGAGGTCGAGCTCGCCACGAAGAGCCACATGTACGAGTCCGTCCCGCTCCTCGCTTTCAACCTCGAGGATGGTCACCGCCACGGAAGCTATCAACCCTCGGCGGGGCCCAGCGCACGTTCGGCGAGCTGCCAGGCGAAATAAAGCTGGGCGGCCGCGAAGGAAAGCTCCAGCACGCGCTCGGAGACAGCGTTCGCCAGCCCGGTCCCGACCACGACCCCGAGCGGCGAAAGTAGTCCCACGATTGCGCCGTCCCGTAGCCGCACGTTGCCGTAGCCGTGCTGGCGCCAGGCGCCCACGAAGGCCACGACCACGATCGCGAGCAGCGAGGTGCTCTCCGCGCGGAGCTGGCTCTCATCGAGGAACAGCACGAGACCCGGTACGAACAGCACGCCCCCGCCCACCCCGACCATCCCGCTCACCACGCCCGCCGCGAGGCCGATCGCCAGCGCCCCGGCCAGGTCGCCTGCCTCCATCAGGCGATCAGCAGGATCGCCGACGCCACCAGCAGCACGGCGAAGACCGCGGAGACGGCGCGCGACGGGACCCGCTGCTGAAGGGCCGTGCCGACCACCACCCCACAGACCGCGGGCAGGCCGATCAGGAGCGCCTCGCCGACGTCCACGTTCCCGTAGACGCCCTGCGCGGCAGCCGCCATCGCCGCGATCACCACGATCGCCGCCAGCGAGGTTCCGGTCGCCTCCCGCTCCTCATAGCCGAGCCAGAGGATCAGCAGGGGAACGATGATCGTACCCCCGCCTATCCCGAACAGACCGCTGAAGGCGCCCGCGCCCGTGGCGATGGCGGCGAGACGAACGAGTCGGGACGACATCGGCGGGCATACTAGGGGCGTGTCCGCTCCCACGGCAGACGTGCTCGCGGAGAGCCTGCGGCCGCTGACCGACGAGCCGGGCCGCGGCGCGGTCTTCTGCGACATCGACGGCACGCTTGCACCGATCGTTCAGCGAGCCGAGCAGGCTCACGTGCCCGAGGAGATCTCGCGCCTGCTCGGAAGGCTCGCACGACGCTACGCGTGCGTCGCGTGCATCTCGGGGCGGTCGGCGACGGAGGCGAGGCGGCTAGTGGGCGTCGGGAGCATCGCGTACGCCGGCTCGCACGGCGCCGAGCTGCTGGAGCCGGGGCAGTCGAGGCCGCGGCTGATACCCGACTTCAAGAGCTGGGAGGACCGCGTCCGCGGCTTCGCCGTCGCACATGACACGCGCGAGCTGCGCCAGCTGCGGGTGCGGATCGAGGACAAAGGCCCGATCGTGGCCTTCCACTGGCGCGGCGTGCCGGACGAGGAAGCGGCGCTCGCGCACGTCGAGGGCATCGTTCGGGAGGCGGAGGCCGCGGGGCTGGCAACCCACCGGGGGCGCAAGGTGCTGGAGGTGCGGCCGCCGGTCCCGCTCGACAAAGGCCGGGCCGTTCGCGATCTCGTCGCCGCCAGGCAACCCAGCTCCGCGCTCTTCGGCGGCGACGATGCGACGGATCTCGACGCGTTCGACGCCTTGGAGGCGCTCGTGTCCGGGGGCATGCTGGATGTCGCGGTCAAGGTCGGGATCCGATCGGACGAGGGTCCCGCCGCGATAGTCGAGCGCGCCGATCTCGTGGTGGACGGCGTGGCCGGCTTCACACGCGTGCTCGAGAGCCTGGCGGCCGCATGAGGTTCCGTGATTTCCTGCGCGTATCGGTTCTTCTCTTCGGAGGGGCCGCCACGGCGCTCGCGGTCGTCTCGATAGTCGGGGCCGAGCGCGATGACAATCGCGCGCTTCTGATCGTCGCGCTCGGCTGGTGGGTCGCCGCCGCCGCGATCGGCCTCTGGCTCGGCCGTCGGCCGGCCCCCACACCGGGAATAGCGACCCTGCTGGCCTCCGCCCGGAAGGGCTCCTCGCTGCCGGAGCTCCAGCCCGGCTCGCTCCTGTTCAACCGCCTGTGGCCCCTTGCGCTCCTCACCGTGGCCGCCGGAGCGCTGGGCTTCTTCGTCCCGCAGGTGCCGGCAGTCGCGACCGGCTATGCGCTGCTCGTGGCGCTCACCTGGCGCCGGCAGTCGGCGGCCGTGGCAGCGATCGAGGGTCGCGACGGCGTGGAGTTTTGGTTCGACCGCAGCTCGCCGTTCGGACAGCCCAAGCTGCTGCGTCTGCCCGGACTGCGCAGGATCGAGCCGGCACCGGACCAGCCGCGGGAGGCGGCGAAGCTCTAGCTGGCTCGTTTTCGAAGCTTGTCGAGCTCCGGCCAGGGGCGTGTGTTTGCGACCTGGTCGGCCGAGAGCCAGGCGCGCCGCGCGGTGGCGATTCCGAAGCGAACGTTGGCAAGCGTCCCCACCCCGTGGGCGTCCGAATCGACCACCAGCTTGACCCCCGCCTCCGCGGCCGCGCGGGCCTCCACGTCAGGGATGTCGCGGCGGTTGGGGTTTGCGTTGATCTCCAGGAAGGTCCCGGTGCGGGCGGCCGCCTCGATCACCCGACCAAGGTCCAGGGAGTACGACTCGCGGCGGCCGATCATGCGCCCGGTGGGATGGCCGATGGCATCGACGAGCGGGTGCTCGACGGCAGCCACCATTCGGTCCGTCATCTCGCGCTCGGGCAATCGGAACGACGTGTGCAGGCTGGCCACGACCCAGTCGAGATCGGCCAGCAGCTCATCCTCGTAGTCGAGCGATCCGTCCGGCAGCACGTTGACCTCGCTCCCGGCCAGCAACCGGATTCCGTCCAGCTCGTCGTTCGCCTGGGCCACACGCTCGATCTGACGGCGCAGCTCATCGGGCTGCACGTCGTTCCCGAACGCATGCGTGGCGGAGTGATCGGTGATCGCCAGGTAGTCGTAGCCGCGTTTCCGCGCCGCTTCCGCCATCTCGCCCATGCTGTTGCGGCCGTCCGAGGCTGTCGTGTGGCAGTGAAGGTCGCCGCGAACGTCGTCCACCGTCACCAGCGCCGGCAGGCGCCCCTCGCGGGCCGCCTGCAGCTCGCCGCGGTCCTCGCGCAGCTCGGGCGGGATCCATTCCATGTCGAGCAGGCCGTAGACCTCTTCCTCCGTGGCGCAGGCGTGGGTCTGCCCACTATCGTCATCGGCCACCCCGTACTCGCTCACATGCAGGCCCCGGCGCACGGCTTCGGTCCGCAACGCCTCGTTGTGCCTCCCGGAGCCGGTCAAGTGCTGGAGCAGGTTGCCGAAGCTCCCGCCGGGAACCACGCGCAGATCCACCGGGAGGCCCGAGTGCGTGACGGCGCGCGCACCGGCCTCGCCGGCCGAGTGGACGGCCTCGACCTCGGCCAGCTTGGCGAAGGCCTTCGTGACCGCCGGCGGATCGCTCGAGGCGACCACGACGTCTAGGTCCTTGCAGGTGTCCGTCCGGCGCCTGGCGCTGCCCGCCAGCTCCACGCGCTCGGCCGCCGGGTGCTCGCGCAGCGCCGCCACGATGTCCTCTCCCACGGCTAGCGCCCTGGACAGGAGAACCCGTGGCTTGGCCCGCCCGTCTGCCCCCGCCTCGAGGGCCAGAAGGACGTTCTCCTCCGCCTTTGCGCCGAACCCCGGGACGTCCTTGAGCCGTCCGTCCTCGGCGACCTTGCGTAGATCGTCCAGCGACTCGATCCCGAGCTGCTCGTGCAGGGCCCGGGCGCGCTTCGGCCCCAGCCCCGGGATGCGGGTCACCTCGAGCAGCCCCGACGGGATCCGCTGCTTCAGCTTGTCGGCGGAGGGAATGCTTCCCGTGTCGAGCAGCGCGACGATCTTTTCGGCGATCGTCTTGCCGATGCCGGCCAGCTCCTCGGACCTGCCCTCTCGCGCCATCTCGGCGACCGATACACCCGCCTCGCGGATCGACTTGGCCGCGTTGCGGTAGGCGAGAACCCGATGGACCACCGCGCCGTCCAGCTCGTACAGGCTCGCCAGCTCCTCGAAGGCCTCTGCGATCTCGCCGTTGCGCACTAGACGGCTAGCGTAGGCGACCTTGCTCGCGGTCTGGCTGATCCTCCCGACCTACAACGAGGCCCAGAACCTCGAGCCGCTCGTGCGCGCCGTGCTGCCGGCACTGGAGGAGTCGGACGCGGAGCCGCACGTGCTGATAGTCGATGACAGCTCCCCCGACGGGACAGGCGAGCTGGCCGACGGTCTGGCCGCCGAGCTGGGGCCGGTGGAGGTGCTGCACAGGCCCCGCAAGCAGGGGCTCGGGCGAGCCTATCTGGCCGGCTTCGGCGTGGCCCTGGAGCGGGGCGCCGACCTGGTGCTGGAGATGGACTCGGACTTCTCGCACGATCCCGTCGACCTGCCGCGGCTGATCTCCGCCGCCGGCGCGGCGGACCTCGTGCTGGGCTCGCGCTACGTTCCCGGCGGCGGCATCACCGACTGGGGGGCAATCCGCCGCCTGCTCAGTCGCGGTGGCTCCGCCTATGCCCGCTGGCTGCTGGGCGTGCCCGTTCGAGACCTCACCGGCGGCTTCAAGTGCTTCCGCCGCGAGGTGCTCGAAGGGATCACCCTCGACGACGTGCACGCCGACGGATATGGGTTCCAGATCGAGCTGACTTACCGAGCCATCCTGGCGGGCTTCACCGTCACCGAGGTGCCGATCGTGTTCCGCGAGCGGCGCGTGGGCCGCTCCAAGATGACCGCCCGCATCGCGCTGGAGGCGGTCTGGAAGGTGCCCGCGCTGCGGCTCCGGCTGCGCGGCCCGCCGCTTCCGCCACCGGCCCGCGAGGGCGCCCGGGAGGCCCCCACCCAGAGTCGTCGTCGCCAGTAGCGGGGCCGCCCGGTCGGGCGCTGGGTGCTCGAAGAAGCGATCCGATGGACCCGCGGGAAGAGCGCCGGCTGCAACTTCGGAGCGGCTCCTGCCCCGCTGCGGCGGCTGATTCCTAGCCCGGCGGCGCGCCCAGCGAGTCGGTCGCGTAACGTCTGCGACCCCTCGCTATGCTTCACTTAGTAAAGCGGGTATGGTCAGCAACCACTACGAGACCGAAGGAGCCCAGGTGGCCGGAGAGATAACGCAAGTTACCGACACGAGCTTTCAGGCCGAGGTGATCGAGTCCGATACGCCCGTGCTCGTGGACTTCTGGGCCCCGTGGTGCGGACCCTGCCGCATCGTCGCTCCGCATCTGGAGGAGCTGAACGAAGAGCGCGAGGACCTCCGGGTGGTCAAGCTCAACACGGACGAGAACCCGGAGACCGCCGCCACCTACAACGTGATGTCGATCCCGACGCTGCTCCTGTTCAAGCACGGTCAGGTGGCGCACCAGATCATCGGCGCCCTGCCCAAGAACCGGCTGGTGCAGGAGCTCGAGCCGGCCCTCGCCGCCTGACGGGGTCTACGAGGTCATCCAGACCACCGTATGGGTGGTCCGGATGACTCCCTAGACCCGCTCCACGGCGATTCGCAGCTCGCGGCCCTCTATCTCGGCGCGGTCCGAGCCGTTCGCGCCGTCGTAGCTCATGCGGGTGGCGAGCGTCTCGCCGGCCACGTAGCCCTCGTGCGCGCGGGCGGCCGCCAGGAGCTCGTCGTCGCCCCCCAGCGTCAGCGATATCCGGTCCTCCACCTGGAGACCAGCCGCCTTGCGTGCCGCCTGGACGGCGTGCACCACCTCCCGCGCGAGTCCCTCCCGCCGCAGGGAGTCGTCGAGCTGGAGGTTCAGCGCCACGGCGTGCGTGCCCGAGCGCTCGACCTGATAGCCCTCGAGCGGCTTGAGCACGAGCTGTAGGTCCTTGGCCGTGAGCGGGTAGTCCTTCCCGTCGACGTTGACGGCGACGGTGCCCCCGTCCCGCAGCGTCGCCGCCGCGGAGTCCGCATCCAGCGCGGCAACCGCCTGCGCGACCTGCGGCATGCGCTTGCCGAAGCGCGGACCCAGCGCGCGGTAGTTGGGCTTCAGCTCGAAGCGCCCCAGCTCGTCGGCCTGCGACACGTAGCGGAGGCTCTTCACGTTCAGCTCGTCCAACACGATCGGCTCGAGGCGCTCGATCGCCTCGCGCTCGCGGTCGGCCGCGACGACGACCGCCTCGCCCAGCGGCTGGCGCAGCTTGATCTTGGCCTGCGCCCGCGCGGCGCGGCCGAGCTCCACGGCGTCGCGCGCCACCCGCATCTGCCACTCGAGCGCCTCGTCGCGTAGCTCCGGATCGGGCTCCGGGTAGTCGCACAGGTGAACCGAGGGCTCCGCGCCCGAGAGGTTCTCGTAGATCTCGTCGGACACGAACGGGGTCAGCGGCGCGACCAGCTTGGCGGTTTCAACGAGGCACTCGCGCAGCGTGTGGAATGCGACCGGGTCGGCGTCCCAGAAGCGTCGGCGCGAGCGGCGCACGTACCAGTTGGAGAGGTCGTCCACGAACGCCGCGATGGCCCTGCCGGCGAACGTAGTGTCGTAGTCCTCGAGCCGGTCGATCGCGGTCTCGATCGTGGCCTGGAGCCGCGAGAGGATCCAGCGGTCGAGCTCGGTCGGCTCCCCGGGCGCGGGTTCCTCGACCCCGCCGGCGTTCGCGTACAGGACGTAGAAGCCGTAGGTGTTCCAGAGCGGCTTGAGGAACTGCCGCACGGCCTCCCCGACGGTCTCCAGCGAGAAGCGATAGCCGTCCCAGGGCTGCTTCGAGGTGAAGTAGTACCAGCGGAAGGCGTCCGCCCCGTGCTGGTCGAGCACGTCCCATGGGACCACCACGTTGCCCCTGGACTTGGACATCTTCTGGCCCTCCGGATCGAGGATCAGGCCCAGGCAGAGCACCGTCTCGTAGGACGAGCGCCCGAAGATCAGGGTGGATACCGCGAGCAGCGAGTAGAACCAGCCACGGGTCTGGTCCAGCGCCTCGCAGATGTAGTCGGCCGGAAAGCGCTGACGAAAGACCTCCTCGCCCTCGAACGGCGCGTGCCACTGCGCGAAGGGCATGCAGCCCGAGTCCCACCAAACGTCGATCAGGTCGGGCACGCGGCGCATCTCCTCCCCGCACTCGTCGCAGGCGAGCATGACGTCGTCGATGAACGGCCGGTGTGGGTCGTCCGGAACAGCGCCGCCGCGCTCCCGTAGGTCGGCCACCGAGCCGGCGCAGAAGAGATGCCCCTCCCCGCAGCGCCAGATCGGCAACGGAGTGCCCCAGTAGCGCTCCCTGGAGAGCGCCCAATCGACGTTGCCCTCGAGCCACTTGCCGAAGCGCCCGTGCTTGACGTGCTCCGGGTACCAGGTGACCTCCTCGTTCGCCGCGAGCAGCTGGTCCCTGACCTCGGTGGTGAGCACGAACCAGTTCGACTTTGCGTAGTAGATGAGTGGCGTGCCGCAGCGCCAGCAGTGCGGATAAGCGTGCTCGTAGGTGCCCTCTCGGAACAGGCGGCCCGAGTCCCGCAGGGCCTCGATGATCTTTGGGTCGGCCTCCCGCACGTGGAGCCCCGCGAACGGCCCGGTTCGTTCGTCGAAGGTACCGTCGGGACGCACCGGGTTGTGGATCGTCAGGCCGTTGCTCTCGGCCAGGCGGAAATCGTCCTCGCCGAACGCTGCCCCCGTGTGGACCACGCCGGTCCCCTCCTCCATCGAGACGAAGTCGCCGGCGAGGACCGTGTGCCCCTTGGGGCCGTAGTCGGAGATGTACGGGAAGGGGGGCTCGTACGCAGTGCCGAGCAGCGCGGACCCGGGCAGGCGCTCCTCGACCTCCGCATCCTCGCCAAGCACTCGCTGGACAAGGGCCTCCGCCAGGATCAGCGTCTCGTCCCCCACGCGAGCGCGGACGTAGGTCGCGTCGGGATCCACGGCTATGGCGGCGTGGGGAACGAGCGTCCACGGCATGGTGGTCCAGGCGAGCAGCGAGACGCCCTCCTCGCCCTTCACCGGGAAGCGGACGAAGATCGAGGGGTCGACCACGTCCTTGTAGCCGAGCGCGACCTCGTGCGACGACAGGGCCGTGCCGTCGCGCGTGCAATAGGGCACCACCTTGTACCCCTCCTGTAGAAGGCCCTTGTCCCACACCTGCCTGAGCGACCACCACACCGACTCGATGTAGTCGTTATCCAGCGTGAAGTACGCGTCGTCGGTGTCGATCCAGAAGCCGATCCGCTCGGTCAGGCGGTTCCACTCGTCGATGTAGCGCAGCACGGACTCCCGGCAGCGCTCGTTGAACTCCGCCACCCCGTAGCGCTCGATGTCCTCCTTCGAGCTGAAGCCCAGCTCCTTCTCGATCTCGAGCTCGACCGGCAGGCCGTGGCAGTCCCAGCCCGCCTTGCGGTGGACGACGTACCCGCCCATCGTCTTGTAGCGCGGGAAGACGTCCTTGAAGACGCGGCTCAGGACGTGGTGGGAGCCGGGCGGGCCGTTGGCCGTGGGCGGGCCCTCGTAGAAGACCCACTCCGGGCGGCCCTCCCGGCGCCTCACGGACTCGTGGAAGACGTCGCGCTCGCGCCAGCGCTCGAGGATGCTCTCCTCGAGGGCGGGAAATGACTGATTCGTGTCCACGGGCCGGTACCGAGCCACCGGACGAACGTTACTTGCGGGATTGCGGCTCTAGGCGGCGAGCTTCCGGCAGATCTCCGTGAGGGAGCGCTTCTCCACTTCGTCCAGCGGCCCGAAGGCTCGGCTGACCCTGTCGGCGTGACCGGGAAACAGGCGCGCCACGAGCCCGTGCCCGGCCGGCGTCAGGTCCACGGCCGCCGCCCGGCGATCGTGGTCGAGCCGGCGGCGGGCGACGAGGCCGCGGGACTCGAGCGTGGTCGTGACTTCCGTCGCGTTGGCCTTGCTCCAGCCGAGGCGCCGGCGCAGGGTCCTTAGCTCCAGCGATCCGCCCGCCGTGACGAGCACCACGAGTGCCGAGAAACCGGCCGCCGAGACGCCCGCGTGCTCGAGCTCCGCGGCGAGGCTGCGGCGCAGCGTGGCCTCGGCTCGCAGCAGGGCCTGGAGTGCGCGGTGCGCGAGCGGGTCGGCGACCTCCAGCCCTTGCATGGTGGGCGCGATCGTAGGGCCGGGCGCGGATACGATCCGTCGATGGGGCCGCGCCTCCGGCGCACGTGGACGCTTGTCCTGCTCGGTCTCTCGCTCACGGCCTGCGGCGACGAGTCGCCGCCGGCAGCTTGCAGCCGCGGCGCCGCCGCGGTGCGGAGCGCGCTCGTGGCGGCGCCGGGGCCCGTGAGGGTCGCCGGGACCCCGATCTCGACCTGCGTGAAGGAGGCCAGCGATGCCGACGAGCTCCAGGCCGTCGGGGCGGGCCTGGTGGGCGCGGCCGCGGGCCTCTCCGACGCCGCCCGCCGGCGACGAGGTGGGCGGGCCGAGCTGCGGCTCGGGTACCTGGTCGGGTCGGCCCGGCGCGGAGCCGGCCGGGAAGGTGGGGAGCGCGCCGAGCTGCTGAGAAGGCTCGAGCAGGAGGCCCAGTCGCTCGAGAGCGACCGGGCTGCCTACCGGCGCGGAGTCGAGGCGGGTCGCCGGAGTGGATAGCCTGAGGCAGGTGGCGATCCGGCAGGAGCTGTGGGGCGTGGAGACCTCGAAGGCGGTGGAGAACTTTCCGATCTCGGGCGAGCGGGTGCCCGCCCCGGTTGTGCACTGGCTGGGGCGTATCAAGGCCGCGGCAGCGCGGGTCAATGCCGAGCTCGGGCTGCTCGACGCCGACATCGCGGAGCGGATCGCCCGCGCGGGCGACGAGGTGGCGAACGGCGAGCACGACGACCAGTTCCCCATCGACGTCTTCCAGACCGGCTCCGGCACCTCCTCGAACATGAACGCCAACGAGGTGATCGCGAGCCTCGCCCGCGACGACGTCCACGCCAACGACCACGTGAACATGGGCCAGTCGTCGAACGACGTCTTCCCCTCAGCGGTGCACCTCGCCGCGGTCTCGGAGACGCGCGAGCGGCTGCTGCCCGCGATCGAGCGCCTGGCGGGCGCCTTCGAGCGCAAGGCCGACGGGTTCTCGGAGCTGGTCAAGGCCGGCCGCACCCACATGATGGACGCGGTCCCCGTGACGCTCGGCCAGGAGTTCGGCGGCTACGCGGCGCAGATGCGCCTGGGCCGCGACCGGATCCGTGACGCGCTCGGGAGGGCGTCCGAGATCCCGCTTGGGGGCACCGCGACCGGCACCGGCCTGAACACCCACCCGGAGTTCGCCGAACGGGTGCGCCGCCAGCTCGGCCTCGGCGAGGCGCCAACCGACCGCTTCGAGGCCCAGGCCAACCGTGACGGGCTCGTGGAGCTGCACGCCGGCTTCAAGGGCCTGGCGGTGTCGCTGACCAAGATCGCGAACGACCTCGTGCTGATGGGCTCGGGTCCCCGCACCGGGCTGGCCGAGCTCCGGCTCCCGGAGCTCCAGAAGGGCTCGTCGATCATGCCCGGCAAGGTCAACCCGGTGATCCCCGAGGTGGTGCTCCAGGTCTCGGCCCAGGTGATCGGCAACGACATGGCCGTGACCGTGGCCGGGAGCCAGGGCGCCTTCGAGCTCAACGTGCGCGTGCCGATGCTGGCGCGCAACGTCTTCGAGTCGATCCGGATCCTGAGCGCGGCCTGCACGCTGCTCGCCGAGAAATGCGTGGACGGGATCGAAGCGAACGAGGAGACCCTGCGCCGCCACGCCGAGTCGACCCCGGCAATCGCGACCGCCCTGAACCCCTTCATCGGCTACGACAAGGGCACCGAGATCGTCAACGAGGCGGTGGAGTCCCGCCGCACTATCCGCGAGGTGGCGATCGAGAAGGGCGTTGACGAGGAGACGCTCGACAAGGCGCTCGACTTGCGCCAGATGACGCGCGGGACGAAGCCGGGCGACTAGCAGCCCCCCCTCTCGCTTCTCCGTGGGCGGAAAGCAGCTGGGTAGGGAGCGGAACCCGAATCTCACCGGTAGCTTCGGCCGCCGGTCGGGCTTCGTCAGCCGCTCGGCCGCAACGGTGCCAGTTAGCCGGGCTGCGGGCCCGGCTAAGTGGCACGGTAGGCCCGAGCTCGTGGCCGCTGAGCGTTCGAGCCGCGGCCGACCCACCGAAGCCGGTCTTTCGCCCACGGAGAAGCGAGAGGGGGCAGCGCCCAGGCTGGAGCACCAGCTCCGCTAGACGTTCACCGCGACGTACTTGACCTCGAGGAACTCCTCGATCCCCTCAAAGCCGCCCTCGCGGCCGATGCCGGACTGCTTGACACCGCCGAAGGGGGCGCCGGCGTTCGAGACCATTCCCTGGTTGAGCCCGACCATGCCGGTCTCGAGCCCCTCGATCACCCGAATCGCGCGCTTCAGGTCGCTCGTGAAGACGTACGCGACCAGGCCGTACTCGGTGTCGTTGGCCGCTGCGATCGCGTCCTCCTCGGACTGGAAGCCGGTGACGGGCGCGACGGGGCCGAATATCTCCTCCTTGAGCATCCGCGCCTCGGGCGAGACGTCGCGGAGCACGGTCGGCTCGAAGAAGTAGCCCGCACCGTCGATCGCCCGGCCGCCGACGACCGCCTTGGCGCCCCTGTCGACGGCGTCCTGGACCAGCTCCTCGACCTTCTCACGCGAGGGCTGGTCGATCAGCGGGCCGACCTTCGAGTCCTCCTCGGTGCCGCGGCCGACCTTCAGCTCGCCCATCGCGCCGGCAAGCCGCTCGGCGAACTCGCCGGCCACCGGCTCGGCCACGTGGAAGCGGTTGGCGGCCGTGCAGGCCTCGCCGATGTTGCGCATCTTCGCCAGTAGGGCGCCCTCGACGGCGGCATCGAGATCCGCGTCGTCGAAGATCAGGAACGGGGCGTTGCCGCCGAGCTCCATGGAGGTCTTGAGGACGTTCTCCGCGGACTGCTCGATGAGCTTGCGGCCGACCTCCGTCGATCCCGTGAACGAGAGCTTCCGGAGCCGGGGATCCGCGATCAGCGGGGCGGTCGTCTTGCTCGACGACGAGGTGGTGACGATGTTGAACACGCCGCCGGGCAGGCCGCAGTCCTCCAGGATCTGTCCCAGGGCGAGCATCGACAGTGGGGTCTGCTGGGCGGGCTTCATCACGATCGTGCAGCCCGCGGCGATCGCCGGGCCGACCTTCCGCGTGCCCATCGCCATAGGGAAGTTCCAGGGTGTGATCATCAGGCTGGGGCCGACCGGCTGCCGCATCACGAGCACCCGGCTGGCCGCGTTGCCGGCCATCCGGTAGTCGCCCTGGATCCGCAGCGCCTGTCCCGAGAACCAGCGGAAGAACTCGGCCGCGTAGACGATCTCCGCCTCCGACTCGGCGACGGGCTTGCCCATCTCGAGGGTCATGAGGAGGCCGAGCTCCTCCTTTCGCTCGGTCAGCTGCTCGAACGCCTTCCAGAGGATCTCGCTGCGAGCGTTGGGCGGGGCGTCCGACCATTCCTGGCGCATCTCGACGGCGGCGTCGAGCGCGGCCCTGGCGTCTTCCCCGGTGCCGTCG
Organism: Thermoleophilaceae bacterium; assembly: GCA_035264265.1. GTDB lineage: Bacteria > Actinomycetota > Thermoleophilia > Solirubrobacterales > Thermoleophilaceae > DASXBA01. The sequence goes on from DATFQM010000042.1 coordinate 19,176, forward strand.
GCAACCTCGCAGAGGGCCTCACCGGTGGCCGGGTCCTCGACCTCGAGCGTCGCCCCGCTTGAGGCGTCGCGCCACTCGCCGCCGATGTAGAGGCGCTTGTCGACCTTGTCTACGACTTCTTGCTCTCGCGTCGCGATGCTCATGCCGTCACCTCCGGATAGCGCTCGCTTCGAGCCTACCCGGAGGGCGATCGCGGCAAGCCGCTACGCGGTGGGGGCCGGCGTCGGCACTACGTGGCGACCGTCTCGGCGCCCAACTCCTCACTGATGGCGACGTCGAGCGTGTAGTCGACCGGGAGCACGATCAGGGAGGGGACCTCCAGACCGAGCGCGTGAGGAAGCCGCTGCGCGAAGTCGTCGGCCGAGTTGCAGCGCCAGGCCGGCATACCGAATCCCTCGGCGAGCTTGACGAAGTCCGGGTTGCTGAAGTCGGTGCCGAAGTGCTCGCCGAACTTCTTGTCCTGCTTCCAGACGATCGACCCGTACGAGAGGTTCTCCCAGATCACGTGGACGATCGGAGTCTTCAGGCGGACGGCCGTCTCGAGCTCCTGACAGTTCATGAGAAAGCCACCGTCGCCGTTGACCGTGAGCACGTTGCGGTCCGGGTGCACCAGCTTCGCGGCTATCGACGCCGGCACGGCGAACCCCATCCCCGCGAGCCCGTTGGCGATCAGCACGGTGTTGGGCTCGTAGGCCGGGAACATCCGCCCGATCCAGAGCTTGTGCAGGCCGACGTCCGAGATGAGGATGTCCTCGTTCCCGAGCGCCTTTCGGATCTCGTAGAGCGCCCGGGGTGGCTGGACCGGGAACTGGTCGTTGTCCTTGGCGGCCTCGAAGTGGCTCATGACCACGTCCCGCAGGCGCTGCGACCCGCCCTGGTGAGGCACGTGGCGGCACTCCTCGCCCAGCCGAGTGAGGATGTGGTAGAGGTCGCCGACCAGCTCCACCTCGGGCATGAAGTAGGCGTCGATCTCGGCCGGCACCGAGTCGATGCAGATGATCCTCTTGTCGCGCCCCGGATTCCAGTGCTCGGGCGAGTGCTCGACGAGGTCGTAGCCGATCGCCAGCACGACGTCGGCCTCCTCGAAGCCGGCCATGCGATAGTCGCCGGCCTGGAGCCCCACCGAACCCAGGGCCTTGGGGTCGTCCGGGCTGAGCAGCCCCTTGCCCATGAAGGTCTCGGCAACAGGGATGCCGGTGGCGCGCACGAATTCCCGCAGCGCGGGCGTGGCGCCTCCGCGGACCACCCCGTTGCCCGCGAGCGCGACGGGATTGAGCGCGCCGCGGACAAGATCCGCGGCCCTGAGCAGCTCGCGGGCGCTGGGCTCGGGGCGCACAAGGCGGCGGCGCGGCAGCGGCTCGGCGTCGATCTCCGCCGCCATCACGTCCTCGGGGAGCTCGATGTGGGTCGCGCCCGGCTTCTCGCCTTCGGCGACCTTGAAGGCCTTGCGGACGACCTCGGGGATGATCGCCGCGTCCGAGAGCCTGGCGTTCCACTTCGTGATCGGCCTCATCACCCGCTGCAGGTCGATGTACTGGTGCGACTCCTTGTGCATGCGCTCCAGATCGCCCTGGCCGGTCAGGGCCACGAGCGGGGCGCGATCGAGGTGGGCGTCGGCGACGGCGGTGACCAGGTTCAGCGCTCCGGGCCCGAGCGTGCCGAGGCAGACGCCGGCGTGTCCCGTCAGCCTGCCCCACACGTCCGCCATGTACGCGCCTCCCTGCTCGTGACGAACCGGGACGAACTCGATCGAGGATCGCGCCAGGGACTCGTTCAGGTCGAGCGTCTCCTCGCCGGGGATCCCGAAGACGTGCTTGACGCCCTCCGCCTCCAGGCACTCGACGAAGACGTCCGACGCTTTGCGCTTGGCCACCGAAGCCGGACTGTAACGTCTTGTGCCGTGCCCCCAGTCGCGCGCTATGCGAAGAGCGGCGACGTGAACATCGCCTACGTCGTCGAACAGAGCGACGCCCCGCTCGACCTCGTCTGGGTGACCACCTGGATCTCGCAATGCGAGCACTTGTTCAGCGAGCCCTCGATCGTTGCGTTGGGCAAGCAGCTCTCCCCGTTTGCCCGAGTGATCGCCTTCGACCGCCGGGGTGCCGGGCTCTCCGACCCGATGATCGACGCCCCCACCCTCGAGGAGCAGATGGACGACGTCCTCGCCGTCATGGACGCTGCCGGCGCCGAGCGGGCGGCGATCTTCGGAACGCTCGAGGGGGGGCCGCTCGCCGCGCTCTTTGCCGCTACCCACCCCGACCGCGTCAGCCACCTGATCCTCTACGCCACGTTCGCGCGAGCCACCTGGGCGCCGGATCACACGTGGACCTGGAAGGAGGAGGAGCGAGCGGCAACCATGGACCTGGCGGTGAAGTATTGGGGCGAGGGCCATGTCGCTGCGCGCGTCGCTCCGAGCCGAGCCGACGACCCGGCGTTCCTCGAGTGGGCGGCTCGCATGGAGCGTTACGCGGCGAGCCCCGGCACCATCCGCCGCATCTTCGACCTGATCGGCGAGTTCGACGTGCGCCACGTGCTGCCCTCGATCCGGGTCCCGACGCTCGTGATGCACCGGCGCGACGACGTATTCATGAACTTCGAGCATGGGGAGTACATCGCCTCGCAAATCCCGGGCGCCCGCTTCGTGGAGCTGAAGGGACAGGACAACCTCTTCTCCGTGGGGGACGTGGACGGCTTCGTCGGCGAGGTGGAGGAGTTCCTCACCGGGAGCCGCCACGAGAAGGAGCCGGATCGGATGCTCGCGACCGTCCTCTTCACCGACATCTGCGACTCCACCAAGCGCGCGGCGGACCTTGGTGACTCCGCCTGGCGGCGGCTGCTCGAGCGGCACGACGACCTCGTGCGCCGCGCTCTCAAGCGCCACCGCGGACGGGAGGTCAAGCGCACCGGCGACGGCTTCCTCGCCACCTTCGACGGTCCGGCCCGCGCGCTTCGTTGCGCGGCGGCGATCGCGGAGGGTGTGCGAACGCTCGGTATCGAGGTGCGAACCGGCCTGCACACCGGGGAGGTCGAGGTGATGAACGGCGACATCGGCGGACTGGCCGTCCACATCGGGGCGCGCGTAATGGGCGCGGCAGCGCCGGGTGAGGTCATCGTGTCGAGCACGGTCAAGGATCTCGTGGTTGGCTCGGGGATCGAGTTCGCGGAGCGGGGCCGCCATGAGCTCAAGGGCGTGCCCGGCGAGTGGCGGCTGTTCGCGGTGGACTGACCGCTACCTTCGTTGCTTCAGGGGTTTATCTGAGCTCGTACCATGCGGCGCTTTCTGCTCACAGCCGTGGCGGTACTGCTGTTCACGCCTGCGGCCGAAGCGGCCACCAGCCACGTGGTGCGCGGGCGCGGGAACGGGCACGGCGTCGGCATGAGCCAGTACGGGGCCTACGGCTACGCCCAGCACGGCCGCGTCTACGGCGACATCCTCGGCCACTACTACACCGGCACGAGGATCGAAAGGACGGGCAGCATCAGGGTCCGTGTGCTCCTTCTGGCCAGCCTCCGGTCGGTCCGCTTCCGGGGCGCCTCCCGCCTCGCCGGCGTGAGGGCCCTCGACCGCCGGGCGACCTACGCCGTTCGGCCCTCCGGCGGGTTGCTCGGGCTCTTCAGGGGCGGCAAGCTTCGGGGCCGCTACCGCATGCTGAGCGTCTACCGGAGTGGCGGTTCGGTCCGCCTGCTGGGGCGATCGGCGGGCGGCGTGCGGAACGGCCGCTTCCGCGGCTCCATCGATTTGCGGCCGGGCGCCTCCGGAGGCGTGACGGCGGTCAACCGGGTCAAGCTCGACCACTACGTGCGCGGGGTGGTCGCCGGCGAGATGCCGTCGTCCTGGCACCCGGAGACGTTGAAGGCCCAGGCGGTGGCCGCCCGCACCTACGCCCTCGCCACGCGGAAGCGTGGCGGCGTCTTCGACCTCTACCCGGACGCCCGCTCGCAGGTCTACCGCGGGGTCGTCGGGGAGACGCGAGCGACGGGCGCCGCGGTGCGCGCCACGGCGCGCCAGGTGGTCACCTACCGGGGCGCCCCGATCACCACCTACTACTTCTCGACCTCCGGCGGCAGGACGGAGAACGTGGAGAACAGCTTCCTCGGCTCCGACCCCCAGCCGTTCCTGAAGGGAGTCGTCGACCCGTACGACGACATCGCGCCCCGCCACACCTGGCGGTTTCGCTTCACCACGGGGCAGATGGACGCAAGCCTTGGAAGCTACTCGCCCGGGCGCTTCCGCATGATCAAGGTCCTCGAGCGCGGCGTCTCGCCGAGGATCGTGCGCGCGCGGGTGTACGGGACGGGCGGCACCAAAATCATCACGGGGCCCACGCTGCGCTCCCGGCTGGGGCTCTACGACACCTGGGCCTCCTTTACGACGGTCTCGACCTCTCAGCTCCGCTACAGCTCGGCATGGACCGCGGTGCTAGGCGCCCGCAGCCTCCCGCTTACGCTGACCGGGACGTTCAGGCCGGCCCCCCGGGGCCGCCGGCTGGTGGCGGAGCGCCGCTCGCGAGGTCACTGGGCAGATGTCGCCACGACGCGCACCGGCCCAGGCGGTAGCTACGTGATGAACGTGCCGCGCCCGGGCGTCTACCGGGTTCGGTCGGGCTCGGTGGCCGGGCCCGCGGTGCGGGTCCGTTAGCTCGGGTACCAGCGGAAGCGGTCTCCGAGGATATGGCTCACGGTCTCCACGCGGTAGCCGCGGCGATGCAGGCCGCGCAGGATGACCGGCAGAGCAGCCACGGTCTGGGAGCGGGATCCGCCGCCGTCGTGCATGACCACGATCGCGCCCGGGTGAACCGCGCGTAGCACCCTTCTTGCGATCGCGTCCGCGCCCCGGGAGTGGACCAGTCTCTCGGGTCCACCTCCCAGCCCACGGTGCTCATTCGAAGGGCGAGCGCGGAGTCGATCAGCGAGCGGCTGACCGGCCCGTACGGCGGGCGGAAGAGACATGGCCTGAAGCCACTGGCAGCCCTGATGAGCCTGTTTAGTGGCCCGCAGATCGCCGTACGACGGGAACGCCGAATGGCGCATGGAGTGGTTGCTGAGCTCGTTGCCCGCCAGCAACTCGCGGCGGGAAAGCGCGGGTACCGCCGGACCTGCCTTCCGAGGAGAAAGAAGGTCGCGTTGGCACGGAACCGGTGCAGCACACGCAGCATGGCCGGGCTGTAAGGGCTCGGCCCGTCGTCGAAAGTCAGCGCCACCGCCCGCCGGCGGCGCCTTTCATGCCGCAGAACGGCGGCCCGTGCCGAGTGCATACCGCAGCGTGTGTGGGCGCCGGATCCGCAATCGCGCCAGGCCCTCATGTGGAACATTCCCCTGCACGGCGTGTTCGGCTCGGCCGGCTCGGTGCACGCCGTGCGCGTCGAGAACACCCGCCGGCCGACTGGTCCCGAATGCAGGCCGATCGCGGCGAAGGGGAATGAGGGAGTGGGCGAGTGGCTGTCGTGCCTTCGGAGCTTCCCCCCGCGAGGAGCTTCGCGCGCCACACGCGGCCGTCCGCACCGCGGAGCTCGTAGCGCAGCCGGAGCCGCCGCCCGCCCGTCGTGCACACCCGCCCGAACCTGCGGGTGCTGTGCAGGTCGAGGCAGAACGCGCCACCGTCCAGGTCACGGGCTTGCCAGGGCTCGGCGATGCGCAGCTTCAGGACCAGGTAGGGGCCGAGCTGGTAGAGCCGGGCGCTGACCATGTCGAGCGATCGTGGAGTGGACCCGAAGCTGGCTGGCGAAGCGGCGAGCCTGAGCGCTGCCTTCCCCGCCGCCCAGGCGGCGCGCTTGCCGTCGAGCGGGACCAGGCTCACACAAGCAACTCTCGCCGGTGACGGCGAAAGTCAAGCGCGGCGATTGGGCTCGGGCGTCACGGCCTCGATGACGCTCCGCACCAGCGCGACGGTCTCCGGCCGCGCCGTGGCGGTCGAGCCGCTGTCGAAGGGCGGCTGCGGGTCGTATTCGATGGCGAGCTGTATCGCCTCCGCCACCTGATCGCCGGCCAGGTGCGAGGCGAGCGCCAGCGCCATGTCGATACCCGACGACACCCCTGCCGCCGTGATCACCTTGCCCTGCTCGACCACACGCCGGGAGGTCGGCCGGGCCCCGAAGCGCTCCAGCGTCGCCAGCTCGAGCCAGTGCGTCGTGGCCTCGATTCCGTCCAGGATCCCCGCCGCCCCGAGCAGCAGCGCGCCGGTGCATACCGACGTCGTGCAGCGGGAGCCCTCGTGAGCGCGGCGGATCCAGCCAACCATGCGCTCGTCGTCGAGCAGCGCCCGCGTGCCGAGGCCGCCCGGTACGACCATCCCCACCTCGCGCCGGAAGGCGCGGGCGAAGTTGCGCTCGCTCATCGACACGTCGCGGGCGAGCGCCGGTACTGAGAGGTCGGCGTCGAGGTTGTCGGGGATCCAGCCTTGGAGCTCTCGGAGCGGTTCGCGCTCGGCCGCCTGGGCGGCGAGCTGGGCGAACTGCGCCTGGCCGCCTGGCCGACGAAGGAACAGCACGAGCCAGCGCGCAGCCTCGAGCGCGACCTCGCGTCCCAGGTCCTCGTCCACGAGGGCGAGGGCCAGGTCCATGCCGGCGGTCACGCCGGCCGAGGTGTAGACGCTTCCGTCGCGCACGAAGATCGGGTCCGGCTCCACCCGGATTTCCGGATGCGACCGCGCCAGGGCCGCACACGCCGACCAGTGCGTTGTCGCTCGCTTGCCGTCGAGAAGGCCGGCACGGGCAAGTAGGAAGGCGCCCGTGCATACGGAGGCCACCCGTTCGGAGCGTTTCGCCGCCGCGCGGAGCCAGCGCAAGAGCCGTTCATCTCGAGCGGCGCCGCGGACGCCCGTACCTCCAGCGCAGACCAGGGTGTCGATGGGGCCGCGACAGGAGGCGATCGAGCGGTCGGGCGCGAGGCTGACGCTCGAGGCCCGGAGCGGCTTGGTGTCAGCCGCCACTATCTCGATCTCGTAGCCGGGCGGCTGAAGCCTCGCGGCGGTGGAGAAGACCTCGGCGGGCCCGACGACGTCGAGCGGCTGGACCCCTTCGAAGGCGACGATGACGACTCTGCGGGCGGTCATCCCGCCATCATGCCTGCTCAGCGGTTGGCAGCAAGGACATTGACCGGACGGTTTCTGCCAACAGCTTGGGGCGAGTGACCAGCTTGCGGGCCTGTAGAGGCCGGTGCGAAATCTCGGAAGCATCCTGCTTAGACGGGCCTATGGCCCCAAAAGGCGGGACTGTATAGGCCCATTAGATGGTCACGTGTCATGTGGTGAAGCGGAACGTCACCACGTCGCCGTCCTTCACCGGGTAGTCGCGGCCCTCCGTTCGGAGCAGGGCACGCTCCCGGGCCGCCGCGTAGCCGCCCGCCTCCACCAGCCCCTCCCACGGAACCACTTCGGCCGCCACGAAGCCACGCTCCATGTCCGTGTGAACCGACCCCGCCGCACGTCGCGCCGGCGTGCCACGCGGCACCGCGCGGGCTCGAGCCTCCGTCCCGGGGTGGGCCGTGAAGAAGGTCACCAGATCGAGCAGCCCGAAGGCCTCGCCGACCACTCGCTCGAGGCTCGAGTCCTCGACCCCAAGCTCCTCGCGCATCGCGGCCGCGTCGTCCGGCTCGAGCTCGGCGAGCTCGGCCTCGAGACGGGCGCTCACGGCAGTGGAGCGGGCCCCGAGCTCCCGGGCGTGCCGCTCGAGCGCATCGGGCGGCTGCCGCGGGTCCCCCTCCGCCACGTTGGCGACGTAGAGCACGGGCTTGGCAGTCAGCGGCTGCAGATGGGCCATCGCGTCGGGGGCCTCCTCGGGGGGCGGAACGGCAGCAGCCGGCTGGCCGGCCCCGAGCGCCTCCACGAGCTCGCGAAGCCAGCTCTCCTCGGCGGCTGCCGCCTTGGCTCCTGATCGCGCCTGCCTCGTCACCCGCTCGAGCCGCCCTTCTGCCTGCTCGAGATCGGCCAGGAGCAGCTCCGTCTCGACGGCCTCGGCGTCGGCCACGGGGTCGACCCGGCCCTCCGGATGGGGCACCTGAGGATCGTCGTGGGCTCGAACCACGTGCAGCAGAGCGTCCGTCTCGCGGATGTGTGAGAGAAAGCGGTTGCCGAGGCCCTCCCCGCTGTGGGCGCCCCGGACCAGCCCGGCGATGTCGCGGAACTCGATCGTCTCCGGGATGCTCGGTGAGGCTCCCACCGCGGCGGCCACCCGCTCGAGCCGCTCATCGGGCACCGGCACCACGGCGACGTTCGCCTCGACGGTGGTGAAGGGGTAGCCGGCGATCTGCGCCCCGCCGCTCGTCAGGGCATTGAAGAGGGAGGACTTGCCGGCGTTCGGTAGCCCGACGATCCCGACCTTCACGGGGCCAGTCTCGCAACGGCGTCGCCGAGCGCGGCCCCGGCCAGCGCATCGCTGGGGTAGTGGACGCCGAGGTACAGGCGCGAAACCGCCATTGCGGCGGCGACGGGGTAGACGACCGCGGGCGGCAGCGCAGCCGAGAGCGAGCGGGCGGCGGCGAACGAGGTAGCCGCGTGCGCAGAGGGATACGAGAGCTCTGTGACCGTGCCGGTGAGGGGCGGTAGGTCGGGCAGGCGCGGGCGCGGACGACGGACGAGGAACTTGATCGCCTGGTTCGCGGCGAAGGCCGCCAGCGTCGCGCGCATCGCCCGCACGTACACCGGCCGCCCGGCGGGGTGGAGCGCCGCGCCGCCCGCCTGGAGCGCATACCAGCCAAGGCCGTGCTGCCCGAGGCTCGAGAAGCGCGCCACGGCGGCCTCCACCGGCGGCCGGTGCCCCCGCGTTCGGGCCAGTCGCAGCAAGGCGAGGTCGAGCGAGGGCACCGCCGCCAAGCGGCTCAGAACCCGACGCGCTGCTCTTCAGTGTCCAGCCGCAGGTAGACCACCTGCGAGAGGTCGAGCGCGACCTGGGAGTCCTGGGTGTCGAGCAGGTGCCAGCGGTCGGAGGAGGCGTCTTCGAGCGCCCTGCGCAGGCCTTCGTAGTTGTCCTGAGTGACCCGGGCGGGCAGCACCTGCCCGCCCTGGAAGCCGATGTCGATGCGGCGATAGTCCGCTGCCATCAGCGCACGCGCTCCGCGGGCTCGACGAGCTCGGTCAGCACGCCGCCAGTGGACTTGGGATGCAGGAAGCCCACGCGGCTGCCCCGGATGCCGATCCTCGGCTCCTCGTCGATCAGCCGCAGCCCGGCCGTTCGCGCGGCCTCCAGGGAGGCCTCGATGTCCTCGGTCCGGTAGGCCACGTGGTGCATGCCGGGCCCGTGCCGCTCCAGGAAGCGGCCCACTGCCGTCTCGGGGGAGAGCGGCGACAAAAGCTCGACGTGGCCGTCTCCGATCTCGAGGAGCACCGCCTCCGCGCCCTGCTCCTCGACGGTCTCGCGGTGCTGCTCCGGCATCCCGAGCTTGTCTTTGTAGAGATGGACGGCTTGGTCGAGGTCCTCGACGGCGATGCCGATGTGATCGATGAGCCCCAGGCCACTCGCGCTCATCACTCCACCCGCTCCAGGCGAGGGTTCGGCCTGTAGGAGCGACCGGCCTTCGCGCACGGACGTCCCTCGACCAGCACCACATCGGCGGTGAAGTCGTTCTGCCCGCGCAGCAGCGACGAACCGACGCCATAGGAGTCGACCGGGGCCCCGGCCTCCTCGAAGGCGCGGATCTTGCCGGCGTCGAAGCCGCCCGAGACGACGATCTTCACGTCGTGGTGATCCGCCTCGTCGAGCGCCGCACGGACGCGTTCCACGAGCACCTGCGTCACCCCGGTCGGCTCGAACTCGCCCATCTCGTGCCACAGCGAACGGTCCACGAGCCGGTCCGAGGTGTCGAGCCGCACACCCCAGAGCTTCTCGCCCAGAGCGTCGGCCACGTCCAGCGACGTGCGCACCGAGTCGTTGTCGAAATCGACGAGCACGACCACGTTCATCTCGTCCGCGAAGCGGTGGGCGAACGCCCGCGCGGCGGCTACGGTGTCGCCGCCGAAGGCGGCGATCAGGCCGTGCGGCACCGTGCCCACGCCGCGACCGCCCCACCAGGACGCCTGCGCGTCGGTCGAGACGCCAATCGCGCCCGCCACGTGAGCCGCCCAGCCGTCGCCCGTCTGAACGAGCCAGTGGTCGTGGCGCGCCGGGAAGAACAGGATCGGCTTGCCGGCCGCGGCCTCCACCACCTCACGGACATTGCGCATCACGAGGCTCCGTCGGGCGAGGCAGCCCAGGTAGACCGTCTCGAGGTGGGCGAACAGCGAGTAGTCCCCCTCGATGGTCATCACGGATTCCCAGGGCGCGATCTCCTCGCCCTCGTGCAGAGCGTAGACGTCCAGCTCGTGCCAGCCGTCCACCCACCCGCCATCGGAGTGGCGGCCGGAGCAAAGCTTGAGGATCGCTACTGCCTCGTCGATGCCGCCCAGCACCGATCGCTTCTTCTGGAACACCTGCATCGTCACACGAGGGCAGTGCCCGCGCTCCTCCAGAAGCTGCTTCGTGAAGTTGAAGTAGGCGTCCGAGTAATAGCCCTCCCGCATCCGCTCCACCGGCAGCCGGAAGACGCTCGGATCGAGGCGGGTGCGCGTCGTCGCCATCAGGCGTCCTCGACGCGGAGGATCTCCGCCAGCGCGGCGCGGCCCACCTGGAGCTGCTCGGCGGTGGGCTCGCGCGTGCCGATTGCCCGCTGGATCTCGAAGCCGGGGCGCCGCAGCAGGCGCGCCGCGGCCGTGTCCGGGTGGCGCTCGGACCACGCGAAGACCTCGACCGCGACTGCCGCGCTGCCGAGCCCCACGGCGGCCTCGGCAGCCGGACCGCGCAGCCCCGCCCTGCGGGCGGCCACGTTGCCCACGGTGGCGGCCGTGAGCATGGGCGCGACCAGGTGCGACCCGCAGCGCTCGTGCTCCTTGTCGGCCTCTGACGCGTCTGCGTCCTCCTCGTAGCCGGCTATGGCCTTGTGCTCCACACCGTGGTAGGCCGCGAGGTCGCCGCCGCGCAGCGCCATGAGCGCCGGGACGAGGCTGAGCATGGCCACGATCGCCTCGCGCCCCAGTGTGCGGGCGCCCGAGGACCGGATCGCGTGACCGCCGAAAGCAGCCGCCCCCATGGCGCCCAGCGTGCGCCCGTCCTGCATCGGCAGCTTGGCCTCAGGGAGGGCTCGCTTGACCAGCGGGATGACGGCCACCGCCTCGGCCAGCTTCAGCACGCCTCGGACCCCCGCCACGCGCTCGGCAGCCCGGCCGCCCAGATCCGGCTTTGGGCCGGAGGCGACCTTGAGCTCACCGGCGTCCGTGCGGACGGCCGCGGCCCAGTGCGTTGGCCCGTGCACCAGCAGGCCGTTCCGCAGCGCCATGCCGCCCAGGCGCAGCTTGTCCTTCTCCGTCATCCCAGGACCTCCTGCACGAGCCGCGCGTAGCAGCGCGCCGCCATCCCGAGGTCCTCGACCGGGACCCGCTCGTCCGCCCCGTGCGCCAGGGGCGCGGCCTCGAACACGTCCATCGCCTGCTGAGGGAAGAACCCGTATGCGACGCAGTCCGGGAAGGCATCGCGGAACCAGTGCGAGTCGGAGAAGCCGGGGAGCACCACCGGCGTGACCTCCGCCCCCGGGTCCTCGCTCTCGACGTAGCGCCGCACCGCGTCCATCAGCGGCGTCTCGATCGGGGACCGGTTGCCCACGATGCTCTCCTCGAAGCGCAGCTCGTAGCCGTCTTCCCCGAGCACCTCCCTCACGCGGGCGCGTGTGTGCTCCTCGTCTCCGCCGGGCGGTACGCGGCAGTCCACGCTGAGCTCGGCGCGGGCGGGGATCACGTTGATCTTCTCCGAGGCGTGGATCATCGTGGGCGCCAACGTCACACCGAGCATCGGCTCGAGCAACACGGCCACACGGGGGTCGCGCGACTCGGCCTCCCGCAGGGCGGACTCGAGGTCGCCGGCATCCAGTCCCAGCGCCGCCACCAACGCCTCTGCCTCCGGCGACGGCTCAAGTGCTGGACGCCCGTTGCGCATCGCCTCGAGCAGAGGCGCCATCTTCGTCAGGGCGTTGTCCCCGATGCGCGGAACCGAGGCGTGGCCGGCAACCCCCCGCGTGGCGATCGTGAAGCGGAAGACGCCCTTCTCGGCCACGCAGACGCCGTAGTAGCGCCGTCCCTCGAAGGGCAGCACCTCGCCGGCGCCCTCGTTCACGACGAGGTCACAGCGGACCTTGTCTGCGTGCTCCGCGCAGAGCCACCTGGCGCCGCGCTTGGCGCCTGCCTCCTCGTCGGCCGTCAGGACCAGCATCAGCTCGCCGGCCTCCGGGCGCCAGCCGTCTCCGGCGAGGAGCGTCGCCGCCGCCACCTCGGCCGCCACCTGGCTCTTCATGTCGAGCGCGCCGCGGCCCCACACGCAGCCGTCCCGCAGCTCCCCCGACCACGGATCGACGCTCCAGTCCGAGGGGTCCGCGAGCACCGTGTCCACGTGGCCCAAGAGGCACAGCCGCGGGCCATCGGAGCCACCCGGCAGCCGCGCGATCAGGTTCGGCCGAGCCTCCACCGCCGCCAGCAGCTCGCACTCGAAGCCGGCCGCACCGAGGGTGTCGCGCAGGAAGTGCTGCGCGGCCTCCTCGTCGCCCGGCGGGTTGACGGTCTTGAAGCGGATCAGCCGCTGGAGCAGCTCGGTCGTTCGGCGCTCGAGCGCCTCGGCTTCTGGCACATGGCCGAGGCTAATGCACTCAACGCTCCGTCGGCAGGCCGTGACGGGCCAGTACGCGCTCGTAGTTCAGGCGCAGAAGCTCGATCACGTCCTCGATGTCGGCCTCATCCTCGATCCGGCGCGCCCCGGGCCCTTGCTTGCCCGGAAACACGGGGTGGTGCACCACCCGACCCTGCTCGAACAGCTCGGCCCACACCAGCTTTGGAAAGGAGAAGTGGGCGGCGTGGTCGCCGTGCAGGTGACCGATCTCCCGGCGGCCGACCTTGAAGGCAAACTCGCCGCGGCGCCCGTGACCGGCCTCCACCCCCGGCCAGGAGGTGACCTCCTCGGTGATCCGCTCGCTCGCTGTTCGCGATTCGCTCATGACTGCGGTCATTGTGCCCATGCGAGCTCCTGGTTCCCAGGGGTATTTTCGTCCTAGGTCGTTGGACCGAGGGGTTGACTCGACCACCTAGTGCGGGAACATGTCCCGCGCTCGCCAGAGCCAGAGATGGTTGCCGCGCAGGCGCAGCCGTCTCGTGGCCAGCAGACGCCTCGGGTCTTGACGCCCCGCGACGGCGTCCACGAAGTCCTCGAAGCGAGAGCGGAACGTCATGGTAGGGCCGTCGGCGCGCCCGCGCACGTGACGCGTCGCGCCGTTCGCGACCACGACGTGCCAGGGGTCGGCGTCGGCGAACTCCCACTGCAGGATGCCACCCTCGCTCGGCACAGTGGAGGCATCGAAGCCCGCGGCGACCGACTCGAGGAGCACCTCCATGTCGTCCGGGTCCTCGAGCGTGAAGCCGAAGCACTCGACATAGCGCTCGTCCCAGCGCGGGGGGACCAGCACGGAGGCCGCCCAGGGGATCACCTCACGGAGCAGTTCCGCGACCGCACAGCGGCAGTCCGGATCCTGCTCGGCGAGCTCCGAGAGCAGCTTGACACCGAAGCCGATGTGGCGCCGCTCATCGGCCGAGACGTTTTCCATCCCGGCGCGAAAGCCAGGAAGCCGGCCGCTCTCGGTCACCTAGCCGCAGATGAAGTGCTGGCCCGGCTGCGCGAGCGTGGCCTCGACGACGACGTGGTACAGCGTGATCGCCGCGGCCAGGTTCGGCCGCGATGGATCCGCCCGCAGCTCGTCTGGCACCCGCTCGAGCCGCCCGAAGAGCTGACGAAAGCCCCAGCTCAGCTCGGGCTGGATCGCTTCGAGCCGCCCGCCGATGCCCGCGCCGTCGATCCCGCACACCTCGTGCATGAACCGACTGAAGAAGACCGCATGGCGCGCCTCGTCGACCTGCTGGGTGGCGAGGAAGTACTCCGCTCCTCGCGCGGAGCGGCCTCGATGTAGGGGGAGAGGCCGTCCGTGACGGCGTTTCGCCCCAGAAGAACATCGAGTAGTTCCAGAGCGCCGCCTTGCGCTCGAGGTCTGAGAAGTCCTCGGCCCATTGCTGCGCATCCTCCGTGAAGTCGATCTCGGTCGCGCGCCAGTTGGCGCGCTCCCAACGGGCGTACAGGTCGGTGTAGTCGATTCCGTGGGCTGCGACGACCATGGTACGTTTGTACCCGTGAGTGGAACGGATGTACCACGCGGGGCCGCGCGGCGGGAGGCGATCCTTCGCGCGACGCTCGCGATGATAGGCGAGCACGGTGCGGACGCCGTGACCCATCGCGCTGTGGCCACCGCGGCCGGGCTGCCGCTCTCCGCCACCACCTACTGGTTCTCCTCCCGGGACGAGCTGCTCGAGGAGTCCCTGCGGCTGGCCGCGCGCGAGGAGGTCGGGCGGCTCGAGCGGCTCGTCCTGGACCTCGCGCCGCGCGAGCTCTCGATCGGCGAGTGGGCCGACGCGGTGGCGGCCGAGCTCGGCGGAGACCTGGCTCGCGACCGCAGCCGCCACGTCGCCCTGGGAGAGCTCGCGCTCGAGGCCGGGCGCAGGCCCGAGCTGGGGGAAGAGGTGCAACGCTGGCATACCGCCCACCTCCGGCTCGCCGAGCTGGGCCTGCGCGCCGCCGGCTCGGACGATCCCGTCGCGGACGCGCCGATAGTGGTGGCGGCGCTGGTGGGCTTCGTGATGGCGCAGCTCTCGCTGCCCGACGCCGGCTTCGAGCGCGAGGTGCTGCGCCCCGCGCTCGAGCGGCTCTTCTCCCGCCTCGTCGGAGAGGCGGTAACCGCCGGATGAGGCGAGCCGGGCCCCTGGCATACCGCGAGGACGGCCCGGCCGAGGGACCGGTCGCCCTGCTCTTGCACGGGTATCCCGAGTCCTCCTACATGTGGCGCCACGTGATGCCCGCCCTGGCCCGGCGGGGCTGGCGCTCGATCGCTCCCGACCTGCTTGGCTTCGGCGACTCCGACAGCGACTCGCCGCACACTTGGGAGCGCCACGTCGGTTCGGTGGCGCGCTTCCGGGGGGACCTTGGCCTGGAGCGCGTGGCCCTCGTGATGCACGACTGGGGCGGCCTCATCGGTTGCTGGTGGGCGTGCGACCACCCGGAGAATGTGAGCGCGCTCGTGCTCAGCGCCACCGGCTTCTTCCCGGACGGGCGCTGGCACGGCGTCGCGCAGGCGGCGCGCACCCCCGGGACGGGCGAGGAGATGGTGGAGGGCATGACCCGGGAGGGGCTCGCCGCGATCCTGCGCCAGAACGGCTCGGGCTTCCACGACGAGGCCATCGACGAGTACTGGAAGTGCTTCGGCGACGAGGACCGCCGCCGCGGCCAGCTGGAGTTCTGGCGCTCCGCCGACTTCGAGAAGCTCGAGCCCTACGACGGGAAGCTGGCCGAGCTCGGCGTCCCGACGCTGATCCTGTGGGGAGAGACGGACCCCTACGCGTTCGTCCCGAGCGCTCACCGCTTCCACAAGGAGATCCCCGGCTCGAAGCTCACGATCGTGAAGGGCGCCGGCCACTTCGTGTTCGAGGACGCCCCGGAGCAGACGGCGGGCGAGGTGGCCGAGTTCCTCCACGCGGCCTGAGCCGCTGCCAGAATTCGTCTGTGGAGCGCCTCTTCGAGATCGACGACGGACCGCGCGGGCGGACCGGCGTGCCCGTGCCGGACCAGCCGCTCGCGGCGCGCATGCGCCCGCAGTCGCTCGGTGAGTTCGTGGGGCAGGAGCACCTGCTCGACCGCGGCTCAGCGCTCCGCACCGCGATCGAGGAGGGCCGCCCGCACTCGATGATCCTTTACGGGCCGCCGGGCAGCGGCAAGACGACGCTCGCCCGGATGCTCGCCACGAACGCGAGGGCGGCGTTCGAGGAGGACTCGGCGGTCAGCGCCGGCCGTCAGGAGGTGCGGGCCGTGCTCGAGCGCGCGCAGCATCGGCGCAGCACCAGCGGCGAGCCCACCATCTTCTTCCTGGACGAGATCCACCGCTTCAACAAGGCCCAGCAGGACACCCTGCTCCCGGCGGTCGAGGAGGGCCTGGTGGTGCTGATCGGCGCCACCACCGAGAACCCCTTCTTCGAGGTGAACTCGGCGCTCCTCTCGCGCTGCCGGATCTACGAGCTGCGCCCGCTCACTGACGAGCAGGTATTGGCCCTCCTGCGTCGCTCTCTCGGTGACGAGCGTGGCGTGCCCGACGCACGGCGGGTCGAGGCGGCCGCGCTCGAGTTCCTCGCCGCGCGGGCCGGCGGGGACGCGCGCATTGCGCTGGCGGGACTCGAGCTGGCTTGCGCCACCGTGGGCGAGGGGACCGTGACCGTGCGTGTGGCCGAGGACGCCCTGCAGCGCAAGGCGGTGCTCTACGACAAGGGCGGCGACCTGCACTACAACACGATTTCCGCCTGGATCAAGGCCACGCGCGGCTCGGACCCGGATGCCTCGCTTCTATACCTGGCGGCGATGCTCGAAGGTGGGGAGGATCCACGCTTCATCGCCCGCCGGATGGTGATCCTCGCCAGCGAGGACATCGGCAACGCGGACCCGCGCGCGCTGGAGGTCGCCGTGGCGGCGGCCCACGCGGTGGAGCACGTGGGCATGCCCGAGTGCGCCCTCAACCTCTCGCAGGCGGCGATCTACCTGGCGCTCGCCCCCAAGTCGAACGCCTCGATCGAGGCGATCGGGCGAGCGCGAGCCTGGGTGCGCGAGCACGGCGCCCCCGACATTCCGCCGCACCTGCGCGACGCCCACTATCCGGGTGCGAAGGCGCTCGGCCGCGGGGAGGGCTACGACTACCCGCACGAGCGCCCCGAGGGCGTCTCCGACCAGGAGATGTTGCCGCCCGAGGCGATCGGGGAGCGCTTCCTGGAGCTCTCCGACCACGGTGAGGAGCGCGAGCTCAAGGAGCGGCTGCGGCGCGTCAGAGAGGCTCGCAACCGATAGTTCACAGGCCGAAAGCGCCGCGTCTGTCACGCTAGCTGGCATGCGGGAAGCAAGGCTGATCGACCCGGGGCGCTGCTTGCCACGACACATGAGGCGGGCGGCGGCCTGCGCGTGCGGCTCCGCCTGGCGCGGCCGAGCGATGCGCTGCGCGTGCGCGAGTTCCTTCCGGGGCCTCTCCGCAGAGACCCGGAGGCCGCGCTTCTCCTCGGACGCCGCTGCGGTGCTCGACTCGCTGGTCCGCCGCTTCACTTCCAGAACCCGCGGGAGCGGTTGGTGGTGGCCGCGACCGCGCCGCTCGACGGGGCCGAGCAGGTGGTGGGCCTGGCCGACGTCGGCTTTGGCGGCACGGGGGTCGCGGAGCTCGGGGTCGTGGTGGACGACCGCACCCAGAATCGCGGCGTGGGCAAGCTGCTAACGGAGGCGGTCGCCTCGCTCGCGATCCAGCGGGGAGCAAGTCACCTGCGAGGGGAGCTGCCGCAGTCCGACGGCCCCGTGCGGCGGCTGATGGAGCGCCTGGGCCGCACCGTGGAGACCGTGGAGGACGGAAGGCGGGTCCTCTACGCGAGGCTGCCGGAGCGGCCCGCCTACGCCGCCTGACCGCTCGGGGGGGCCATCGAGATCGGCCGCGCGATCCCGGCGCAGGAGTCCGGCTCGCTGAGACAATGCGCGGGGTTGGGCCAGGAGACGACATGAAGCCGGCAGGGAAGAGCGCGGCGACAGCCGCCGCCGAGCGGCTCGACTCCTACAGCCCGATCGACGGACGGCGCATGGGGGCTGTAGCCGTTACCCGGCCGGAGGACGTCCAGGCGGTGGTCGACGACGTAGCGGCCGTGCAGCCCTTCTGGGCTCAGCTCCCGCTGGTCGACCGGGCCCGCTACATGCGAAGAGCCGGGCAGGTGATCATCGACAACCTCGACGAGCTGAGCGAGCTGTTGACGCGCGAGCAGGGCAAGCCGCGCAACGAGTCGTTCTCGATGGAGCTCGTCCCCACCATCGACTCGCTGCGCTGGATCGCCGAGGCGGGCCAGCGGCTACTCGCGAGCGAGGACGTGCCCCTGCCCCTTTTCGTGCGCCCGAAGAGCGCGCGCTTCGTCTACGAGCCGCTCGGTGTGGTCGCAGTGATAGCGCCCTGGAACTATCCCTGGTCGATCCCGTTCGGCGAGGTGGCGATCGCCCTGATGGCCGGCAACGGCGTGGTGCTGAAGCCGTCTGAGCTCACGCCGCTGATTGGTGAGCGCATCCGCTGGGTGTTCGAGCGCGCGGGGTTGCCGGAGGGAATCGTCCGGGTGGCCCAGGGCGACGGCGACGTGGGGAACGCGCTGGTCGAGTCGAGCGCGGCCAAGATCTTCTTCACGGGCTCGGCCGAGGTCGGCCGCCGGGTCGGCGTGGCCTGCGCGGAGCGGTTGAAGAGGTCGGTGCTCGAGCTTGGCGGCAAGGACCCGATGATCGTCTCTGCGGACGCCAACCTGCCCAACGCCATCTCAGGCTGCCTGTGGGGCGGCTTCGCCAACGCCGGCCAGACCTGCTCCGGCATCGAGCGCGTCTACGTGCTGCGGGAGGTGGCTGAGCGGTTCATCGAGGGGGTGACGAGCGGTGCCCGGGCACTGGAGATCGGAGACCCGATGCGGTGGACGACCGAGATCGGGCCGATGGTCTCGCACGAGCAGTACGAGATCGTCAAGGAGCTGGTCGACGACGCGGTCGCGCACGGAGCCGTCATGCGCTGCGGCGGACCGGTGGAGCGGCCAGGCTACGAGGGTCGTGACTTCTACGCGCCCACTGTCCTCACGGACGTGACCCACGAGATGCGGATCATGCGGGAGGAGATCTTCGGGCCGGTCGTGCCGATCGTGACGGTCGAGTCCGAGGAGGAGGCAATCACCCTCGCCAACGACTCCGTCTTCGGCCTCGGCGCGTCCGTCTGGACGCGGGACAGGGCGCACGGTGAGCGGATCGCCGCCCGGATCAGGGCGGGCATGGTCTGGATCAACGACCACATGTACTCGCACGGCGTCTGCTCATGCTCCTGGGGCGGGGTGAAGGAGTCGGGTCTGGGGCGCTCGCACTCCAAGTTCGGCTTCTACGAGTGCGTGAACATCAAGCTCTCGACCTGGGAGCCCTCCCGCGCGCGCGACTTCTGGTGGCATCCGTACGACGAGTCGCTGGGGAAGGGACTGCACGCTGCCGCGCAGCTCCTATACGGGCGGGATGCCGACAAGTCGGGTGCCCTCCGCCGCGGCGCCCGTCCGCTTCTTCGGCTTGCGCGCAAGTCGCTGCGGGACGTCCTCAAGCGGTGAGCTGGACCTCGGCTCGTAGACTCTGACGGGTCATGCCAGCCCAGGTCTACGCGGGCAAGCCGTGCGTATGTCAGCTCCGCAAGGGGATATGCGACCAGAGCTGCGTGCAGGGCATGCTCGACACGCCCTTCTACATCGCGTGCCTGCGGCTCTCGGGTCGCCGTTGCCTCGTCGTGGGCGGAGGGGAGGTGGGGCTCGAGAAGGTCGAGGGGCTGCTCGCCTGCGACGGCGACGTGACGCTGGTGTCGCCGGAGGCCGTCGAGCCGCTCCGCGAGCTGGCGGAGGAGGGCTCGATCCGCTGGGAGCGCCGTGGCTACCGGTCCGAGGATCTGGAGGGGACCTTCATCGTGATCGCCGCCACGGGCCAGACGGAGGTCAACATCCGCGTCTTCGAGGACGCCGAACGGCGCGCGATGTTGGTCAACGTGGTCGATGTGCCGCCGCTCTGCAACTTCATCCTGCCCGCGATCATCCGCAGCGGCCCGCTGGCGATCGCGATCTCCACGGCGGGTGCGAGTCCCGCGCTCGCCAAGCGCATCCGCGACGAGATCGCCGAGGAGTACGGTGACGCCTACGCCCGGCTCGCAGTGCTGCTCAACGAGGTGCGCGGCTGGGCCAAGGCCACACTGCCCACCTACCAGGACCGCAAGGAGTTCTTTGAGGGAGTCGTCAACGGCGACCCCGATCCCGTCGAGCTGCTGCGCCGGGGCGACGAGCAGGCGGCGCGCGACCTTCTCGCGGCCGCGCAGCGCTCGCACGTGCCTGCGTGAGCGAGCTCTCCCACCTCGACGACGCCGGTCGCGCCCGGATGGTCGACGTGGGCGGCAAGCCGGTCACCGGACGGAGGGCCGTCGCGCGGTCGGTGGTGCGGATGTCCCCGGAGACCGCCGACGCCCTGGCCCGGGGTGACGCACCGAAGGGGGACGTGCTGGGCACGGCGAGGATCGCGGGGATCCAGGCCGCCAAGCGCACGGCCGAGCTCGTCCCGCTCTGCCACCCGCTGCCGCTCTCCTTCGTGAACGTCCAGGCGGAACTCGCTGACGACCGGGTGGCGCTCACGGCCGAAGCCCGCACCAACGCCCAGACCGGTGTCGAGATGGAGGCCATGACGGCGGCGGTGGTGGCGGCGCTCACCGTCTACGACATGGTCAAGGGACTCGAGCGAGGCGTCGAGATCGCCGAGGTCGTGCTGCTCGAGAAGTCAGGGGGCAGGCACGACTGGACTCATCCGGACGCGACCGCCGCCGCGGACAGGGAGCGCGCGTAGTCGACCCTCGCCGCGCAGCCGGCCAGCTGCCGCCGGGTGCAGGCGACGTCGCCGATGGTGACCAGCGGGGCTGCCGGCAGCGGAGAGCCGCCCACGCGGGCACAATACGCTGACGCAGGTGAAAGCCGCGGTCCTGACTGTCTCGACGACGCGAGCCCACGGCGAGGACGAAGATGTCTCCGGGCGGACGCTGGCCGAGCTCTGCGAGCGGGCCGGCCTCGAGGTGGTGCACGAGAACGTTGCGGACGATCGCGAGGCGATCGCCCTGTCTCTCAAGCGTCTCGCGGACAGCGAGCGCGTCCGCTTCGTCTTCACCACCGGCGGCACGGGGATGACCCCCGACGATGTCACTCCCGAGGCCACGCGCGACGTGATCGATCGGGAGGCCCCCGGCTACGCGGAGACGATCCGGGCGGAGTCGCGCTCGCACACCCCGCTCGGGATCCTGACCCGCGGCGTCTCCGGGATCCGGGGGCGCACGCTGATCGTCAACTTCCCGGGCAACCCAAAGGCGATCGGTCAGTCCTGGCCAGTCGTGGAGCCGACCCTGGAGCGCGCCGCCGCCACACTCGAGCGTGATTGAGCTCGACGGCCTCGAGCGGCGTTACGGCGAGCGGGTGGCGCTTCGGGGGATCACGGTGCGGGTTCCCGAGGGCGCGACCCTCGCGGTCCTCGGGCCCAACGGCGCCGGCAAGACGACGTTGTTGCGCGTGCTGGCCGGCCTGCTGCGCCCGCATGGCGGCACCGCCACCGTGCTCGGAGTCGAGCTGCCTCGCGAGCGGTGGCGGCTCCATGGGAGGGTGGGCTACCTCGGTCACGAGCCGCTCCTCTACCGGGAGCTGAGCGGCCGCGAGAACCTCGCCTACCACGCCCGCCTGCACGAGGTTGACGGTGCGCGGGTCGAGCAGCTGCTCGTCGCCGTGGGCATGCGGGACCGCGCCGACGAGCCGCTGCGCGACCTCTCAAGGGGGATGGTGCAGCGGCTGGCCGTGGCCCGGGCGGTGCTGCACGATCCGCCGCTGGTCCTGCTGGACGAGCCCCGCTCGCACCTCGACCCCGCGGTCGGCGAGGCCCTGGAGCCGCTCATCGGGCGCACCTCGGGGCGCACCCGGGTGCTGGTCAGCCACGACGTGGACCGCGCGCTGGACGAGGCCGATCTCGCGCTCGGACTGCGCGGCGGGCGGCAGGTGTTCGCGGGCCGGGCGACTCCGCTGGAGGCCCGGGAGCTGTACCGGTGATCCGAACGGCCCGGACGATCCTGGCCAAGGACCTGCGGCTCGAGCTGCGCACGAAGGAGTCGGTGCCGGCCATGACGCTCTTTACGCTCACCGTCTACGTGCTCTTCCACTTCGGGCTCGACCGCAGCTCGCTCGACGGCTCGCTGGCGTCCGGGGTGCTATGGGTGACGCTGCTGCTCGCGGCCGTGGTCGGGGTGGCGCGCCTGTTCGCAACCGAGCGCGAGGAGGGGGGGATCGATGGGCTGCTCTTGGCGCCCGTCGACCGGACCGCCCTGTTCGTCGCCAAGGGCGCGGCGCTGTTCCTGTTCCTCTGCGCCGTGGAGCTCGTGGCGCTTCCCGCCTTCGCGCTGCTGCTGCTGGGTCCCGGCCTGCTCGAGCCGCTGCCCGAACTCCTGCCCGTGCTCCTGCTGGCAAACCTCGGCCTTGCCGCCGTCGGGGCCCTTGTGGCGGCTCTGGCCGCCGAGACCCGGGCCCCCGAGCTGATCGTCCCGCTCCTCCTCCTCCCGCTCCTCGTGCCGGTGCTGATCGCCGCCGCCCAGGCCACCGAGCCCCTCCTCCGAGAGGACCCCTCCGCCGACAACCTCGGCCGCTGGCTGGGGCTCCTCACGCTCTACGATGTGGTGTTCGTGCTTCTCTCGGTGGCGGTCTTCGACTACCTGCTCGAGGACTGATGTACTCGAAGGGCTTCAAGCCGCTCTCGATTGCGACCGTGGTCGCGGTCGCGACATCGCTCGCGCTGATCTTCTTCTACGCCCCGCTCGACGCCGACCAGGGGTTCGTGCAGAAGATCTTCTACGTCCACGTGCCGATGGCGATCGTCGCCCTCGGGGGCTGGGTCGCGGGCGGGCTGATGGCGATTCGGCACCTGCGGAGCGGCGACCGCTCCTGGGACGTGCGCTCCTACGTCGCCATCCACCTGTCGATCATCCTCGGGGTCGGCGTCCTCGTGACCGGCTCCATCTGGGCCCGCGCCTCCTGGGGCCACTGGTGGGTGTGGGACGAGCCCGTGCTCGTCAGCTTCCTGATCGTCTTCCTGCTCTATTGCGTCTACTACCCGCTGCGGTTCTCGATCGAGGACCCCGAGCGCCAGGCCCGCTACTCATCGGTGTTCGCGATCGCCGCGGGCGCCTTCGTGCCGCTCAATTTCATCGCCGTCCGGCTGGCCCAGTCCTACACGCACCCGCGCGTCCTCTCCCAGACCGGCGGCGACCTCCCGGGCGAGATGCGGCTGACCTTCCTGGTGTCGCTCGCCGCCATGGCGCTGCTGTTCGCCACTCTCTGGAAGCTGGAGCTCACCTCCAAGAACGCCGCCGCGCAGCTCAAGCGACTCAGGACGAAGCTCAATGCCCGCGTTGCCGCTTGACGAGGCCGGGAAGTACGTTGCGGGCGCCTACGTCGTCTTCGTGGCGCTGGTGGTGGTGTACGTGGCGATCATCGGAGCGAAGATCACTCGCATCGAGCGTGAGCTGGAGGAACTCAACGAGCTCGTAGAGGAGGAAGGGCGAAGCCCGACCGTTCGCGAAGGACCGGAGGTCCGGCATTCTGATCAGATCGCGGGGCTCTCCGTCCGCCCACCCGACGCAGCCCCACGGAGGTAACGCGTGACCGGGGAACTGCTGGCGCTCGGGGTCTCCCACAAGACGGCCCCGCTCGCTCTGCGCGAGCGCCTGGCCCTGCCCGAGGGCAGGGCCGCATCGACGCTGCGAGAGCTGACGGCGCACGAGGCGGTGCACGAGGCGGTCGCCATCTCCACCTGCAACCGCACGGAGCTGTATCTCGTCGCCCACGAGCCCGTGGAGGCGGAGAACGAGGCGCTTTCGATCCTCTCCCGTCAGGCCGATATCCGCCCCACCGAGCTGGTCGGCTCCATGTACTCGCTGCGAGGCCAGGAGGCCGTTCGACACTTGTTTTCGGTGGCGGCAGGACTCGAGTCGATGATCGTCGGCGAGGCCGAGGTGCAGGGCCAGGTCAAGCGCGCCTACGAGCTCGCGCTCGTGGAAGACGCCACCGGTCCGATCTCGAACCGCCTCTTCCGCGATGCCCTCGGGGCCGGCAAGCGCGTGCGCACCGAGACGGGGGTCGGTCGGTCGCGGGTGTCCGTGTCATCGGTGGCAGTTGATCTGGCGGCCGGCCTGCTGGGCGACCTCTCGACGCGCCGCGTGCTGGTGATCGGGGCGGGCGAGAACGGCGAGCTGACCGCCCGGGCGCTGGCCGAGCTTGGGGTTCACACGGTGTTCGTCGCGAACCGCCGCTACGACCGCGCAATCGGCCTGGCCGAGCGCTTCGGCGGCACGGCAGTGCGCTTCGACGACCTGCCGGCAGAGCTCGCACGCGCCGACATCGTGGTCAGCTGCACCTCGTCCCCGCATCAGATCTTCGGCCGCGAGGAGCTCGAGGTGGTCGTCGAGGAGCGGGGCCGTCGGCCGCTCGTGCTGATCGACATCGCGGTGCCCCGCGACATCGAGCCATCCGTGCGCGACCTCTGCAGCGGGGTCACGCTTTTCGACATGGACGACCTACAGCGCGAGGTCGCGCGGAACCTGTCCGTGCGCGAGGCGGAGGCGACCAAGGCGAGGATGCTTATCGACGAGGACGCGGAGCGCTTCGATCGCTGGCTCGGGACGCTCGACGTGGTACCCACGATCGCAGCGCTGCGCGACCGGGCGGAGGGCATCGTCGAGCAGGTCCTTCGCGAGAACGAGCAGCGCTGGGAGCGCCTATCCGACGCCGATCGGGAGCGAGTGGGTGTGATGGCGCGGGCGATCGTCAACCGGCTGCTGCACGAACCCACGGTGCGGCTGAAGCGGGGCGAGGAGGTGCACGGGCACCTGCACGCGCTGCGAGAGCTGTTCGACCTCGAGGCGGAGCTGCGGGAGCCGCGTCCGGCGGAGGTCACCGACATCGAGTCCCGCCGACGGCGCCGCCGGTGAGGATCGGCACGCGCGGCAGCGCCCTGGCGCTGGCCCAGGCGCGGCTCGTGGTCGGGAGCCTTCCCGGCCCGGCCGAGATCGTGCCGATCACCACCTCTGGAGACCGCGATAGAGGCGGCGACAAGGCCCGCTTCGTCAAGGAGATCGAGGAGGCGCTGCTCGCCGGCGAGGTCGACCTGGCGGTCCACTCGGCGAAGGACGTGCCGGCGGAGCTGCCGGACGGCCTCGCGATCGTGGGGGTGCCGGAGCGCGCGGATCCGCGGGACGCCCTCTGCGGCGCCGCCTCGCTCGATGAGCTGCCCGAGGGCGCGCTCGTGGGCACGAGCAGCCTGCGCCGCCGCGCCCAGCTCCTCGCGATGCGGCCGGACCTCGACGTGCAGGATCTCCGCGGCAACGTGGACACACGCTTGCGGAAGCTCGCGGAGGCCGACTACGACGCCCTGGTGCTGGCGGCCGCCGGGCTGGAGCGGCTCGATCGGGGCGACGACGGAAGCCCGATCGCGCCCGAGCTGTTGACCCCCGCGGCCGGGCAGGGGGCGCTCGCGCTGGAGGCACGGGTCGGCGACCGCGCCGTGGCCGACGCCGCGGAGGCGATCAGCCACCGCGACGCATTCACGTGCCTCACGGCCGAGCGGGCGCTCGTCGCCGAGCTCGAGGCGACGTGCCGTACCCCGGTGGGCGCGCACGCCTGGCTTTCGGACGGCCGGCTCTCCGTCGCCGCGTTCGTGGGGCTACCGGACGGCAGCGAGTGGGTGCGTGACACGCTCGACGGCGACCCGGGCGAGCCGGGCCCTTTTGGCGTCGAGGTCGCCGAGCGGGTGCTGGCCGCCGGCGGGGCGCAGATCCTGTCAACAGTGTCCTCCTGACCAGCCCTACGGTGGTCAATGCGGCACAGTAGGGCCGGTGGTGGCCGGCATCGTCTACCTAGTGGGGGCCGGCCCCGGCGATCCGGGGCTCATGACGCGCAGGGCGCTCGAGCTGATCTCGGAGGCGGACGCCGTGCTCTACGACCGGCTGATCCCGCCGGGCGCGCTCGACGAGGCCCGACCAGACGCCGAGCTTCGCTACGTGGGCAAGCAGCCGGGTGCTCCGGCGCTGCCGCAGGACGAGATCAACGAGCAGCTCGTGGAGCTCGCCCGGAATGGGAAGACGGTGGTGCGTCTCAAGGGGGGTGACCCGTTCGTGTTCGGCCGCGGCGGCGAGGAGGCGGAGGCGCTCGCGCGGGCCGGCGTGCCCTTCCAGGTCGTGCCTGGCGTGACGGCCGGTGTCGCGGCGAGCGCCTACGCGGGCATTCCCGTGACCCACCGCGAGGCGGCGTCGGCCGTCGCCTTCGTCACCGGTCACGAGGATCCGGCCAAGGAGGACGGCGCTCTGGACTGGGAGGCGCTGGCGCACTTCCCCGGCACGCTCGTGCTGTACATGGGCGTGTCGGCCCTGGCGAGGATCGCCGAGCGGCTCGTGGCGGCGGGACGTGACCCCGACGAGCCAGCGGCGGTGGTGGAGCGGGGGACTCTGCCGGGCCAGCGGACCGTGACGGCGCCCCTCTTGCGGATCGCGCGCCAGGCCGCCGAGGCTGGGGTGCGCCCTCCGGCGATCACGGTCGTGGGCCCTGTGAGCGGGCTGCACGAGACCCTCGCCTGGCTCGAGCAACGGCCGCTGCACGGCGAGGTGGTGGCGGTCACCCGCGCCCGAGCCCAGGCGAGCGGGCTCGCGGCGAGGCTCCGTGCGCTGGGCGCCGAGGTCGTCGAGACACCGGCGATCCGAATCGAGCCGCGCCCCTTCGACCCGGACCTGGCCGAGCGGATCGGCGACTACTCGCTCCTCTGCCTGACCAGCCCCAACGGCGTGCGACTGCTGCTCGACGGACTGCGCGACGCGCGCGACCTCGCCGGAGTGACTGTTGCCGCGATCGGGCCCGGAACCGCGGCCGAGCTCCAGCGCCGGGGCGTCCGCGCGGACGTCGTGCCGGAGCGCTCGGTGGCAGAGGCGCTCGTCGAGGCCCTCGAGCGGGTTCCGGTGGAAGGCCGGCGAGTGCTGGTAGCCCGCGCGTCGGAGGCCCGCGACACGCTCCCGGACGCTCTGAGACAGCGCGGCGGGGAAGTGGAAGTGGTCGCGCTCTACGACACCGTCGCGGAGCCGCTGGGCGAAGGGCAGCGCGAGGCGCTGGCGCGAGCCACCTACGTGACCTTCACTTCCAGCTCCACGGTCCGTCACCTGTTGGAGGCCGGCGGGGAGATCCCGGCCGGGGCGCGGGTAGTGTCGATCGGGCCCGTGACCAGCGCCGCCGCCCGGCAGCGCGGGCTCGCGGTGCACGTGGAGGCTGAGCGGCACGACGTCGAGGGCCTCGTCGCGGCGATCCTGGAGGATGCGGCCCGGTGATCGTCACCCTCCTCACGGACTACGGCCGGGACGACGACTTCGTCGGCGTCTGCCACGGGGTCATCCACTCGATCTCCTCGGAGGCGCAGATCGTCGACATCACCCACGGGATCCCACGCTACGGCGTGCGCCACGGAGCACTCGTTCTGCGCAACACGCTGCCCTACATGCCGAAGGGGGTCCACGTGGGGGTGGTCGACCCGCAGGTGGGGACGGAGCGCCGAGGCGTCGCGCTCCGCTGCGAGGACGGCCGAATGCTCGTCGGACCGGACAACGGGCTGCTGAGCCTCGCCTGGCCTCGCTTCGGCGGGGTGGAGCTAGCGGTGGACATCAGCCGCTCGCCGCACCGCCTCGAGCCGGTCTCGGCCACGTTCCACGGACGGGACGTCTTCTCGCCCGTCGCGGCGCACCTCGCCGCCGGCGCCGAGCTGGCCGACGCCGGGGAGCCGCTCGAGCCCTCCGCCCTTGCCACCGTCGAGCTGCCCGAGCCTCGACGGGAGGGCGACGCGCTCGTGGGCCATTCGCTCATCATCGACCGGTTCGGCAACGCCGGGCTCAACGTCGACCACGACCAGTTGGCCGGCACCGGCATAACCCTGGGTGAGACCATCGAGCTCGAGGTCGGAGGCGAGCGCTACCTCGCCAAGTACGCCCAGACCTTCGCCGACGTAAAGCCGGGCGAGCTCCTCGTGTACGAGGACGCCTACCGGACGCTCGCCGTGGCGATCAACCGCGGCGACGCCGCTGGCACGCTCGGGCTGCAGCCGGACGGCGAAGTCCGCCTGCGGCCCAGATGACTGATCCCGAAGCCCCACACCCCTGGCACACGGGCTCGGAATCGGCCATCTAATGGTCGGCTTGCCCCGGGCGCACTTCCGTGTCACGGACTCGACCAACGAGCGCGCCAAGGCGCTCGCCGATGCGGGCGCCCCACACGGGACGCTCGTGACCGCGGACGAGCAGACCGTGGGTCACGGCCGCCAGGGCCGTTCCTGGAGCGCGCCACCCGGAGCGTCGATCCTCATGTCGCTGCTGCTGCGCGATCTCGATCCGGTCCACGCGCTCCTGCCGTTGGCGGCCGCGGTCGCGGTTTGCGAGACCTGCGAGTGCGAGGGCTCGGTGCTCGGCAGGTGTGCGATCAAGTGGCCGAACGACGTCTGGATCGACAGACGCAAAGCGGCGGGCATCCTGGTCGAGGGTCGTCCCCAGGAGGGATGGGCCGTGGTCGGAATCGGGTTGAACGTGAACGTCAGGCCGGAGGACTTCCCGCCCGAGCTACGCAAAACGGCCACCTCCCTTGCGATCGCGAGCGACAGAGAGTTGGCGCTCGAGCCGCTCCTGCGGGCCCTGCTTCGAAGGCTCGACTCCCTGCTCGGCCAGACCGAGCAGGCGATCCTCGCGGCCTGGCGCGAGCGCGATGCGCTGCGGGGCGAGCGGGTGCGGTGGGCGGGCGGAGAGGGCACGGCCGCGGGGGTCGACGACGCAGGTGCCCTGCTGGTGGAGACGGACACCGGCACCCAGAGGCTCGACGCGGGCGAGGTCCACCTCCGCTAGGGACGGAGCGCGTACCGTTGATCCAGCCTGCGGCGCTTAGGCCGCCGCCGACTCCTCGGCGTCGTCGTCCGGCGCCTCGGCCTCGCCAGACTGGGCACCGTCCTGCCGCTTGGCGGCCTCGCCCTGCGCGGGCTCCGTCTCACCGGCGCCTCGGCGCCGCCGGCGGCGCCCGCCGCGGCGCCGCTTGCCCTTGGGGAAGTCCCGGAGCAGCTCGCGCGCCAGGGCCGAGGGCTTTCGGGCCAGACGCATGCGAGCGCCGTCCAGCACCTGCTGGGCCTCGGGCGTGTGGGCGAGCGCCGCCGCGAGCAGCGCGGCCGACAGGCGGCGGTCGTGCTTGCGGGCCGCCTGGACGAGCCGCCTGGCGTTCCGCGCGTGCGCCGCCCCGGAGGAGTTGACGAGCAGCCCCAGCAGGCGCTTGGTCTCCGGCCAGCGCTGGACGGCGTATTCCTCGTGCACCTCACGGCTGTACTCGGCGAGGTGCCAGAGCCAGCGAGCCGCCTGGTCGCGGCGGCCGATCTGCTTCTCGGCGAGCGCCTGCAGTAGCACCTTGACGCCCTCGCGCCGCTCCTCGCGCGACCAGCCGCCCACTATCTCCACGGCCTCGTCGAACGCCTCGGCGTCGCGCAGGTTGCCGATCTCGGAGAGCGCCCTGAGACGCAGCTGGGTGTTGCGGTTGCGCCGCAGGCAGGTGAGCAGGAACTGGCGGCGCAGCTCTCCGGTCGAGTCGAAGTGCAGCATCGCCTTCGCTCGGCGCCAGTTGTTGGAGGCCACCCGCGCTCCCGCGAGCATCGCCCAGGCCTGCTGCTCGCCCCAGGACAGGTGCTCGACCGCGATCCGCCAAAGCTCCCGCTCGAAGACCTGAGCGCGCCGCGCCGGATCCGCGGTCACGGGCACCACGCGCCGCTCCACCCGCAGTCGCCGGCCGCGGCCGCGCCGCACGGGACCGACGACGATCGCCCCGCCCCTGTAGACGTCCCGGTCGAGCAGCGAGTGCAGCGTGATGACGGGGTCGTCGTTGGGCGTCGCCGGGTGGACGAAGTCCACGATGATGCCCGCCTCCTTGCCGGGCGTGCGGCGGGTGACGCGGCCCACGCGCTGCTGGTACACGCGCCGCGAGGCGGTGGGGGCGAGATGCATGCACACTGTCGCCCGCGGCGAGTTCCAGCCCTCGGCGAGGAGCTGCGCGTTCACGAGCACGTCGATCTCCCCACGCTCGTAGGCGGCGAGGATGCGGGCCAGCTCGCGCTTGGGCGTCTCACCGGAGACCGCCTTGGCCTTGATGCCCGCCTCGCGGAAGGCGTCGGCGACGTGGTGGGCGTGGCGCACACCGGCCGCGTAGACCACGCCTGGCACGTCCTTGAAGCGCGTCTTGTAGAGGTCGGCCACCGCGACGTTGAAGGGTGTCTGGTCGAGCAGTGCGGCCAGCTCCTCCTGGTCGAAGTCCTGGTCCACCTCCCCTCTGCGGAGTGGGACCTTGGCTATCGAGCGCACGCCGACGCCGGGGGGAATGCGCACGCAGCGCAGAGGCGCGATCACCCCGCGGCGGGCGGCCTGGGCGAGGTCGAAGCGCGACGTCTGGGTGGGGAAGAGGTCCGTCACGTGGCGCGCGATCAGCGCGCCGGTGGCGGTCATGCCGATGAAGACGGGCCCTCTCCACCGACGGATAGCGGCACTCGTCTTCTCCCCGAGGGCGGTGTGCGCCTCGTCGCAGATGACGATCGTGTAGGCGTCCGACATCTTCCCGGCATTGCGCACGAACCACTGATAGGTCTCGACCGTCACCGGGCCGGTGGCCGGCGGATCCCCGTTGCGTCCCGGGAGGGCGGGGCTGATCCGCTTGCGGTAGCCGCGGTCGCGCAGCTCGCCGAGGAACTGGTCGACCAGGTTGCGGCGGTGGGTCAGGATCAGGATGCCGCCGGTCCGCGAGGCCTCGACGAACCCGAGCGCCGCCACGGTCTTGCCCGCGCCGGTGGCATGCTCGAACCAGAAGCGCCTCGCCGCGCCGGGATCCTCCAGCTGGGACTCGACGGCGGCCTCCTCCTCGGCCTCCTCGGCCTCGTCCCAATCGAGCGGCTCCTCCTCGGTCGCGAGGTCCTCGTCGCCCTCGATCTCCAGCTCGCCGAGCGAGACCTCTTCGAACTCCGGGAGCCCGTTCCCGTTCCGTCCGTTCCGGGAGGAGGCCTGGACCTCGGACTCGAGCGCGATCAGCGTGCCCGACAGGGCATCCACCTGGTGGGCGGAGAGGACGGTGCCGTCGGCAAGGTGTGGCTGTTCCTCCGACAGGAGGCGCTCGAGGCCCAACATCAAGGAGTAGTCCTGGCGCCACTGGAGCGACGGCTCTGAGCGTCCCGCGTCGAGCTCCGCCAGGGCCGCGTCCAAGGCGGCACGGCGGGCGGTGCCGGGTGCGAGGGCGCTCTCGGCGTCCTCGCCGTTCACGACGAACGGCTCTTTGGCGAAGCGCTCGGCGCGCTTCAGGTCCGCACCGGAAACCGGCGGGGACGCGACCACGGAAGTGCTGTCAGCCATGTGCGGCTTTCGTTCTTGAGAGTCGGACAGAGACCGCTGCTTGCGGTGGAGTTGGCCGTCGCGTCAGCGGCGGATCCGCCCGCCTGAGTTGCCGCTTCAGAGTCCGATAGCGGCGGTCGCCGGATCCTTCGCAGGACCGCGGCGTTGCGACTATTACACCACAAGAAGGACGAAATTGGCCTCAGCGACGTAACCCGTTCGTCTGCCACGCTTTACCCATGCGGCGGCTCGGTGTGCTCGCGGTGTGCGCGCTCGCCCTTGTGGCATGCGGCTCGGACGAGCCGAAGAGTGCCGGGAAGCCGAATCCGGGCGCCCTTAGCGGCGCGCCGGCCCCCCTGGCGGCGCTGCACCGCCAGGCCAATCAGCTGTTGGGAGGCGGCCCCGACGCCTTCACGACGCGGTTGCGGGAGCTGCGCGGATACCCGGTGGTGGTCAACAAGTGGGCGTCCTGGTGCGGCCCCTGCCGCGGCGAGTTCCCCTACTTCCAGCGCCAGGCCGTGCGGCGCGGCAAGCGCATCGCCTTCCTGGGGGTGGACTCCCAGGACAACGACGCCGACGCTCGCAGCTTCCTGCGCCAGTTCCCGGTGAGCTACCCCAGCTACCGCGACGAGAAGCTCGGCATCGCGGCGGTCTTCAACGGAGTCCAGGCATTTCCGACCACCGCCTTCTACGACTCCAAGGGCACACTCGCCTTCGTCCACCAGGGGGGCTACGCGAGCGAACCCAAGCTCGTGGAGGACATCGAGCGCTACGCTCGCTGACTCCTTGGAGATCAGGCTGGCGCGTAAACCGGAGGAAGTAGACGCCGCGCTGCGGCTCCGTGAGCGCGTCTTCTCCCTCGAACAGGGTGTAAGGCCGGAGGCGGACCGGGACGGCCGCGATCCCGAGGCCACGCATCTGGTAGCCGTCGAAGGCGCGCGGGTGGTGGGCACCTGCAGGCTGGTGTTCCAAGGTGCGCTGGCCCGGCTTGGACGGATGGCGGTGGAGCGCGAGCTCCGGGGCGCCGGGGTGGGCGCGGCGCTCCTTCGTGAGGCCGAGCGCGAGGCGCTCGCGGCCGGCGCGACCAGCATCTCGCTTCACGCGCAGCTCCCGGCCCGCTCGCTTTATGAGCGCGACGGCTACCGCCAGCGGGGCGGGCGATTCGTCGAGGAGGGGATCGACCACGTGGCGATGGAGAAGAGGATTGCCTGAACTGCGGGTGGATCCGCTTTCGGGTCTGCGGGTGATCGTGGCTGGCGAGCGTGGGGAGCGCCCTGGGGCCTTCCTGCCGGTGGGCGAGCGCCCTCTGGTCGACCCTGAGCGGGATCCCTTCCTCGAGGGCCACGAGGACCAAACGCCCCCCGAGGTCTACGCGGTCAGGCCCGACGGCGGGTCCCCCGACGCCCCCGGCTGGCGCGTGCGGGTGGTGCCCAACCTCTACCCCGCCCTCGCGGGCGACGAGTCGCTCGTGCCCGACCCGCTCGTGGCAGGTCGCGGCGAGCCCGAGCTGTTCGCGGCCCGGCCCGCCGCCGGCGCGCACGAGGTGATCGTGAACAGCCCGCGGCCGGTTTCCTCGCTGCTCGAGCTCGAGCTCGACGAGGTCGCGGAGGCGATGGCGGTGTGGCGCGCGCGAATGGCCGCTCACGCCGCCGCCGCGTGCGTCCACGTGATCGTCAACGAGGGGCAAGCGGCGGGCGCTTCCCTCCCCCATACGCACGCGCAGCTCTACGCGCTGCCCTTCGTCCCCGCGGCCGTGGCCCGCGAGCGAGAGCGGTTTACCGCCTACTCCGATCGCACCCACGGCCGCAACCTGCTCGAAGATCTGGTCCAGGAGGAGGTGCGCCGCCGCGAGCGGCTTGTGGCGGTCGACGAGGAGGTCGTGGCCATCTGCCCGTTTGCATCCCGTGTGCCGTTCCAGGTCCAGCTCATCCCGCGGCGGCCAGCGGCCCGCTTCGAGGATGACGGTCCAATGGGAGCGGCCCTGCTTCGTGGCGTGCTGCGCCGCCTCGCCGCCACCCTCGGCGCGCCGCCGCCGCTCAACATGTGGGTGCGGACGGCGCCGCGTCGCGCCAGGCAGTTCTGCTGGCGGATCGACGTGCTCCCGCGGCTCGCGCACCTGGCCGGGCTCGAGGTCGGCACCGGAGTGCATCTGAACGTGCTCGCGCCGGAGCGAGCAGCGGAGCGGTTGCGGGAAGCGAGCGTGTAGGGTCGCGCGCGCCGTGCCCCCTTCCGAGCGCCCGATTCCGATGTACGCGGCGGAGCCGCCGCAGGAGCCGCTCCCTTACGGGCGCTGGGCGGAGGCGCTCGCCGAGCGCTTCCTGCAGGCGGTCGGCGAGGAGACGGGCGAGGACGAGGTCGGCCAGATCACCTGGTTCCCTGACCGCTCGTTCGACGGCCGCACCTACGTCCCGGCGACCGCTGCTGCCGGAGAGGGCGAGGTCTGCGGCTACGTGTCGTACCGCCGCGAGCACGAGGGCACCGAGGCCACCGACTTCACCGCCGACGCGTACTTCACCGAGGACACCGCCGGCGCCAACCCCGACTGGGCGCTGGACCTGTCCGACCTCGAGATCGGCCACTGGCGCGGCTCGCAGGGCCGCCGCGGCAAGGTGACGCTGGTCTGGGGCCTGGCCCTCGTGCCGAACGGCGCGGTGGCCACGGCGGAGCTGGGGCCCACCACCACCGACCAGTGCGAGCTGCTCGAGGATCGCTTCACGCTCATCTCGCTGGACGACTACACCGGCGATTTCATCGAGGTGCGCCTCTACGGGCCGAAGGGGATCGAGCTCGCCAAGGAGTCGCTGTACGAGGAGGAGGGCTAGGCCGGACTAACCCCAAGTTCCTGCGACACCCGCAGGTCGAATAGAGACGCCTTGAAGTGGGACGCCCGGGCAGCCGCCGGGGCGTCGGCGCGCTCGCTCAGGCTCAGGGTCACCGCAACCAACCGAATCGAGAGGAGCGCTCGATGACAGAGCATGACGTGCTCGTCGGATTCCGCCTGCGCCTGTTCACCCTGGCCGAGGA
>DATFQM010000043.1:0-36009 GCA_035264265.1 Thermoleophilaceae bacterium
CGAGCAGGATCGCCTCCTCGTAGCCGGCCTTGAGCGACTCGATCTTGGCCAGCACGGAGTTGAGGTACTGACCGGAGGCCTTCGCATGGGGAATCAAGGAGTCCGGGCCGATCCGCCGCCACGAGGACACCTTGGCGCGGACGCCGTTGCGCTGGCCCTCCTCGCCGAGATAGGCGCCCCACTCCCACACCGCCACCATCGCCTCCACCGGGTTCTCCAGCGGGTTGAGGCCCATCGGGCCGTGGCCCCGCCAAACCAAGGGCCGGATGTAGCAGCTCTTGAAGCCATTGCGCACGATGAGCTCGTGGGTAGCGGAGCGCAGCTGCTCCTTCGAATAGGGCAGCTCCATGTAGTAGAAGGCGGCGGACTGCTCGAGCCTGTCGAGGTGGTCCTGGTGACGGAAGATCCCCGCGCCGCGCTCCGTCTCGTAGGCCCGGATGCCCTCGAAGACCCCGGTCCCGTAGTGCAGGGCGTGCGTGAGTACGTGTACCTGCGCGTCCTCCCAGGCGACGAACTCTCCGTTCATCCAGATGAGGTCGGCGGTGGTCAAGTACTCCCCCTTAGATGGCTGACCCTCGGCCGACGTGCCCCTGGGGGCGCACAGACCGAGGCTGACAAGGACGCAGGGCGAAGTCTATGTCGGAGCCATAAACGAGTCCGAGGACGCAGTCAGGCGACAGTCTGGGTGTCATCCAGGGGTGCGTGGGTCGGGGGTCAGCCATCTACAGGTAAGCGAGGACAGCCCGGGTGGCCTCCTCTGTGGTGGCCTCGCCGCCGAGGTCCGGAGTCCGAAGGCCGGCGTCGAGCGCCCGATCGACGGCCGATTCTACCTTCGCGGCCTGCCACTCCATGTCGAGTCCGTGCCTGAGCATGAGCGCCACGGAGCCGAAGCTGGCCAGCGGATTGGCCTTGCCGGTGCCGGCGATATCCGGCGCGGAGCCGTGCACGGGCTCGAACAGTCCCGGGCCGCGCGCCCCAAGCGAAGCGCTCGGCAGCATTCCGAGGGAGCCCGTGAGCATGGCCGCCTCGTCGCTCAGGATGTCGCCGAACATGTTCTCGGTGAGCACGACGTCGAAGTGCCGGGGCGAGGCGACCAGCTGCATCGCCGCGTTGTCGACGAGCATGTGCTCGAGCTTCACGGTGGGGTACTCCTGGGAGTGGACTCGCGTGACCACCTCCCGCCAGAGCCGTGAGGTGTCGAGGATGTTCGCCTTGTCGACGCTCGTGACCTTCGCCTTGGCCGAGCTGAAGGCCACCCGGGCGATCCGCTCGATCTCCTCGACGGTGTAGGCGCAGGTGTCGAAAGCGCCGCCGTCGCGGCGCCCCCGCTCGCCGAAGTAGATGCCGCCGGTGAGCTCGCGCACCACGAGCAGGTTGGTGTTCTGAATCCGCTCCGGGCGCAGCGGGCTCGCGTCCAGCAGCGCGGGGCTGGGGCGCACCGGCCGCAGGTTGGCGAACAGCCCCAGCCCCTTGCGCAGGCCCAGGAGGCCCTGCTCGGGCCGCGGGGCCTCCGGGTCGGTTGATTCCCAGTTCGGCCCGCCCACCGCCCCGAGCAGCACGGCGTCGGCCCCGCGGCAGGCATCGAGCACCCGGTCGGTCAAGGCGGTGCCGTGGGCGTCGATCGAGGCGCCGCCGACGAGGTGCTCGTCGAGCTTGAAGTCGCCGACGCGGCCGAGGACCTGCTTGGCGGCGGTCATGATCTCGGGCCCGATCCCGTCGCCGGGGAGCACCACCACGTGACGCTTGGCCTTCAGGGCGGGGCTCCCCCACATCGTCTCGGTGTACGCCTTGCGGTCCTTCATGCGCTCCGTCGAGCGTCGATGTTGAGGCGGACGTAGTCAAGTTCGAGCGGCTCGCCGCAGCGCTCGGCCACGGCCGTCACGAAATCGCTGTGGAGTTCCTCTGGCAGCTCCATGAGGTGGTGGCCGAGGCAGACCGTGCGCAGGTACTCGAGCGGCTCGGGCGGGACCACGGTGCCTGGCGACAGCCAGCAGTGGACCTCGTCGAACCCGGCGCCGCGCAGGCGCTCCTCGGTCGGCGCGGGGGCCTCGAAGCGCCAGGGACCCGTCCACCCGCGCAGGTGCTCGGCGAAGGGCGGCCGCGATCCCACCTCCGTCGCCGCCCTGAGGAAGGCGTCGACGTTTCCGGCCCCGCCGCACTGAGCCACGAGACGACCGTCGGGCCGTAGGGCGGCATGCAGGCGTGCGAACAGGACCTCATGGTCCTCGATCCAGTGGAAGACGGCGTTCGAGAACACCAGATCCACGGGTTCCTCGAGCTCGAGCTGGGTCAGGTCGGTGGCCGGCAGCACGTCGACGCGGTCCTCCGGGAGCGCAGCCCGCGCCTGCTCGACCATCGAGCGTGCGGCGTCCACGGCGATCACGCGCCCGACGGGCAGCAGCTCGAGGAGCATCCGGGTGACCCGGCCGCTGCCGCAGCCGGCGTCGAGAACGGTCTCGTCGCCGCGGAGGTCGAGCCGCGCCAGCACCTCGCGAGCCCACCCGACCTGGGGCTCGGAGACCCGATCGTAGGTAGCCGCATCCCAGTCGCGGCTCAAAGCGAGGTCGTCACCGGACCTTCTCGCTCCCGCTCCTGCTCGTAACGGTCGATCTCCTCGACCTGCTGGAGCGTCACGCCGATGTCGTCGAGCCCCTCGAGCAGGCGCCGTGCCGTCTCCGGGTCGATGTCGAACTGGACCTGCCGCCCGGCCAGCGAGATCTCCTGCTCCTCCAGGTCGATCCGGGCGTGGCCCGCCCCCATCAGCGCCCTGACGTCGTCCTCGGGCAGCGCCACCGGCAGCAGCCCAATCTTGGTGCAGTTGGAGTAGAAGATGTCGGCGAAGCTGGGCGCCACGATCGCCTTGAACCCGTAGTCCTCGAGCGCCCACGGGGCGTGCTCCCTCGACGACCCGCAGCCGAAGTTGCGCCCGGTGGCGAGGATCGGATTCCGCGCGAGCTCCCACCCCGGCTGCTTGGCCCAGTCGTAGAACAGGAACTCGCCAAAGCCCGACCGCTCGATGCGCTTGAGGAACTGCTTGGGAATGATCTGATCGGTATCGACGTCGTTGCGGTCGAGTACCGAAACGCCGCCTTCGATTACGCGTACGGGGTCCATCAGAGTCCCCAGTCCGCAGTCCGCAGTCCGCAGGACTCGAGCCCCAGCCTGAGGACTGAGGACCGAGGAGTGAGCACTTCGATGACACGCACCGGTTCCATCAGCGGTGGCTGGCAGCTGGCAGTGCGCCGGCTTCGCCGGCTGCAGCTGGCAGAGACTGTTGACC
This sequence comes from Thermoleophilaceae bacterium, assembly GCA_035264265.1. Lineage (GTDB taxonomy): Bacteria > Actinomycetota > Thermoleophilia > Solirubrobacterales > Thermoleophilaceae > DASXBA01. Next base: position 3,281 of record DATFQM010000043.1, read on the forward strand.
GAGGCTCTGCCAGCTGCCAGCTGCCAGCTGCCAGCCCATCAGGCCCACTCCCTGATATCCACAAACCGCCCTTCAACCGCCGCCGCCGCCGCCATCCGCGGCGACACCAGGTGGCTGCGCGCTCCGCGCCCCTGCCGTCCCTCGAAGTTGCGGTTGGAGGTGGAGGCGACCCGCTCGCCAGGGGCGGCGATGTCCGGGTTCATCCCGAGGCACATCGAGCAGCCCGCCGACCGCCACTCGAAGCCGGCGCCTTCGAAGACCTCGTCGAGGCCTTCCTCCTCGGCCTGGGTCTTCACCTGCTGCGACCCCGGGACCACCATCGCGTGGACGCCGTCCGCCACCTTGCGGCCATCGACCAGCTCGGCCGCCTCGCGGAGGTCGCCGATGCGCGAGTTCGTGCAGGAGCCGATGAAGATCCGGTCCAGCTCTATTTCGCGGATCGGGATGCCGGGCTCGAGGGCCATGTACTCGAGCGCCCGCTCCTCACCTTCGTGGCGAGGGTCCGGCACTTCACCGGTCACGTCCACCACCATCCCGGGCGTGGTGCCCCAAGTGACCTGCGGCGCCAGCTGGGAGGCATCGATCTCCACCTCCTTGTCAAGGCTGGCGTCCGCCTCGCTGCGGAGCCCCCGCCACTCGTCGGCGGGAATCGGGTCGGGCGCGGCGGCTCGGCCCTCCACCCACTCGAACGTGGTGTCGTCGGGCGCGATCATCCCGGCGCGGCCGCCGCCCTCGATCGTCATGTTGCAGACCGTCATCCGGCCTTCCATCGAAAGCGCCTCGATCGGCGGACCCGCGTACTCGATCACGTGGCCGACGCCCCCGTCGACGCCGATGCGCCCGATGGTGCCGAGGATCAGGTCCTTGGCGCTCACGCCGTAGCCGAGCTCCCCCTCGTAGCGGATCCGCATCGACTTCGGCTTGCGCTGCTGGAGGGTCTGGCTGGCGAGGACGTGCTCGACCTCGCTCGTGCCGATCCCGAAGGCGAGCGCACCGAAGGCGCCGTGCGTGGAGGTGTGAGAGTCGCCGCAGACGATCGTCATGCCCGGCTGGGTGAGACCCAGCTCCGGCCCGATCACGTGGACGATCCCCTGGCGGCCGGACCCGATCGAGTAGACCGGGATCCCGAACTGGCCGCAGTTCTGCTCGAGCGCCTCGATCTGGCGACGCGACAGCGGGTCGGTGACCATCGGCAGCGCGCTGGCGCCATCGGTCGGCACGTTGTGGTCCGCCGTGGCGAGGGTGCGGTCCGGACGGCGCAGCTCACGGCCGGCCAGCCGTAGCGACTCGAACGCCTGCGCGGAGGTCACCTCGTGGACCAGGTGCAGGTCCACGTAGAGGAGGCCCTCGGCGACCTCGTGCGCGTCCCAGATCTTGTCGAACAACGTCTTTGGCATCACGACCTCCTCAGGCCCGCGGCGACCACAGCGTAAAACCGGGCCGGCTCGTCACCGGGGTTCTCGAAGTGATGCGGGAGGTCGGAGTCGAAGGTCACGGCGTCGCCCGCCTTCAGCTCGTGCGCGACGCCCCTGCAAACGAGCCGCAACCGGCCGTCGGTCACCACGGCCGTCTCGCGGCTGCCGGGCTCGTGCATGGGTGGATCCTCGGGGCCGCCGGTGGCCGCGCCGGGCCGAAGTGTGTGCAGGGAGACCTCCGCCCGCTGACCGGGAAGCGGTGGGGTGAGGACCTCGTAGCGGTGTCCGCGGCTGCCTCCGGTCCGGCGCTCCGTTACCCGGACGATGCTCACACCGTCCGCCTCGTCGAGACGCAGCAACTGGGACAGCGAAAGGTCGAGCCCGGCGGCGATCCGCTCCGCCACGGCCAGAGTGGGGCTCGTCTCGCCGCGCTCGACCTGCGACAGCATCGGCGCCGAGACACCGCTGCGCTCGGCGAGGTCCCTCAGCGACAGGTCCATGCCCTCACGTAGCGCCCTTACCCGCGGTCCGACGGGGCTTGCCTCGGTGACGACCGCCATCGGACAGCGTACGTTATCACGTACGAGCGTATGACGACGATGCCCTAGTTTCGCTGGCCGGTCGGCCGGATCAGCACCTCGTTGATGTCCACGTGTGGGGGGCGGGTGACGGTGAAGACGATCAGTTCGGCGATGTCCTCCGCCTCGAGTACGTTGCCGATCTGCTCGCGCATCCGCTCGGTGGCCTGCTTTACGACTGGGTTGACGTTGTGGCCCTGCAGCTCGGTATCCACGAACCCGGGCTCGATGCAGGTCACGCGAATCCCCGCGTGAAGGGCCTCCTGCCTCAAAGCCTCCGAGAAGCCGGTGACACCCCACTTGGTCATGTTGTAGACGGCCGCGCCGGGATCGGCGCGACGGCCCGCGACCGACGAGACGTTGATGATGTCGCCCCCGCCGCCCTCCCGCATGAGAGGCAGGGCCGCGTGGGTGCACCACAAGACGCCGAAGAGGTTCACCTCGACCATCCGGCGCCAGTCGGAGGTCTCCGCGCCCTCGAGCGGGCCGAGCAGCATCAGGCCGGCGTTGTTCAGGAGTATCGAGAGCCCGCCGAGCTGCTCGTGCACGGTCTCGATAAAGGAACCGGCCTGCGCCTCGTCGGCCACGTCGACCTCGATGGCCAGCGCGCGACCGCCGTCAGACTCGATCCTTCCGGCGAGGCCCTCGAGCCGCTCGCGGCGCCGCGCGCCCAGCGCGACAGCCGCGCCCTCGCGGGCCAGCGCGAGCGCGGCCGCCTCGCCGATCCCCGACGAGGCGCCGGTGATCGCCGCGACGCGTCCCTCCAGCGCTCCGGGCACACACCGATCGTATCCCTCGGGTCTAGGGCCGTGGTTCCGCCGTACAGGCCGCGCAGCGACATGACGTTGTTCACGTAGCGGCGAGTCTCCGGGAGCATTCCGATTCGGCGCACCGACCTCTCGCCCTGGTAGTAGGAGGCCGTCGCCGTGAAGATGTTCCCGGTGTCCTGGAGAAGGCGGCCGAGATACATCACGCCGGCGTGAACGTTCTCGTAGGCGGAGAGGGGGTTCAGCTGCTTGCCCGCGATGGAGCGCTCCACGACGTCCCATGTGCCGGGCAGGATCTGCATCACCCCGCGCGCGTTGGCGCTGGAAACGAGGGCGTTGTTGTGGCCGCTCTCCTGCTGGGCGATGGCATTGGCCAGGGACGGCGACACGCCGTGGTTGAGCGCGACCTGGCCGACGAGCTGCGGGCTGACCCGCTCGTTGGTCGGCTGGGGCTTGGCGGCAGGCACCACACGGGGTGCTGAGGCGGCGCTGCCCGCGGCGGGCGCTCCGGTCGGGAGCTTGAGCGGGGTGCCGGTCAGGAGGAGTCCGGAGGGATCGAGGCCGTTCATCCACGCCAGCCGACTGGTGCTGATGCCGCTGCGCGCGGCGACCGCGCTCAGCGTGTCACCCCAACGAACCGTGTAGGCGCCGATCGGGCCGGGATTGCCGGCTGATGGCCCGGGGCTGCCTGCGGTGGGCGTGGGACTCGTAGCGGTGGTCGGGGGACTGGTCGGGGGAGCCGCGGCCATGCCCTGGAGGGCCGCCTGAGCCTCGCTCGGGATCTGGATCGTCTGCCCGGTCACCACCTGCGCCGCCTCCGGCAGCCCATTCGCCGCCCCGAGCGCTCGCGTCGTGAAGTTGTTGGCGGCCGCGATCGACCAGAGCGTCTCGCCCGGCTGGACCGTGTGAGCTACGAATGCGCTCGCCGACGCGGGCGCGAGCAGGGCGAGGCCCGCGGCGACGGCCGCGCAGAGGATGTACCGGCGCACTGGGTACCCGACTCGCTGGATCGTGCGGGCCTTCGCGGGTACAGCGCCCGCTCCCTGCCCTCCGGGCGCCGCTATGTCGACCTGCAGTGCCTCTCGCGAGCCGCTACAGGGCTGCTCGAAGCAGCTCGAGCAGCTCCTCCTCGCCCGGCGGGTGCGGCGTGGCAGAGATCCCCGGATGGGGCAGCACCGCCTCCACGACCTTCGGCAGCTGGTCCTCCTCCACGCCCAGTGTTGACAGCCTCGTGTGCCCCGAGCGCGCCGCAAGCCCCGCGACCCTGCCGGCGGCCGCCTCCGGGTCGGCTGCCCCGTCGCCGAGCGCCCGCGCAAGCGCGCCCATCGCCTCCGGCGCCCTCGTTGCCATCAGCCGTGCGGAGTGCGGCAGTATCACGGCGTTCGTCTCCGCGTGCGGTGCCCCGCAGACCCGGACGATCGTCTGGCAGAGCGCATGGTGCACGGCCAGGCCGGTGGTGCCCACCGCGTAGCCGGCGAGCAGCGCCGCAAGCGCCAGCCCTTCGGGATCCGGATCATCGCGCGGGACCTCCTCGGCGAAGAGCTCAGAGGCCCTCAGCGCCGTCAACTCGGCGACGGGGTTGGCGAATGGCGTGTAGAGGGACTCCATCGCGTGCGCGAGCGCGTTCATGGCGCTCGCCGAGCGCTTCGGTCCGGTCTGGGAGGCCATAAGCGTCGGCTCCGCCACCACGAGCGCGGGGCGCACCCAGCGCGCCCCCTCGACACCCGCTGGCAGCCGGTGGAACGGCGTCATCGGGGCGCCGGAGAGCGTCGTGGGGATTGCCGCGCAGAGGCCCTCCCCCGCCCCGGCCACGGCCTTGGCCGTATCGATCACCCGGCCGCCGCCCACCGCCACGAGCGGCCGGCCGCGGACCCGCGGCAGCAGCTCGGCCGAGATCTCGTCGACGAATCCCGCCGGCACTTCAAGGACGGCCTCGGCTCCCGGGGACAGCTCCGACGCGGCCTCGGCGGCCCGAGGCGTGGTCAGCAGCACGTAGCGCTCGAAGCCCTGCTCCTCCACGAGGCGGGGAGCCTCGCCGAGCACGCCCTCACCGAAGCGAATCAGCCGCTCGCCGTCCCGAAGGGTGAAGCCCTCCGCCACTCGTCGATTCTCGCGGACGATGCGAACGCGAGTGGACGCCTAGGGTTGCGATGGGTACGCGAAGCGTCCACTCGTCGCGCAATACCGTCGCTGCGCCTAGCAGGTGCAGCAGGGCGCCGCTAGGGCGTCGGCGTCTGGTCGGCCTCCGCCTGCGACAGATGGTGCTCGGCCTCCGCCGCCGCCGACTCCGCGAGCGCGTTCGAGATCGCCCGCAGGTACGCCGTGCCGGACGCCTCGAGGATGTCCGTCGAGACGCCAACGCCTGAGGCCATTCGGCCGTCAAGCTCGAGCAGGACGGTCACCTCGCCGAGCGCGTCGCGACCGCCCGTGACCGCGCTCACGTGGTACTCCTTGAGCCGCGCCTCACGCCCCACCGCCGCGTTGATCGCGCTGAAGAAGGCATCCACCGGGCCGTCGCCCGTGAAGCTGCCCTTGCCGACCCCGCCGCCGGGCATCCGCACGGCCACGCCCGCGTGCGGGCCCCTGCTGGAGGACGCCTCGACCTCGAACGACTCGAGCTCGTAGGCCGCCGGCGACTGACGCATCTCGTCGGAGACGATCGCCTCGAGATCCAGCGCCGTGACCTTCTTCTTCTTGTCCGCGATCTCCTTGAAGCGGTTGAACGCCTTGTTGAGCGCAGCGCCCTGGACCTCGAAGCCGAGCTCCTCCAGCGCCTTCCGCAGCGCATGGCGGCCGGAGTGCTTGCCCAGGACGATCGAGTTCGTATCGAGGCCGACCGTGGTCGCATCCATGATCTCGTAGGTGGTGCGGTCCTTGAGCACGCCGTCTTGGTGGATGCCCGCCTCGTGGGCGAACGCGTTGCGTCCCACGATCGCCTTGTTCGGCTGGACGGTGTAGCCGGTCAGCCGCGACACGAGCCGGCTGGTTCGGGCGATCTCCCGCGTGCCCACGCCGGTCCAAAGGCCCACGCTCGACTCGCGCGTGTGGAGCAGCATGACGATCTCCTCCAACGAGGCGTTGCCAGCTCGCTCCCCGATCCCGTTGACGGCGCACTCCACCTGGCGACAGCCCGCCTGGAGGCCGGCGAACGAGTTCGCCACGGCCAGCCCGAGGTCGTTGTGGCAGTGCACCGATACGACCACGTCGCGGAGCGCCGGTACCAGCCGGTAGAGCTCCTGGAACATCGCCTCGTACTCGTGAGGCATCGTGTAGCCCACGGTGTCGGGCACGTTGATGGTGGTCGCCCCCTCGTCGAGTGCGATCTGGACCACCTCGGCCATGAACTCGACGTCCGAGCGCGAGCCGTCCTCGGGAGAGAACTCCACGTCGTCGGTGTACTGCTTCGCGTGCGCCACGGCGGCTCGCGCCTGGCCCTTTACGTCCTCGCGCGTGGTCTGGAGCTTGCGCTCGATGTGGATGTCGCTGGTGGCGATGAAGGTGTGAACCCGGGGCCGCTCGGAGTCCTTGACGGCGTTCCAGGCCGCGTCGATGTCCTCCTTCGCCGTGCGTGCGAGGCCGCAGATCACACGCCCCTGGACCTCCCGCGCGATGGCCTGCACCGCCTCGAAGTCGCCCGGGGAGGTGATCGGGAAGCCTGCCTCGATGACGTCCACCCCCAGCCTCGCGAGCTGGTGCGCGATCTCGAGCTTCTCCTGCTTGTTCAGCGAGATGCCGGGCGACTGCTCCCCGTCGCGGAGCGTCGTGTCGAAGATTCGTACCCGGTCCTGCTCGTCCCGCATGTCGTTCCTTTCTCTACCTCGCCTGCGTTCTCCTGTGCTGGTCTGCGGCTGCGCGGCCGCCACGTGCTATTCCCCCCGAAGGGGGAGAAGCAGAAGTCGCAGGTCGAGCTGGAGCGACATGCAGGGCAAGTCTACCGAGTGCCGGCTCCGGCCTGCGGTCCTGATCGGATTGACGAAGTTCTCGAATAATGGGAGGCGGAGTGCCCCCACTAAAGAGTCAGAACCACTTTGCCGACATTCTTTCCCTCATGCAGGAAGCGGTGCGCCTCCGCTCCTCGTTCGAGCGGGAGCGCCTTCGCCACCACCGGACGGATCCGCCCCTGTTCGATCCAGGCGGCCAGGGGCCAGACGTACTCGTCGAGTGACTGCTTCGAGTCCCAGATGGTGAGCATGTTCAGGCCGATCACCGCCTTCGACTGGCTCATGAGCTTGAGCGGGTGGAAGCGCGGCATCTGGGCGAGCGCCTTGAGCGCTCGAGGCCTGCTGCGCCGCTCGCCGCTCTGAACTGCCGAGGCACCGAAGCAGACGAGCCTTCCGCCGGCGCGCAGAAGCGAGAAGCTCCGCTTGAAGCTCCTCCCGCCGATGGCGTCCATCACCAGGTCGAGAGGACGCTTCTCGTCCGTGATCCTGCGGACCTCCTTGACGAAGTCCTGCGCGCGGTAGTCGATCGCGTGGTCGACGCCGAAGCCCTCGATGGCGTCGTGCTTCGCGGCCGATGCGGTCCCGAACAGCTCGGCGCCCACGATCTTGGCGATCTGCGTCGCCGCAATCCCCACCCCTCCCGCCGCTGCGTGGAGCAGGACCCGCTCACCCTCGTGCACCGAGCCGTAGCGTACGACCCCGGCGTAGGCGGTCGCGTAGTTGACGGGGAAGGCGGCGCCCTCCTCATAGCTCCACTCGTCGGGGAGGGGAAGTACCTCGCCGGCGCCGGTCACGACGAGCTCCGCGTAGCCGCCGAAGCGGCAGCCGCCCATCACCCGCTGGCCGACCGACAGGCCCTCGACGCCCTCGCCGAGCGAATCGACCGGCGAACTCGTAGCCGACCACGCAGGGCGGCTTGGGCGAGTCCGGATAGAGGCCGACGCGGGCAAGCAGGTCGGCGAAGCTGATCCCAGCCGCGCGCACCCGAACGCGGACCTCGCCCGGCCCCGGCTTCGGATCGGGCCGTTCCTGGACGCGCAGGACCTCGGGCGGCCCGTGCTCGGTGATCAGGAGCGCCCGCATGGCGGCCAGACTATCCGGCTCGCCCGCTCGTACAACGTCACTTTGTGGGGCTCATGGCCCGGCAAAGTGAACTGTACGGCTAGAGCGAGACCGTGCGGCCGGCGATGAAGCCTTCGCTGGCCACGATCTCGTCGACCACGTCCTGGGGCACCGGCGAATCGGTGGTGATCACCATCGTGGCCTCGCCATCCTCTGTCAGCTCGTCGTCCGGATGGCGTCCCACGGCGGCCGAGACGATGTTGATCCCGGCCTCGCCGAAGCTGGTCCCCACCCGGCCGATCATGCCGGGCTGGTCGCGGTAGCGCAACACGGCAAGGTGCTCCTCGAGCTGGACGTTGAAGCGCGAGCCCCAGGCCTCGAGCAGATGCGGCCGGTGGCGCCGGCCGAAGACGGTCCCGACCACGCGGGTCCGGGTGTCGCCGCCGACCACGGACACGCGCACGAGGTCCGTGAAGTCACGCGCGTGCACCTGGCGGGTCTCCGCGACTGAGATGCCCCGTTCCTTGGCTATGGCCGCCGCGTTCACGTCGTTTACCTGCTCCTCCGTGTGGCCCGCGAGCGCGCCCTTCAACGTCTGCACCGTAAGCAGGCGGGTGTCGCGTTCCGCCACGTTGCCCAGGTACTCGACCTCGAGCCGGTCGACGGAGCTCCCCTCCGCTACCGCCACCGCGATCCGGCCGAGCTGCCGGCAAAGCGGCAGGAAGGGGCCCAGCGCCTCGAGGTCCTCGGCAGCCACCGCGGGGACGTTCACGGCGCTCGTGACGACGCCGCCCGAGAGCGCCGCCACCACTTGCTCGGCGGCCTGGTAGCCCGCCCGGTCGGTGGCCTCGGTGGTGGAGGCGCCCAGGTGCGGGGTCACGACCACGTTGGGATAGCCGAACAGCGGGTGCTCGGTGACCGGCTCCTCGGGGAATACGTCGAGCGCGGCGCCGGCGACCCTGCCGGAATCCAGCGCCTGCTTGAGTGCCTCCTGCACCACCAGGCCGCCGCGGGCGACGTTGACCACCCGCACGCCGTCGCGCATCTTCGAGAAGGCTTCGGCGTCGAGCCAGCCCTGGGTCTCGGGCGTCTGCGGCAGGTGGATAGTGATGAAGTCGGCCTGCGCGTAGAGCTCCTCGGAGCTCGCGGCGTGCTCGACCCCGAGCTCGCGGAAGCGTTCCTCCCCCACGTAGGCGTCGAAGGCGACCACCCGCATGCCGAACCCCAGCGCTCGCTGCGCCACGAGCTGCCCGATGCGCCCGAAGCCGAGTATCCCGAGCACCTTCTCGTTCAGCTCCACGCCGCTGAAGCGCGAGCGCTCCCAGGCCCCGCCGACGAGCGACGAGTGCGCCTGCGGCACGTTGCGCGCCAGCGCGAGCAGCATCGCCATGGTGTGCTCGGCCGCGGTGATCACGTTCGACTGGGGAGCGTTGGCCACCACGACCCCCTGCTTGGTGGCGGCCTCCACGTCGACGTTGTCCACCCCCACCCCCGCGCGGCCCACGGCACGCAGCCGATCCGCCTTGGCGAGCAGGTCGGCGGTCAACTTGGTCCCGGAGCGGATGAGGATGCCTTCGAACTCGCCGATCCGGCGCGTCAGCGCGTCGTCGGGCCAGTCGACGCCCAGCTCGACCTCGAACCCGGCGTCGCGCAGGAGCTGCACGCCCGACTCGCCGATCTTCTCCTTGACGAGGACCTTCGCGCCGCCGCCGGTGCGCGGGGTGCCCGCGGCGCGGGTCACCCCGCCAGCAGGGGCACGCCCGCCTCGAGGAAGACGCGCTGGGCGGCGGCCACTCCGGCGCCGAGCTCAACCTCGTGGCCGAGCTCGCGGAGCGTCATCTCGAAGGCCGAGATGGTGACCACGATGTCGAACGCCCCGAAGTACCCGCAGTGGGCGATGCGGGCGATATCGCCCTTGAGCTGCCCCTGTCCGCCCGCGATCGTGATTCCGTAGCGGTCCCGCATCAGCCTCGGCACCCGGGCGCCGTCGATCGTGTCGGGCAGCCTGATCGCGGTCACGACGTTGGCGTTCTCATCCTCGGGACCGAACAGGTCGAGCTCGAGACCCTTGACGGCCTCGCGGGTCGCGCGGCTGAGCAGCCGGTGGCGTTCGTAGACCCCGTCGAGCCCCTCCTGCTCGATCAGCCGCAGGGCGACGTCGAGCGCCATGACGAGGCCCACCGCGGGCGTGAAGGGCGAGTCGGGCGGATCGGCCTGCTGTCCGCGAACCGTGCGCCGCCAGTCGAAGTAGTAGCGCCCCGCCCCGCCGGGCTCGGCGGCGCGGGCGAGCGCAGTCGCGTTGGGGCTGGCGAACGCGAGCCCGGGCGGCGACATCAGCGCCTTCTGGGAACCGCCTACTACCACGTCCACGCCCCACTTGTCCTGCGGCAGCGGGACGGCCCCGATCCCCGAGACCGCGTCCACCGCGAGCAGGGCGTCGTGGCGGTGAGCGACCTCTGCGAGCCCCTGGACGTCGTTGACGACCCCGGTGGAGGTCTCCGAGAACGTCGTGAACGCGAGCCCCGCCCCCGCGTGCTCGCCGAGCTCGCGGTCCAGGTCCGCCGGCTCGACCTTGTTCCCCCAGCCGGCCCGGTAGTGGACCGTGGCGGCGCCGTACGCGTCGCACAGCTCGGCCCAGCGCTCACCGAACTTGCCGCAGGAGGCGACCAGCGCCGGCTCGCCGGGCCGAACCAGGTTGGCGACCGCGGACTCCATCGCCCCGCTGCCCGAGGCGGCGAACAGCAGCACGTCGCCCGCGGTCTGGAATACCCGCTTGAGCGAGTCGAGCACCCGCGCGTATACCTCGATGAACGCGGGCGACCGGTGGTAGAGCATCGGCTCCGCCATCACCTGCGACACCTGCGGGGGAAGCGGCGTCGGCCCCGCAGTCATCAGGTACTGCTTGACGTACGGGTTGGGCATCGGCAGGGCGAGGATAGCGGAGGGCTTAGACCCGTCCGAGCAGGCGGAACCGCAGCTTGCTGCCTCGTCCGCCCACCGCAAGCACGTGGAGGCTGTTGGCCCCGGGGTGGAACGAGCTCTCCGGAACCATCACGGCGTAGCCCTCCCGGCTGCTGCCGCGCAGGAAGGAGCTCCGCCCGGTGGCGACGATGCGCCCGTTGACGGCGATGGCGAGGTTCCGGCGGCGCCTCCCGCGCCCTCCTCGGATGTACCCGGACACCAGCGCCGGAACCAGCCGCGAGCGGGGTTCACGTGCCTGATCTCAAACGCATCGATCACGCTGGCGTGGTAGCGGCCCGCACCGGCGACCGGCGCGCGGCCCACCCGCAGGCGGGTCGTCCCAGCGAGCGGCTGCCCGATCAGCCATCGGAGCGGGCCGATCGCGTGCAGTCGGGAGAGAGAGACGACGAATAGGGCACGCGTGTTCCGGATCGTGCGGCTCCAGCGGGCCTGGAAGGCACGGGCGCCGATCATGACCGCGTTCAGGTGGCGAAGCCGGCGCCGACCCGCACCGTGTGGCGTCGCCGCAGCGCCCGCGAGAAGACCGACTCGCCCGAGGTCCGCCACGGCAGCCGCAGACCCACCACTCGCGCGATTGTGGGCGCGACGTCGCCGTTCCTCGCGTACAGCGGCTGATCCTTCCCCGCCGCTGGCCCGGGAGCTCCACGAACAGCGGAACCGGGCGCGATGCCATGGACGTTGGCCGGGGTGGCGATCCGCCGTCTGCTTCAGCCGCCGCAGGAGTCGGCCCACCGCGCGTTGTCGACGGCCGCGACCTGGAGCATGTGCCGCAGGTAGGAGAGCCTCACCAGGCTGCGGTCGAAGGCTCCCAGCTCGCTGTTGATTCCCCGGATCGGAGCCCGCACGCCGCGGACGTACTGCTTGCCGGACGGCAGTAGATCCAGGGCAGGTGCGGCAGCAGCATGTGCTTGAACCAGATCGTCGGCCGCCCCGTGGGCCCGATCGAGTCGATGAACGAGGTGAACCGCGCGAGCCGGTTGTGGACCAGGTAGTAGCGGGTGGACCGCTGCCGACCGCAGTAGCGGCTGGGACAGAGGTTGTGTAGTCGACCGATCCCGCACTCGGTAGCCGCGCCCGGCCAGGACGTTCAGGATGCTGCGCCGGGGACGGCGCAGGCCGCCCCAGTGGTAGCGCCAAAGCGGCCCTCTGGATCGCCGGAGCAGCCGAGAAGGTCGTGTCGTAGACCGTGGTGGCGTTCCGGTACCAGGTGGCATCCCCCGCCAGGCGGGCGAAGTTCGGGAAGCGCGTGCCGTCGATGCGGACGTGCTTGCCGAGCAGGTCCGTCGTGGGAAATTCGTCGAACATGATCAGCACCACAGGGGGCCGCGGTCTCGCTTCGGCGCGAGCCAGCGGGAGAAGGGCGACGCATAGCAACGCGCAGCCCGCGGCCAGGACGGCCCGGATGCTCAGCACACGAGCGGAGCGCCTGTGCAGAGGGCCGTAGTCGCGACACGCAGCCCGCCGGACATCTCGGAGTCCTGGAGCTCGCGCTGCATGTCGTCCTGGAAGCTCTCGCTGGTGCCGGCCAGCACGAAGATCAGGACCCAGGCGATCGTCGAGAGCGCCGCAAGGCCGACCATCACCCATCCGATGATGCACCCGGCCTTGGCCAGGTCCTTGTGCTTCTGCGTCTTCCCCGCATCCACCTTCTCCTTTCCACGACGCGAGTAGAAGACGCCGAGCCCCGCGCAGACGATCGAGATGATCGAGGAGAGCCCCGCGGAGAACAGCCACAGGCCGGCCGACGCCATGGATAGGACGAAGCCGGCCACGGCGGGGCCGTTGTCCGGCTGCCGGGGGACCGGGGGCGGCGCCCACCCGTAATAGCCGGGGGGTGGGGGTGGTGGTGGCTGATATCCCGCCGGCGGCTGCCAGCCGGGGTAGGCGGGAGGCGGTTGTTGGTAACCCGGCGGCGGCTGGTATGCCGGCGGTGGTTGCTGGTACCCGGGCGGCGGTGCCGCCGGCTGCTGCGGCGGGCGTGGCGAGGTCTCGCCGACCTCGGGCTCCGGCCCCGCCGGCTCGGGCGGCAGGAAGCCCTCTTCGCGCTCGTCCACTCAGAACTCCTGGTCGATCCAGTCCATCATCGACCGCAGCTCGCGGCCTTCGCGTTCGACCTGGTGGTCCTTCTGCTCCTCGCGCATCCGCTGGAAGCTCTCCTGGCCGGCGCGGTTCTCCGCGATCCACTCCTTCGCGAACTCCCCCGATTGGATCTCGCCGAGGATCTGCTTCATCGCCTCGCGGGTCGGTTCGCCGATCACCCGCTTCCCACGGGTCAGGTCGCCGTACTCCGCCGTATTCGAGATCGAGTAGCGCATCCCGGTGATGCCCTTCTCGTACATGAGGTCGACGATCAGCTTGAGCTCGTGGAGGCACTCGAAGTATGCGAGACGCGGGTCATAGCCGGCCTCGACCAGCGTCTCGTAGCCGGCCCGGACGAGTTCGGTGACACCCCCGCACAAGACCGCCTGTTCGCCGAAGAGATCGGTCTCGGTCTCGTCCTTGAAGGTCGTCTCGATGACGCCGGCGCGCGTGCAGCCGATCCCCTTCGCGTACGCCAGCACGAGGTCGCGGGCGCTGCCGCTGGCGTCCTGCTGTACGGCGATCAAGCCGGGTACGCCGTTGCCTTCGAGGAACTGGCGCCGCACCAGGTGCCCGGGTCCTTTGGGGGCGACCATCCCGACGTCCACCTCGGGCCCTGGCGGGATCTGCCCGAAATGGATCGAGAACCCGTGGGCGAACAGGAGCATGTTGCCGGGCGCGACCCCGTCGCGTATCTCCGCCTCCCAGACCTCCGCCTGCCTCTCGTCCGGCAGCAGGACCATCACGACATCGCCACGGCTGGCGGCGTCGGCGATCGGCTCGACGCGCAGCCCCTCGCCGCGCGCCTTGTCGGCCGACGAGGAGCCCTCGCGGAGCCCGACCACCACCTCGCCGCCCGAGTCCCTGAGGTTGAGTGAGTGGGCATGCCCCTGTGAGCCGTAGCCGATGATCGCCACGGTCTTGCCCTCCAGCCGCGAGAGGTCCGCGTCGTTGTCGTAGATCATCCGCGTGGAATCTACGCGACGGGAGGCTGTGGGGCCCCGGGATCGCTCATCACTGGCCGCGCGGCTGGATCGAGCCGGCTACGCAGCGTGCGGTGCGGATCACCGAGTCGAAGCCGGATACCTGGCCGAGCACGGCGTAGCCGTCGCTGCCCACCACCAGGAAGATGTCGATCCTACGGCTGGATCCCACCCGGAAGGTCCACTCGAAGGCGTCTCGCCCATCGAGCGTTGAAGGCTCGAAGCTGAGGCGCTCCTGGCCATCGGGCCCGACGGCCTTGTAGACGAGCGCCGTCCCGCCCTCGCCGAGGCGCGACTCCCCATCCGAACCTTCACTCCTATCACCTGGCCTGAAGGTCGGGGACGGTGTGCACGCCCGAGGGACTCGGCAGCTCTTCTAGAGGCACCGCGGGGACGCCGGAGGCCGCGCGGACCACGTCGCGCCGGTCGATGGCGTCGAAGACCTCGCGCGCGAGTTGGACGTCCCGCTCGCCCACAGGGCCAGCCTACCTGGGCGACTATCCTGCGACACGCCCATGGAGACGGCAGAGCGCGCGATCCGCCCGGCCGCCGAGTGGCGGCCGGCGGGCGACTACGAGGACATCCGCTACGAGGCGGCCGACGGGATCGCGAAGGTCACGATCGACCGACCGGAGGTACGCAACGCCTTCCGCCCCAAGACGCTGATCGAGATCTCCGACGCCCTCGAACGCGCCCGCGAGGACACCGACATCGGGGTGATCGTGCTCACCGGCGAGGGCCCGCTGGCCTTCTGCTCGGGCGGTGACCAGCGCGTGCGCGGCGACTCCGGGTATCTGGCGGATGACGAGGCCGGGCGCCGCGGTGTGGGTCGATTCCACGTGACCGACCTGCACGTGCAGATGCGACGCCTGCCCAAGCCGATCGTGGCCATGGTGGCCGGCTACGCCATCGGCGGGGGCCACGTGCTGCACGTGGTGTGCGACCTGACGATCGCGGCAGACAACGCGCGCTTCGGGCAGACCGGGCCACGGGTCGGCAGCTTCGACGGCGGCTTCGGCGCCGCGCTGCTGGCCGAGCAGGTCGGCCAGAAGAAGGCCAAGGAGATCTGGTTTCTCTGCCGCCAGTACTCGGCCGACGAGGCGCTCCGGATGGGGCTCGTCAACGCCGTCGTCCCGCTGGAGGCCCTCGAGGAGGAGACCGTGCGCTGGTGCCGGGAGATGCTCGAGCTCTCCCCCTTCGCCCTACGCCTGCTCAAGGCCAGCTTCAACGCGGCCGACGACGGGCTCGCCGGTCTCCAGCAGCTGGCTCACGACGCCAACCTGCTCTTCTACATGAGCGAGGAGGCCCAGGAGGGGCGGGACGCCTACGTCGAGGGCCGCAAGCCGGACTTCGGGAAGTTCCCCAAGCGACCTTGAGCGCTTCCCGAGTCGCCCGGCTCCCGCGCGGAACGCTGCGCCTGTGGCTAGTCGCCGCGCGGCCCCGCACGCTTCCCGCCGCCGTCGCGCCGGTGCTCGTGGGCACCGCGCTGGCGGGCTCAGAGGAAGTCTTCCACCCGGTCAGGTTTCTGGCGGCATTGGTCGGCAGCGTGTTCATCCAGATCGGGACGAACCTCTCCAACGACTACTCGGACGCCCGCCGCGGCGCCGACACGGAGGATCGCCTCGGGCCCGTGCGGGTCACGGCGGGCGGCCTGATGCCGCCCCGAACCGTGCTGGTCGGCACCTACGTGGCATTCGGCGTGGCCGTGGCGGCCGGGGGCTACCTGACCGCGGTAGCGGGCTGGCAGCTGCTCGTGGTTGGGATCGCGTCGATCCTGGCCGGCGTGCTTTACACCGGCGGGCCCCGCCCCTACGGCTACGAGGGACTCGGCGAGCTGTTCGTGTTCCTGTTCTTCGGCGTGGTCGCGGTCGTGGGTTCCTATTACGTGCAGACCGAGGACCTGCGCTGGGAGGCGTTCGCGCTCTCCGTGCCCGTGGGCCTGCTCGCCGCGGCGATCCTGGTCGTGAACAACCTGCGCGACATCGAGACCGACCGGCGGGCCGGCAAGCGGACCCTCGCGGTGAAGCTCGGCCGCGACCTGGCGCGGCGGCTCTACGCCGGGATGCTGGCGCTGGCCTTCGCCGCGCCAGTGGCTATCTGGCTGGCCGGAGGGCTGTCCGCCTGGCTGCTCCTTTCGCTGGCCGCGCTGCCCCTCGCCCCGCCGCTGGCCGGAACGGTGGCGGCGCGCACCGACGGCCCCGCTCTGAACAGCGCGCTGGCGGGCACCGGCCGGCTGCTCGCCCTCTTCTCCTTATTGCTGGCCGCCGGTGTTCTCCTGTCGTGAGGCGCTCGCTCTTGCGGCTGGCGATCCCTCTCCGCGAGCCGTTCGTCACGGCGGGCGGCGTGGTGCGCTCCCGCGAGCTGGCCGTGATCAGGCTCGAGGACGACGAGGGAACCGTGGGATTCGGCGAGGCCGCGCCCCTCGAGCCCTATGACGGAGTGACGGTCGACGACGTCTGGGAGGCGCTACGCGGCGGCCCACCTCCCCGTGGATCGCCACCGCCGGCGCGCGCGGCGTGGGAGCTCGCGGAGCTCGACCTGCAGTCGCGCCGGCGGGGCCGGCCGCTGGGTGAGCTGGGCGCCGACGTGATCCCCGTGAACCAGACGCTCGCCGCCGGCCCGCCGGAAGAAACTGCCCGCGCTGCTCGCGAGGGCGTCCGCACGGGCTACTCGTGCTTCAAGGTCAAGGTGGGCCTGCCGGACGACCGCGAGCGGGTAGCGGCGGTGCGGGAGGCAGTGGGGCCGTGGCCGGCGGTGCGACTCGACGCGAATGGCGCCTGGGCCCCCGAGGAAGCGATCGCGCGCATCGAGGAGCTCGAGCCCTTCGACCTCCAGCTGGTCGAGCAGCCCTGTCGCACGCTCGAGGAGCTGGCGCGTGTCCGCCCCCGAGTGGGCGTTCCCATCGCCGCCGACGAGCCGATCGCGGGCGCCAGGGAGGTCAGGCTGGCGGCGGAGGCTCGGGCCTGCGACGTGGTGAACGTCAAGCTCGCCGGCAGCGGCGGCTTCCTGCCGGCCCGCGACGCGGTGCGCGAGGCGGAGCGGCATGGTATGCGCGCGTTCCTCTCGAGCACGCTCGACGGACCCTGGGGAATCGCGGCCGCGCTCCAGCTCGCCGCCTCGGAGGGAATCTCGCTTGCCTGCGGGCTCGGAACCTTGGAACTCTTCGACGCCCCAATCGCCCGGGCGCTTGGACGGCCGCGCAACGGCCTGCTTTCGGTGCCGCAAGGTCCCGGCCTCGGCGTGGAGGTGGACGACCGCGACCTGGAAGCGGTGACGATCGACCGGGTGGACTGACGCTACGGGGTCACTTTGTGGGGCGGAGCCCGGTTAGTGACTCGGCAGGAGGCTAGTACGCCGGCGTGGGCGGTATTGGCTCGCCCGCCTGCAGCGCCTCCACCACCGCGCGGGCCTCCGGCTCGCGGTACTCCTCGCCGTAGACGGCGCCCTCGCGGCGCGGCGCCTCCATAACGCCGGCGTCGGCGGTTCCACCGACGTCGGCCGGGACGAAGCCCGCGTCCTCTATCAGCCCCGCCACGATCGCCTTCGCTTCGGCGTCGTCGCCGCAGAGGAAGAGCACCACGCGTTCATCGCCGGAGCGCTGCGAGGCCTCGGCCTGAAACCCGGAGGTCAGCGTGTTGAACGACTTGACGTAACGGGCTCCGGGCATCCGCCCGGCGTTCAGCTGGGCCGCGGTTAGCTCGCCCAGGTCTTCCAAGCCCGAGCGGCCGAACTGGTTGGTCGTGTCGATCACGATCTTGGCCTCGAGCGACCCCGCCTGGGCCAGAGCTTCATCGACCAGCGTCCAGGGCGCGGACAGCATCACCAAATCGCCGAACGCAGCCGCCTCGGCAGGCGTCCCGGCTCTGCCGCCCGTCTCGTCCGCAAGCGCTTGCAGCTTCTGCGGCTGCCGCGAGAAGCTGAACATCACGTCGTGCCCCGCCCGCGCGAACAGCCTGCCGGCGTTGCCGCCGATCCGACCTGCTCCCACGATCCCGATCCTCATTCGTCGAGGAACTCAAGCAGAAGGCCGGCGACGGCCTCCGGCCGCTGGAGCTGGGGGGCGTGGCCGGCGTGCTCGACCACAGCCGCCCGACCGCGCGGCGCGAGCTCGGCCAGCCGGCGCGCCGCGGCCGCGTAGCGCTCGTCCCGCGCACCGGCGAGCGCGAGCAGGGGCAGGTCTAGGCGGTGAAGCTCCGTCCATACGGGCGCGAGGGCGCCCTGGCCCGCCGTCCGCAACAGCGAGGCGAGCTGAGCGGGATCGTGGCCCAGCCGGCCCGGGCGCTGCTGATCGACCACCGCGTCCGACTGATCGGCGAACAGCGGCTGGCGCTCCCAGATCGCCACGATGTTCTCGATTGACGAGCGCTCCATCCAGCCCGCCAGCTTCTCATCGGCCTCCGCGCGGGCCGACCGTTCCGCCGAGTCCTCTATGCCAGCCGTGGCACCGACCGTGACCAGGCCCGCAAAGCGGCCCGGCGCGCGGAGTGCCGCGCGCAGGGCGAGTCGCCCTCCCAGCGAGTAACCCACCAGGACTGCACCCTGCGCCGCCTCTGCGATCTCCTCAAGCCTCCCCTCCAGCGTGTGTTGCCGATGGTCGAGGAGGATGCTCGGATAGCGTTCGGGCAGCAGCTCGGCCACCGGCGCCAGGCATCTCCGCGCTGCATGAACCCGGGGACGAACAGCACCATCGTGAGCCAGATCATCCCCGTCAACCGCACCTACGCGCCGCTGCAAGCCTTCGTCGACGAGCTCCGGCGCTGCGGGCTGACGCACGCCGTGACCTGTCCGGGGTCCCGCAACGCGCCGCTGATTCTGACCCTAGCGGCTCAGGACGGGCTGAGGAGCATCTCGGTGATCGACGAACGGGCGGCCGGCTACCTAGCGCTCGGCCTGGCAAAGGCCGGCGGCAGGCCGGTCGCGATCACCTGCACCTCCGGAACCGCCGCCGCCAACCTCCATCCCGCCGTCGTCGAGGCGTACGAGGCGCGCGTGCCGCTCATCGTGCTGACGGCCGACCGGCCTCCGGAGCTGCGCGACGTCGGGGCCGGCCAGGCGATCGACCAGCTGCACATCTACGGGAGCGCGGCGAAGTGGTTCGTCGAGGTCGGGAACCACGAGCCGGGTCGCCCGGCCGCCGTGCACCATCGGGCGCTCGCCTGCCGCGCCTGGTGGACGGCGCTGGGAGGCAGGCCCGGGCCCGTCCACCTCAACTTCCCGCTTCGCGAGCCGCTCGCACCGATCCCGGAGGACCTGGACGCCGAGACCTGGCGGGGGCGCGAGGGCGGGCGGCCCTGGGTCGAGCTCCGCGAGCACTCGAGCGCGCCGGACGCCAACGACGTCCAGCGACTTGCCGAGCGGATCGCCAGGTCGCCGAGGGGCGCCATCGTATGCGGGCCAACCGGCGAAGACGTCGCCGAGCCGGTCGCCCGGCTGGCCGGCGAGGCCGGCTGGCCGGTGCTCGCCGAGCCGACTTCCGGGCTCCGCTGCGGCGAGCACGATCGCTCGCACGTCATCGCGCACTACGACGTGTTCCTGCGCGTGGAGGGATTCGCCATGCGGCTGGGGCCCGAGCTCGTGCTCCGGGTCGGCGACACTCCCACCTCCAAGCCGCTCCGGGAGCTCCTGGCGGCGACCCCGCAGGTGGTGCTCGACGCCCACGCCGCCTGGCACGAGCCGACCCGCTCCGCCGAGCTTCTCTTGCACGCGGCCGCGGCACCGACGTGCGACGCTCTGGCGGCCGCCCTCGAGATGCGCACGATCGAGCGCGACCCCTCGTGGCTCGGCTCCTGGCGGGAGGCGGACTCGACAGTCCCCGGGGCCCTTGCCGAGTCACCGGACCCATTCGAGCCCAAGGCTCTCGCGGCGATCGAGCCGGCGCTGCCGGCCGGCGCGTCCGTCTGGGTGGGCTCGTCGATGCCCATCCGCGACGTCGAGGCCTACTTCCCCCAGTCCGATAAGCCGATTCGCTTCCTCGCCAACCGTGGAGCGAACGGGATCGACGGCGTGGTCGCCTCCGCGGCCGGCGCCGCCCTCGCCGCGGAGGGGCGAGCCTGGCTCCTGACCGGCGAGCTCGCGCTGCTTCACGACCTGGGTGGGCTGCTGGCGGCCGGGCGGGCCGGAGCGGAGCTGACCATCGTCTGCCTCGACAACGGCGGCGGCTCGATCTTCGACTTCCTCCCGGTGGCGGAGGCCGCCGATCCGGAGGCCTACGAGCGGCACATCGCCACGCCCGCCGGGGTAGAGCTCGAGCGCGTGGCGGCGCTCGCCGACCTACCACACACGACCGCGAGCAGCCCGGCGGAGGTCGCCGCGGCGGCGGCCCAGCCCGGTCTCGTGGAGGTCCGAACCGACCGTGCCGAGAACGTCAGGCTGCACCGCGAGGTCGTCACGCGGGTGGCGGCCGCACTCAGCTGAGGGATCTCGCCACCTTGGGGAGAGCGCCCGTCCACAGGGAGGGAAGGAGGGTCCTCCACCGAGCTTCGAGCAGCTGCGCGACCACATCGCCCGCCGGCTCTGGCGGGCCCCCCGTTACCACCAGCGGCTCGCGCACGTGCCACTCGGGTTGAACCGGCCGGTATGGGTCGACGACCACGAGTTCCACATTGACTGACACGTCCGCAGAGCGCCCGACGGCGATCTGGCCGAGTTGGCCGACAAGGTGATGTCCACGCCGCTGGCCCATGACCGGCCGCTCTGGGAGATGTGGATCGCGGATCGCCTCGAAGGCGGAGGCCTCGGCGTTGTTGTGGGCAAGGCGCACCATTGAATGGTCGACGGCATCGCCGCCGTGGAGCTCGCGGCGCTGCTACTCGATCCGGTACCGGGCGGTCCCCCGACGAGCCCGAGCGATCGGCTTCACCAGTGTCGCCGGACGGGCCTGTTTCGGCCTCTACGCGGACCGCGCCGCACTGCCGGACGCCGACGAGCTGGCGGCGCACCTCGATGTCTCGCTGGAGGAGCTGCTCGAGCGGAGCCGCGATCACGAGCCCGTGCGGGCGTAGTCGGCGGTCGGCCCGTTCCCGCCCGACTTACGGCCGGGCCGGCTGCGTGCCCGACTCGCTGTTCGCCGGCGGCCGCACGTTGGGGGCGCGCCCGCGGCGCAGGAAGGGGAACCGCTGGCCGTTGTAGAGCGACGGCGGCTGCACGAAGCAGGGCGGCGCGGGCCCGTCGGGGGGAGACGGGACCGAGTCGCGGCGCTCGCCGCCGGAGGGACGGCAGTCGAAGCTCTCTATGACCCCGAGGGGCGTGGCGCGCAGGTACGCGTTTGGCGCGATATAGGCGTTCCCGCGCTCGTGGGGCGGCCGCCTGCTCTGACGCTGGAACGAGCGCGGTTCCAGCATCGCGATCTGCGGCAGGTAGTGCTCGGCGCCCGAGGTGCGCGTGTAGCCACCCTCGCCATTGCCGGCCAGGGCCCCTCCGGCGGTCGTTATGAAGTCGGCGACCTGTCCCCTCGCGAAGGCGAGGTAGGACAGGATCGGGTTCAGCTCCGGCATGAACACGTGCACGGCGCCGAGCACCGGCCGCGCCCCGCGCAGTATCCGGTTGAGCTGCGGCAGCCCCACGTCGGCGGCGCTGATGAACGGACCCAGGTCGTGGAACAGGGCCTCCAGGTTCGGGGCGAGTTCGGCCAGGTCGCGGAGCGTCGGCCCGAGGTCCCTCGCGGGGCGCTTCAGATCGGTGGCCAACGGGTCCGCGTTGCGAGCGAAGCGCTCGAGCCGCAGCATCGTCGCACGCGTCTCGCGAAGGAAGGTCGGGAACACGTGGAAGGTGTCGGCGAGCGCCCTGTCCCTCGAGGCCAGCGCACCGAACGTGCGGTTGCCGTTCACGATGAGCCCGCGCAGCGCGCCGTTCTCTCGTGAGATCGCGCCGAACACCCTGCCGGTGTTGCGGACGAGGCGGCGCACCGCGATCTCCTGGTCGTCGAGCGGCTTCAGCAGCCTGGTGCCGCTCTCGAAGAACGGAGCCGCGTTCCCGAGCGCGTCGTTTAAGTTCTGCGCGTAGTCGCCGCTCGTGATGATGCCGGACTCGTGCAGCCACTCTCGAAAGTTCTTTCGCGTCCCCGAGTCGAAGGTGGAGAAGATCTCGTCCAACTCCACGGTCTGCTTGACGCGTCCGTCCGGGAGCCTCCCGTGGTCCGGCAGCTTGCCCGAGCTCCTGTGGCCGGGTGACAGCTCCACGTACGTCTCGCCGAGCAGTGACTTCTGGCGCAGTACCGCTTGCGTGTCGCGCGGGATCGGGGCGAAGCGGGATTCGACCTCGATCGTCGCGAGCGTGCGCCTGCCGCCGTCGGTGAGCGCCCGCCCCTTCACCTTGCCGACGTCCACACCGGCCATTCGGACGTCGGCCTCCTCCACCATGGTCGCGGCCTCCGGGAAGGCGACCTTGAACTGGTAGCCCTTCGGCTTGAGCGGCAGGGTGCCACCGAAGGAGATCCACAGGAACAGCAACAGCCCGAACACCGACAGGGCGAACCCCACCATCGCGGCGAGTTGCTTGAGGCTTGGTGTCTCCTTGACCATTTCTAGAAGCTGCAGGCCCCGAATCCGCCCGACCTTGCGACAAGGTTCTGCAGCAGGGTCTCCGACGTCCCGCCCACCTGATTGATGAGCTGCTGCAGGAGGTCCGGATGATTCGCGCTGATTTGCGCGAGGACCATCGACAGGAGGCCGGCCGCGGCCGCGGGGTCCAGCCCACAGATCGTGACTCGGCGCCAGGGCCCCTGCGCATCGGCCGTGTTGAACAAGGAGACGCCGTTCTGAGCCGTCCAGGCCAGCCAGTAGAGGAGGCCCTCCTGGCGGGCGCGCTGCTGCGCGGTCGACTTCCCGCCGAGCCCCTCGGCGCCGCTTGGGTTGTAGGCCCCGATGTTGAAGAACCGGTTGAGCTCCCCAACCGAGCGCGTCAGGTCCGGGGTCGCCCGGGCAGTGGCGCGGGCGGCGCTCGCGAGGTCCTTCGTGTACGGCGTGGCCCGCCTGACGAACGGCCGGATTTGGGTCCGGAGCGCAGGCTCCGTCTGCCGCAGGAACGGGCGCACCGCGGCGTTGGTCGGGGCCAGCCTCCGGATCGCCGGACGAAGCGACTGGAGCGACGAGCGCAGGAGCGGCGCGAACCGGTCTACCTGGTTGAGCGTCTGCTCGGTCCGGCGCAGCGTGGCCGGCAACCTGGCCACGGCGAGCGAGATGTTCGGGCCCTGGCTTGCCGTGGCGGAGAAGACATCACGCGAGGCCGTCACGAGCCGCGTGAGGTCGTCGGGGTGGCGTCCGACCTCGGCGATGAGCTCCGAGTAGTTGTGGATCAGACGCTTGAGGGCCCGACGGCGCCGGGCGGAGGCCTTTGTGACGCGCGCGAGGTCGCGATGCAGAGGCTCCAAGCGACGGAACAGGTCGCGCAGGTTCCCGCCGCGCCCCTGCAAGCCCTTCCCCGCGCCCACCACGAGCGCCTTCAGGTAGTCCCGCGCGTCGGCGTCGAGCGCCTCGTAGATCTCGTCCGGGTTGACGTCCGGCGCCGTGTTCGCCACCGGGATCGTTCCGCCGTCCGGCACCTCCGGCCCAGAGCCCGGACTCACTTCGAGAAGCATGTCCTTGAGCGGCGTCTTCGGCCGCAGCAGGATCGTGGCGTCCTTGCGGATGACGTCCTCGTACTTGGGCTTGATCTCGAGTTTGACGACGGCCACCGCGTTCTTGAGTCGCACGCCGCCGATCTCACCGATCTCCACGCCGGCGACCCGGACCGTCTGCCCCTGTCCCGGCAGCACCGCCCCCGAGGTTTGAAGCTCGACGTTGATCTCCTTCGGCTTCGGCTCGACCAGGGGGAAGCGCAGCCGCTGCTGGCTGAGGATGTAGCCGGCGATCCCGATCCCCAAAACGATGAGGCCCAGAACGGCGAGCGCGTCGCGGAGATGCTTGCGGATCGCGGTCCTCACCTCTTCTTCCCCTCCTTCGCCAGCGCGCGGAAGCGACGCTCGAGGGCGGAGAACTCCCCGCTGCGCAGCATCTGCCGCCAGCGGGCTCCGATCCGGCGGATCGCGGCCCCGGAGGCGCGCGGTCTGCTCGAGAACTGAGCCGCCGGCCCACCGGGCGCAGACAGGTTCGGAGGCTCCTGTGTCTCACAGGGCACGTCCGGGCGGTGGGGCGGCGGCGTCCGCGGGTCCGGCGGGGCCGCCGGCTCGATCCGGCCGGTCGAGAGGTTCGTCGGGTTGACGCCCTGGATGTGGTAGAAGGGCGTGTTGGCGTCGTTGAGCCGGCTCTCCCCCGCTAGCCCGACTAGGCTCCGTACGAGCTGGCGGCGGGCCTCCTGGTTCGAGTTGCCGGACTCGATGCTGGGGATCCTCGACTCGCCGAACGGCACCAGCACGGTGTTCGTGCAGGACGACAGCGCTCGACCCTGACGCAACAGCGGCCGGAGCTGCACGTTGAGCCGCACCAGGCTGGGCGTGGCGCGTCGCAGCTCTCGGGAGAGGCCCCGCAACTCGCTGGGCCGCATCAGGAGCCGGCCCTGGCGCAACCAGGGGATTCCGACGTCGAGCGTCGGCCCCGAAGAGCGGACGCCCGGGAGCGCCTCGACGGCGAAGGCCCGCAGCGTCGGGAGGGCATTGTCGAGCGAGGCGAGCGCAGGCATGCCGGCGCGGAGCGTGTCGCGGAGCGCGGGCACCGAGGCCTCCAGCGCGGTGTCCTCACGCGCCAGCGCGCCCGCCGTCACGTTGAGGTCGGTGACGAGCTGCCGCAGCGCCTCGGGATTCGCCGCCAGCGCCGCGAACGCGCGCCGGGAGCCACGCAGGAGGCGCGGCACGTCGCGGCCCGGCTCCTCGCCGAGTAGTGCATCGTTTGTGATTGCCGTGAAGCGATAGGCGGGGACGAAGTAGCGGGCGGCGCGGTTGAAGGCCTCCGCTCCACCGCGCGAGAGCCCCCTCGAGTATTCGCGCAGGAGGGTCTGGAGGTCGGTCCGCACGTCGCTTTGGAGCGCCCCGAGGATCTCCGAGAGCGACACCGACGAGGCCGTCTGCCGTACCGGCAGCACCTTCTCGCCGTCCCCGAGCGCGGGCGAGGAGGGCGAGCCCGGCCTGAGGTCCACGAAATAGTTCCCCTCGAGGAAGATCCGTGGCCGGACCTTGAGGCTCGCGTCCTCGTGGATCGGGAGCGCGGCCTTCTTGAGTTCCATCGTGACCTCTGCCGCCGCGGAGTCCTCGACGGGCTCGATCTTCTTCACCTTCCCCACCTCGACTCCGGCGATGCGCACCGGCGCCTCCTGCTGGAGGTTGCGGGCGTCGGCGAACATCGCCTTGAGCTCGTACGGGTGCGAGAACGGGTTGGTCCCGGTGAAGCCGAAGTAGGTGAGCAGCGCGATCACGACTAGCGCCAGGACGCCCGCCTTGAACGGGGTCATGCCCTGCCTGCGTGCGCCCGAGGAATCCGCCATCAGGGGATGTCCCTCAGTCGCTTGATGCCGAGCCGGCGGGCCACGTAGGTGCCGCCCGTGAGGCCAGGGGTGTCCTTGTCGACCACGATGTGGCTCCCGCCGCCCTCCAAGGGATTCGGCGACGGCCGGTAGCGGGCGTGCGCCGCCAGGCGGTCCGGATAGCCCTCCTGACCGGTTTGGCAGTCGGCGGCTCCGCCGGGCCCGTACGGGTTGACGCGGCCGCCGCCGCCGTACTGCCTGTGCAGGGCCTGCTGCGCCGGCTCCGCCTGCGGGTCCATCCCCTGCGGCACGTCGACCGGCCGGGTCGACTCGCTGCTCGAAAGGCTGTTCGGCTGTGTGAACGGAACGAGCTTGGCCAGAATCCGCTCGGCGGTGCCGCCCGGCACCGCCTGCGAGATGTGGGTGCCGAGCGGGTTGAAGAAGTAGACGAGGTAGTTGCAGAGCGTCTGGAAGGGAGCCACGTAGCGCACCGCCGGGCCGGAGATCTCGACGCCGCGCCTCAGGTCGCGCAGGGCAAGCAGCGTGTTCGGGTCCCTGCCCAGGTCCACGAGGGCGCGGAAGGTGCCCTCGAGGTCGTCCGCCACCTCAGGAGTGCGCCGGAGAACGGGCGTACCTGCCCGAAGCGCCCCGTTTAGCGGCGGCAGCGCGCGCGTCAACTCTGCCGTGCCGGGGCGCAGCAGCCGGGAGGTGTCGGCGAAGTTGGCAAGGAAGGGCGTCTGCACGCGCAGGGACGAGATCGAGACGTCCAGGGTCGGGGGGCTTTCCTGGATCGTCTGCTGCAGCGCCGCGGGGTCGCTCGAGATGGCCGCGAAGGTGTCGGCCATGTTCGTGAACAGCTCCGCCTGGACCTGAGCGACGGGGGCCGCCTCCGCCGCGGCGCGGCCGATGCGGGGGAAGAAACCGGACAGCTCGGTACCCGGATCGTTCAGCGACTTCATCACCGGCTGCAGGTGGCGAAGGAACGGGCGCAGCTCCTCGATCACGATGTTGATGTCGGGGCCGCGTCCGGCCAGACCGCTGCCGAAGCCCTGCAGCGAAGCCCTCGCGTCGTCGCGGGTCCCGGCGGGGAAGCTGGCGAGCACGTCCTCCAGCTCGAGCGGTTCCTTGAGCGTGTTCTGGAGCGGGACCGTGTCGCCATCCGCAAACGTCTGCTTGGAGCGGCCAGGGACGACCTGCAGGTACTTGAGCCCGAGCGCCGAACGCGGCCGCACCATCAGCTGGGTGTCCGTGGACAGCGGGTCGACCTGCTTGTCGAGCTCGAGGTCGAGCAGCGCGACCGAGCGCTCCTTCCCGCGGAAGGTCACCCGCTTGGAGGTGATCTTCTTGACGATCCCGACCCGGAAGCCACCCGCTCGGACCTCGTTACCTTCCACGAGCTTCTGCGCGTTGGGAACCTCCGCCTTGAGCTTGTAGGTCGGCAGGAAGGGCAGCCCCTGGTTGGCGTTGTAGGCGATGAAGACCGCGATGACCGCGATCAGCACGGTCACGGCCCCGATGAGGACCGGGCTGGCGGTGATGGCTGCGCGGGGTCGTCGGCTCATGGCGACAGCAGGTAGTCGAGGAGGGACGCTCCGGCGCCCGACCCGGATCGGGCGGGAGCCCGCGGTCCGCTGGGGGCCTTCGGGCTGAGCTTCCGCAGCGCCGCCGGGAGCGCCGGGGTCGGGAGCGACGGCGCCGCTGGCTCGCCTGCCTCATTCCGGATCTCGGTCGGATCCGGGGCGGTGATGCCCGGTTGGTGGGGCCCGAGCCACTGGTTGCATTGGTCGAACAGCGCCTCGTGGCCCGTCCGGTTGACCTGGTACTGCGAGCAGGCGTTGAGCATCGCTTGCACCCTCAGAACGTGCCCTGACCTGTCCAGCGGATTGGTCGAGAGCGCCTGCCAGTAGAAGTAGTCCCAGAGAGCCTCCATGCCGGTGAATCCGCCCTGCGAGCCCGACCGGATGTGGGTCGGATCGCCTGCGGGCGGGCCGGTTGCCCTGGCTCGCGGATCGGGCTCGACAGCGCGGCGACGGTCGTCGATCGAGGTGAGGAACTGGCGCAGTGGCCTGGCAAGAGTGGGCGTGCGGACCGCCAGCCGGCGCAACTCGGCGACGTCCTTCGCCGTCACTTCCACCGCGCGGCTTCCCACCGTGGAGGCTCGACCGATCCTGAGCAGCGCGGGCCGGGCGGCGGCCGAGAACGGCCGGAGTCGCCGCAGGAACACGTCGAGGTCGCCCGAGGCGGCCCGGAGGTTGCGGAGGAGCGGGGTCTGAGCGACGGTAAGGTCGCCCAGCCGAGTCATGTAGGGACGCAGCTCGGCCAGGAACGCCGGCAGGCGGTTGAAGGTCCGAGCCAGGTCTGTGCGGCGAGTGGCGGTGATCTCGGCCGTGCGGCCCGCCTCGCGCACGAACCGGGACACCTCGGTCTTTCGCCGGGCGAGCGCCGCAAGCACCCTGTCCGAGTTGACGATGAGGCGCTCGATCGTCGAGGTCTGGGCACCCAGGATGCGCAGGGTCTTGTTCGTCTCGCGCAGCCCCGGATCGGCGCGCCGCAGCACGTCGCTCAGATCCTGAGGACGGCCCGCGAGGCCGGCTCCGAGCTCCTCGATGATCAGCCTGAGGCGCTGCCGGTAGGGCTGGCGCAGGATGTCGTTCACGAGGTCGAGGGGGATCGTGGAGGTGGTCTGCTTGACCGGAATGACCCCGCCGTCTCCCACGCGCTTCTTCGAGCTGCCCGCCCGGCAGTCCACGAAGTACTCGCCGATGAACGACTGCGGCCTGATCTCGCAGCTCGCGTCGGACCGCAGGTCGGCCATCCCCGGCTCCGTGATCTCGGCGGTGACGACCGCCTTGGGCCGCGGCCCCCGGGTGATGTCGAAGCCCGTGGTCTTGCCCGCCCGAACGCCCGCGATCTTGAGGTCGCCGCCCTTGGTCAGTCCGAACGCGTTGTCGAACTCGATCTTGAAGTGCTTGCCCTTCGGCGCCCCGCCGGAGGCAGCCCCCAGGACCACAGCCAGCGCACACGCGCCAAGGACCAACGCGACGGTCGCCAGCCGCCTCATGGGGGCCCCACCGCCCTCTGGCTCCGGTTACAGCCGAGCCGGGCTGCCTCGCCACCGCTGAGCACGTTGGAGCCGTCCGACGCCGCCGCCTCGGCGGCTCCCGGGCAGCGCCGATACTGGCCGACCTTCGGGCCCGGCCCGCCCACGAGCTCGGCAAAGCTGAGGAAGGCACGCGAGAAGCCGCCCAGCGCGTCGTAGCCGCCCGTGTCGGAGAAGTCGTCCATCCAGCCCAAGAGGTCGTTCGTGTAAGGGCGGCCGAGCGCGATCGTGGGTGCGGCGGCGCGCAGCGCCGCGGCGGTCTCCGGGAACGCGCCGCTGCGTCTCGCGCCGTTGATACGCCGCGTGTCGAGCGCTATCCGCGCCAGCGGCGGGAAGGTCGGCATCAGCTCCGTGAGGTCGTTGCGCCTGCCGGCGCGACGGATCGTCAGCCGCAGGTCACGGACGGTGGGCTTCGCACCCGACGTGAATCCGCGGGCCTCCTCGAGGAAGGGGCTCAGCTTGCGGGCCACGGGCTTGGCCGCGGACACCAGCGGATCCACGTCGTCCAGCGCCGACCGCAGGTTCACGAAGGTGGTGTTCGCGCGCCGCATGAAAGGCGGCAGGCGATCGACCGACTCGGCGAGCGCGTCCTTCTGGTCTCCCAGCGCACGGGTCGTCGCATTCAGGTTCGAGACGACCCCGGCGAGGTCGTTCTCGCGGCTTGCGAGCGTCGTGACCAGCTTCGAGCTGTCGACGAGAAAGCGCTCCAGCAGCGGCGTGTCGCGGGTCAGCTCGCCGAACAGGCGGCTGCCGGTGGACAACGCCGGGTTCAGGTAACGCACGCCGCGACTGATGTCGGTGCCGCGGCCGCGCAGCATCCTGGCCGAGCCCCTGATCACGCCCTGGAGCGACTTGCGTGTGTCCTTGTCCAGCAGGTCGAAGACCTGGTCGATCTCGACCGCCGTCTCCGTCTCGTCCGGACCGAGCCGGCCGCCGTCCTTGATCTCGGCGCCGTTCTGTGGCCCGAGTTGCAGGTCGATGTAGCGATTCGCGATGCCCGAGAGCGACGTCTGCTTGACGATCGCCTTGGTCCCGCGACGAAGTGGCGCGTACTCCTTCTCGAGCTCGAAGGTCACGAGGGCCTCGCCGTCGCTCGTGACGTCGACCTTCTTGACGGAGCCGACCTGCGTGCCGGCCACCTTGACCTGGTTCCCCTTGACGAGCTGCCCCGCGTTCAGGAACTCCGCCTTGACGCGGTAGCCGTTGTCGCCGCTGAACATGAGCACGGCCACAGCGACGACGGCAACCACGAGTCCCGCGACAACAGCGACGCGCGCAGGAGTGAAGCCCCCTCCCTCCCTGGGGTCGGCGCCGTCTGGCGGCATCGACCAACGTTATCCCCCACCTGTGCCCGATTGAGTCCCCGCCGCGTTAACGCCGGCTTATAAGCCGGTACTGACGCCACCGGCCGCCGGTAGCCCGTTCGAATCAGCTCAGGAGCGGCAGCAGGGCCTGCAGCTTTACCTCGGACTCGTCGAGCTCCTCCGCCGGGACCGACTCCCGAACCACTCCACAGCCCGCGTAGAGATGCGCGACGGCCCCGCGCAGGAGCGCGCAACGCAGAGCCACGCAGAACTCGCCGTCCTCGGCCAGGTCGGTCCAGCCGATGCCCCCCGCGTACCAGCCGCGATCGAGACCCTCGAGTGCGGGGATCAGGGGCTCCGCCACCTCGCGGGGCTCCCCGCACACGGCGGGCGTGGGATGCAGGAGTCCGGCGAGCTCTAGTGCCGGCACGGGCTCGGCGAGCTGGGCGCGGATCGCCGTGGCCAGATGCTGGACGTTCTGCACCTTCACGAGCCCGGGCTCGTCGCCGCCGGCGACCCATAGGCTGAGCGGCGCCAGCGTACGCTGGATCCGGCCGGACACGATCGCCTGCTCCTCGCGGTCCTTGGAGCTACGCAGCAGCTGCTCTCCGAGGTGGTCGTCCACTGCCGGGTCCGCACTCCGTCGGGTGGTTCCCGCCAGGGCCACGGTCTGGGCGCGCGCTCCCTCACGCCTGACGAGCAGCTCGGGGCTGGCCCCCACGAACGATAACTCCGGCGTGCCGGCGCACCAGCAGTAGCAGCCCGGGAAGGCGGCGCGCAGGGCGTCGAAGATCGGGGCCGGGTCGAGCTCACGAGCCGCGTGGACCCGAACCTCGCGGGCCAGCACAACCTTATCGAGCTCGCCGCTCCGGATTCGCTCGACCGCGCGGGCCACGGCCGACTCATAGTGTGCCGGCGGCGTGGCGCCCGCCACCCGCGAGCGCTCCACCGGCTCCGGGTCGAGCAGCGGCATCTGCGCCGGTCCCAACTCCGCCAGGCGCGCGCAGGCCCTCGCCAGCGCCTCGCCGGGGGCCTCGTCCGGCGCCACCGCTGCGGAGAGAGTGAGCCGAGCCTGCCCCCGGTGGCGGGCGAAGGCCAGCCCCGGCAGCAGCAGACGCGCCGGTGCAAGCGACCCCCATTCGGGCGCCGACCCCCCCTCGGGTGCGAAGGAGAACCCCCCCACGAGCACCGGGCCGCTTGCCGGCGGCGCGTCCGGATCGGCACCGGTGCCGGCGACCGTGCGGGAGCCGAGTTCGCGGCAGGCGCCCGCGAGCTCCGCGAAGCGCTCCTCTCCCCGTGCCTCCAGCGTGGCGACCCCACCGAGCGCGGCCAGAGCGAACCCGTCTCGGTCGGGCTGCTCCAGGCAGAAGAACGGCTCGTCCGGGCGGCGGGCGGCGAGCACGGCCGCCGAGAGGTCGAGGCTCGGGTCCACGGCAACCGTGACGGCGGCAAACGCCGTCCTGGCGTCCCGCCGGGCGATGGCGAGCGCCCGCTCCTCGTGGCCCAAGAACACTTCGAGCGCCTCCCCGCCGAGCGCGAACGGCTGGCGCGAGGCGGCCTGTGAGGAGACGCCCACCGGCGCCCGGCTTAGGTGGTGCCGCGGCCGCGGGCCACCGCGATCTCGCCCGTCCTGACCATCTCGATCAGGCCGAACGGCCGCACCATCTCCTCGAAGGCCTCGATCTTGTCGTCTGTGCCGGTGATCTCGATCGTCACCGAGCGCTTGGAGACGTCCACGACCTTGCCTCGGAAGATGTCGGTGAACTGCATCACCTGGGCGCGAGCCTCCCCCTCCGAGCACGAGACCTTGAACAGGGCGAGCTCCCGGGCCACGCACTCCGCGGGCTCGAGATCGCGAATCTTGATCACGTTTACGAGCTTGTGCAACTGCTTCGTGACCTGGTCGATGGGCTGCGCGGCCCCGTCCACCGTCA
Organism: Thermoleophilaceae bacterium; assembly: GCA_035264265.1. GTDB lineage: Bacteria > Actinomycetota > Thermoleophilia > Solirubrobacterales > Thermoleophilaceae > DASXBA01. Next base: position 34,817 of record DATFQM010000043.1, read on the forward strand.
GCGTGAGCCGCGAGATGTGAAGGTCATCCGTCGGCCCGACCGCCAGCGAGTCGATGTTGAATCCGCGCCGGGCGAACAGGCCCGCGATCCGGGCGAGTACACCGGGCTTGTTCTCGACTAGCAGCGACAGGATGTGCCGACGCCCGGTCATCATGCCGCCGGACGCCTCGAGCTCTTCGAGGTTGAGAACCTCCTTCGTCCCAGGTTCACCCATGGTGCGCACCAGTCCGCAGTCCGCAGTCCGCAGTCCGCAGGACACAACCCGAAGCCGTTCCTGAGGACTGAGGACTGACGACTGAGGACTTCATCCCACCATGTCCCGCGCCGCCTGCCCCGCCGGAATCATCGGATAACAGTTCTCTTCCTTGGCGACGTGGACGTCGACGACCACAGGGCCGTCCTCCGCGAGCGCGGTCTTCATCGCATCCAGCAACTCGTCCTTGTCCGTGACGCGCATGCCCAGAGCGCCGAAGGCATCGGCGAGCTTGACCCAATCGGGGCTGGCGCCCATCTCGACCGCCTTGTAGCGACGGTCCCAGAAGAGCTCCTGCCACTGCCGGACCATGCCGAGGTAGCCGTTGTTCATGATGAAGACCTTCACCGGGATGTCCTCGGTCACGCAGGTGGCTAGCTCCTGCACGGTCATGATCAGCGAGCCGTCGCCGGCCAGGCAGACCACATCGTCGTCCGGGCGGGCGACCTTGGCCCCCATCGCCGAGGGCAGGCCGAACCCCATCGTCCCGAGCCCTCCGGAGTTGATCCACTGCCGCGGGCGTTGGAAGGGGAAGTACTGCGCGCACCACATCTGGTGCTGGCCGACGTCCGAGGTGATGATCGCCTCGCCGCCGGCGGCCTCGTGCATTGCCTCGATCATGTACTGGGGCTTGATCTCCGAGTCCTCGGAGTCTTCGTAGCCGAGTGGATGCTTCTCCTGCCAGCCCCGGATCCGCTCCCACCAGCCGTCGAGACGCGAGGAGTCGGTGTCGAGTGCCCGGTACTCGGCGGTGAGCTTGGGGAGGATGTTCTTCGCATCGCCCACGATCGGGATGTGGGCGGGAACGTTCTTGGAGATCTCCGCCGGATCTATGTCGATGTGGATGAACTTGGCCCGGGGGGCGAACTCTGAGAGCTTGCCGGTGATGCGGTCGTCGAAGCGCGCGCCGACCGCGCAGATCAGGTCGGCCTCGTCCATC
>DATFQM010000044.1:0-13952 GCA_035264265.1 Thermoleophilaceae bacterium
GCTCGGGGAGCGGCTCGAGCACCGCCGCCAGCGGCTCGCGGTGGCCTTGCCGGAGGGCGCCGCCGTTGAACGCGTCTTCGAGATCGTGCGCTTCGGCGAGAAGCTCCCGCTCGCCGCCTCGGTCGAGGAGGCCGGAACGCTCCTACGGGCTGCGCCCGGCTAGCCCGGGCGGCGACATGCCCGCCACAATCCTCGGCCGCGCCGGCTCGCCCTTCGAGCGAGACGGGCGAACTCCTCCGCGTGGGCCAGATTGGGGGAGATTGGGAGCGGGCGCGCGAATCCGCCGCCGAGCAGGGCCGCGTTGACGAACAGGCCATCCCCGTCGCGGTAGACGTAGGCCAGCAGGCGCCGGTAGCGGTCACGGCGCTCGGCGTCGAACCGAAGCGTGACCCGCCGGCGAGCAAGGAGGCGGCGGCTCTCCGCCGACGCGGCCCTGGCGAAGCACTCCACCGGCGTGCCAGGCTCGACCGACTCGGGCGTGTCGATCCCGATCAGGCGCACCTTCTCGGCGTGGCCTTCGAGCCGGACCTGGACCGTGTCGCCGTCGACGACCCGGGTCACCAGCCCCGAGGTGGAGCGGCCGCTCCCCGGCCTCTCGTTGGCCAGCACGAGGACGGCCGCCGCGGCAAGCAGCGCCGCATACGGGAGGAGTCGGGTCAAGCGCAAGCGGCGAGCGTAGGGCAGCCGAAGGGAACCGTGGACTGGAGGTCACGGGGAGTTACGTCCCCGTCGTGCGGTCGATGGCCTTGCGCGCAACTCGTCAGTCAGCCCGGTGTTCCCGCAACGTGTCGATGCCTCGGAAGCCGGCCTTGCTCGGGGCTCTTCTCGCGGTGGTCCTGGTCGTGGCGGGCGCGGCAAGCTCGGGAGGCTCGCCCACTCCGACGGCGGCGGCGGGGGGTCCCAACCTCGTCTTCGTCCTGACCGACGACCTGTCCTGGAACCTGGTCCGCTACATGCCCCACGTGCGCGGAATGAGGCAGCGGGGAGTCAGCTTCAGCCGCTACTTCGTGACCGACTCCCTCTGCTGCCCGTCACGGGCGTCGATCTTCTCCGGCCGCTTTCCGCACAACACGCGCGTGTTCACGAACCGCCCGCCAGACGGCGGCTTCCAGCTCTTCCTCGCGCGGGGAGAAGCGCGGTCGACCTTCGCGACCGCGCTCCAGGGCCGCGGCTACCGCACGGCGATGATGGGGAAGTACCTGAACGGCTACACGCCGGCCGGCGGCTACGTGCCGCCCGGCTGGACGGAGTGGGACGTCGGCGGCAGCGCCTACCGGAACTTCAACTACAGGCTGAGCGAGAACGGCCGTCGCGTCGCGTACGGCCACCGGCCGGGCGACTACCTGACGGATGTGATCGCGAGGAAGGGGAGCGCCTTCATCGATCAGGCGGCGAGCGCACACCAGCCGTTCATACTCGAGCTCGCCACCTACGCGCCCCACGCGCCATATACGCCGGCGCCGCGCGACGCAGGCGACTTCCCCGAGCTGACAGCTCCCAAGGGACCGGCCTTCAACGCGAGGAACTCGCGCGCCCCCCGCTGGCTGCGCGGCAGGCCCCCATTGACCCGGGCCGAGATCGCGAACATCGACCTCGCTTTTCGCAAGCGGGCTCAGGCGATCCAGGCGGTGGATGATCTGATCGCCCGCATCCAGGCGACGCTGTCCGCGCGCGGCCTGGCCGACGACACCTACATCGTCTTCAGCTCCGACAACGGCTACCACATGGGCGAGCACCGCCTGAACCCGGGCAAGCAGACCGCCTTCGACACGGACATTCGGGTCCCGCTGATCGTCATCGGCCCGGGGGTGCCGGGAGGACGGACCATCCGCCACGTGACGGAGAACATCGATCTGCGCCCCACGTTCAGCCGGCTCGCCGGCGCCCATCTGCCCAGGTCAGTAGACGGGCGCAGCCTGGCCTCACTGCTGCACGGGAAGCGCCCGCGGCGCTGGCGCGGCGCGGCGCTGATCGAGCATCACGGTCCCAACTTCGGCCCGGGCGACCCCGATCGGCCGGCGAGGGGGAGCGGGAACCCGAGCACCTACGAGGCACTTCGCACCAAGACCGCCCTCTATGTCGAGTACCGCAACGGAGAGCGCGAGTACTACAACCTCCGCCGCGATCCCCATGAGCTCCACAACGTAGTTCGCCGCCTGAGCAAGCGCCGCCGCGCTCAACTGCACAGGGCGCTCGCCCGGCTCAAGCGCTGCAGCGGCGCCCGGAAATGCGGCTGAGAGGCGGGTAGCCGCGTAGCGTCAGGCGCAAGCCGCGGACAGGAGCTCCGACAACTGCACCGGGCTTGGCAGGAGCCGTGCACCCGCGTAGCGGGAAATAACCTCAGACGCGTGTCCTACTTCCAGGCGGTGCGGATGTACTCGGCCGCCGAGATGTGCGTGCTGACCTCGCTGATCGTCGTCTGGATTGGCGGGCTGAGCGACGAAGCCCAGCTCGTACTGGGGTGGACGCACGGCTTCGGCTGGATCCTGTTGTGCCTGCTGGTGGCCGAGGGATGCCGTCGCGGGATCTTCCCGTGGCCGCTGCTGGCGGCCACCGTGTCGCCGCTCGGGCCGATCGGGAGCACGGCCGGCCTGGAGTACCTGAGCCGCCGCCGGGTAGCCTGACCGCGGCTCATGTTCCCACTCAACCTCCCGAATGCCCTCACGCTCGCGCGGCTCCTCCTGGTGCGGGGTGCTCGTGGTCGCGCTGACGGTCGAGACGCCCGGAGGATCCACGATCGCGGCCACGGTCTTCGCGATCGCCGCGCTCACCGACGGCCTCGACGGCTACATCGCACGCTCGCGGCAGGCGGTCACGACGTTCGGGAAGGTGATGGACCCGGTCGCCGACAAGCTGATGATCGCCGCGGCGCTGATCGCGCTCGTCAGCCTGGACCGGCTCGAGCCATGGGTCGCGATGGTGATCATCGCGCGCTAGTTCGCCGTGAGCGGACTGCGGATAGCCGCCGGCCAGCAGGGCGTGGTCATCCCGGCGAGCAAGCTCGGCAGTCGTCTCGGGCGCCGACTACTTCCTGAACTTCAGGCGCAGGCTCGAAGCCGACTACTTCCTGAACTTCAGGCGCAGGCTCGAAGAGGTGACGCGCGCGCTCGCACGCGCGCGGATCACCGGCAAGCCCTCCTAACGCGTGCCCCGCCGGCCGTGAAGCGGACCGGCGCGAAGCCGTCGCTCAACCGCCCTCCAGCCATTCCCGCATGGTCACGTGCCGCGCGAGGTGATCATCGCCCTCCATCTCGCGCAGTAGCCGCGCGATCAGGCCGTGCCGCTCGGCGACGACGTTGTGCTTGTGGATCGTCTCGAGGTTCTCTTGCCGTGCCAAAAGGAAGGCGCCCTCACCGAGGTGCTCGAAGCGCCCCACGGCCATTCGAGCCATCTCGCGGACGCAATCCTCGACGAAGCGCGGCTGCATGTGCGCCTTCTCGACCACCTCCAGCTCGTCCGGCCGCTTCATCAGCTCGTAGATCTCCGAGCTCATGGCCGACTCGACGATCTCCAGCAGCGAGGCCGCCTCGATCGCCTGGTCGCAGCCCTCTGGACAGCCGATGTACAGAGTCCCGATGCCGCGCTGGTTGTGCGTCGCCACCGGAACATGCTCGAACACCCGCGCGATCTCGTCGTCGGTGAAGCCGTCCGAGCGCAGCCGCTTCTGAGCTTTGTCCATGACGAGCTCCTGGGCGCACGGGCAGGCCGTCATTCCCTGGGCCTCGACGCCCACGAGCCGGCGCGTGCCGCGACTAGACGCGACGGCCGAGCCGAACAGCGTGTAGATCTCCTGCGTCGGCGTGCCGGAGACCGGCGCCGGCTTGTGTTCCGGGTAGCGGGCGGCGATGGTGACCTCGGCGCGCAGCCCACCCTGCCGGTCGCGGACGCGCTCGGCGATGTGCGAGGCGAGGGTGTCGGCCTTGAGCGCCTCCCGCAGCACGACCTCGTCGATCGCCTCGTTCACGACCTCCTCGAAGCGCGACAGGTGGGCGCCCTTCTGATCCGGCGGAAGGTCGACGAAGCACTCGAGCTCGGCGTAGAAGAGCTGCTCCGAGCCGTCCGAGCGGATTCGGAGCACCTTCTCGACGCCCGTCACCCCGACCCTGGAGAGGCTCACGTGGGTCGCCGGCCGACGGGCCTGGACGTCGTCGCCGAGGAGCGCGCTGCGGTCGTTCATGGCGGCCCCTCACCATACCGACGCCTCGGAAGCAGCAATCGGCACGATCCGTTGTACACTCGTGACGGCTTGACGCCGGGGACTCGTTTGGACCCAGATGGCGCAGCCCCTCGCGGCAGGTGCCGCGACCCGAACAACCTGACATAGACGAGGCAGGGGGACAATCGGCCCCCTGAAGCGTTTCAAGGAGCGAGGGTTGACGGAGAAGCACGAGGGAGTAGGGCTGCTGTCAGGTCACGCCGAACCGCCTGATCTAGAGCACGAGGAGCTCAGAGCGCTCGTTGCCGAGGGTCGCGAGCGTGGCTACCTCACCTTCGAGGAGATCGCCGCCTGCCTCGAGGAGATCGAGATCACGAAGGAGCAGATGCGCGACCTGCACGTCTATTTGGTCGACAGCGGCATCGAGATCGTCTCCGCCGACGGGCGCCCGGCCCAGGCGACCGGCCCGGTGGCCCCGGTAGACGGGCAGCCCGTGGCTCAGAAGAAGACCGAGATCGACCTCACGGTCGAGCCCAGCCTCGACTCCCTGCGTCTCTACCTGCGCTCGATCGGGCGGGTGGACCTCCTGACCGCGGACCAGGAGGTAATGCTCGCCAAGCGCATCGAGCGCGGGGACATGTACGCGAAGCAGCAGATGATCGAGGCCAACTTGCGCCTGGTGGTATCGATCGCGAAGGGCTACCTCGGCCGCGGCCTTTCGTTCCTCGACCTGATCCAAGAGGGTTCCTTGGGACTCATCCGCGCGGTGGAGAAGTTCGACTACAGGCGCGGCTACAAGTTCTCCACCTACGCGACCTGGTGGATCCGGCAGGCGGTCACGAGAGCGATCGCCGACAAGGCACGCACCATCCGCATCCCCGTCCACATGGTCGAGAAGCTGAACAAGGTCGTCCATGTCGAGCGCCAGCTCGTGCAGGAGTTCGGCCGCGAGCCCACTCCAGAGGAGATCGCCGGTGAGCTCCAGTGGACCGCGCGCGAGGTCAAGGACATCCTCCGGATCGCCCAGCTCCCCGTCTCCCTCGAGAAGCCCATCGGCGAGGAGGAGGACTCGGAGCTCGGCGACTTCGTTGAGGACGAGACCGCCGAGTCCCCCTTCGAGCTCGCATCCGAGAACCTCCGCAGGGAGAACGTGAGCCGCGCCCTCGACGCGCTACCCCAGCGCGAGCGCGAGGTCATCGAGATGCGCTATGGGCTCAAGGGCCACCAGGCGCGCACGCTCGAGGAGGTCGGCCGCGCGTTCGGGGTCACCCGCGAGCGGATTAGGCAGATCGAGAACAACACCCTCAAGAAGCTCGAGGGCCTGCCCGAGGCCCAGCGCCTGCGCGACGCCTCGTAAGTCGTCGGCCGGTCCTGCGGACCGATCGAGACGCGGACGTCGAGGTCGAGCGGGGCGATCCGATCCCTGCCCAACAGGGCGAAGATGCCCTTCTACAATCGTGATTCCTTCGACTCGGGGGGATGCCCGAGCGGTCAAAGGGAGCGCGCTGTAAACGCGCCGGCTAAGCCTACGCAGGTTCGAATCCTGCTCCCCCCACTAGCTTCGAAAGGATCGGCGCGAAAGCCGCCGCCCGGACTCGAACCGGGGACCCCGTGCTTACCATGCACGTGCTCTACCGACTGAGCTACGGCGGCCTGGTCACGCCATTCTAGGCGCGGCCCGGCGTGGCCACCCCCGGCCCGACGTACGGTTGTTCAGGCCGCGGTCGAGGCCGGTGAGTAGTCGGCTTCGACGATCTGGCCGTCATGGAAGCGGTAGGTCGAGCGGCCCTGGGAGTCGGCCGTCCCACCATCCGGAAGGATCAGCCTGATCCAGCCGAGCACCTCGACGCAGTCGCCCCTCTCGCGGAAGCCATAAGGAGAGACCTTGATGTCCCCACCGTTGCGCTGATCGCGGAAGAAGGTCCGTGCGGCCTCGACTCCGTGGAGTAGCTCGCCGCGGCTGGCCGCCATGCGGAACTCACAGTCTGGACGGCAATGCTCGAAGGGCTCATACATGCCGCTCGCATTGACCCTCGCGCTCGAGCCGCTCCCAGGCCTGCTTGACCCGTCTCAGGTTCCCCGATGCCGCTCGTACCCAGGGTAACCCGCCCGGGGGCCCTCGTGCATCATCTTTGCGCGTGCGGATCGCATATGTCGTCGTCTCGCACCGGAACCCCGAGCAGGTGCTGCGACTCGTCGCCGCGCTCAGCGAGGGGCCCGCGGGCGAGGTCCTGGTTCGGCACGACGAGCGCCGCTCGCATCTGGACGAGGCGGAGCTCGAGCGGCTGGGGGCGCTGGCGCTCCACGATGACTTCGAATTCGAGTGGGGCGGCTGGTCGCAGCTCCAGCTGCTGCTGGGATGCCTCCGGCAAGCGGCGGAGGAGCTCGACCCCGACTGGCTGCTGGTGCTGTCAGGTCAGGACTACCCGCTGCGGCCGATGGCCGCCATAGAGGAGGGTCTCGCGACGAGCGGCCACGACGCGATGCTGGGTCAGGCCTGGGAGCTCGACACGCGCAGGCTTCCCGAGCCGCCGGCCGACGAGTTCTTCCTCCGCTACGCATACCGGCACTACCCGGCGCCCCGGGGCACGCCCCGCCTTCCCCGAGCGGTCCGTCCCATCGCTTACCTCCGGGAGCTTCCGACTCCACTGCGCCCGAAGCTTGGAGTGCGGCGCGCGAGCCTTCCGTTCGGCGACGGCCTCCGCTGCTTCGTGTCGGCGGACTGGCTGACGCTGGGGCGCGACGCGATCGCCGCCGTCCTGGCGGCGGCCCGCGCTCGAAGGCGGCTGATGCGTTACTACCGCCGCGTCGCGATCCCCAGCGAGTCCTTTTTCGCCACGGTCCTGCTCAACGACAGCTCTCTGCGCGTCGCCCGCGAAAACCGCCGCTTCGTCTCGTTTCCGGCGCCCGGAGCCCCCCATCCAGAGACGCTCGTGAGCGCCGACCTCGAGCCCCTGCTGAAGAGCGATTGCGACTTCGCACGCAAGTTCGACATGGAGGCCGATGCAGAGGTGCTCGACGCGCTCGACCGGCGACGACGCTCCGCGAGCCCGCGCTAGACTGGGAAGCGACCCCCGCGGCGGGGTTTTTTCGGGCGCCAGCCCGCATCTACCAGCCCGCATCTACCTTCAGGAACAATGGCCCGCGGAGACGTGAGAATCGCCGTGACCCTCGCGTGCGAGGAGTGCAAGCGGCGCAACTACCAGACGGAGAAGTCCAAGCGCAACGATCCGGAGCGGATCGAGCTGCGCAAGTACTGCCGCTGGTGCGGGCGACACACGCCGCACAAGGAGACGCGCTGATGGGGCGCTTCAAGGAAGACGCGCCGACCGTGCTCTCCGTCGCGCGCGCGAGAGAGGAGTAGGGGGCGAGGCAGGTGGCCCGGAATCGCCAGCGCGCCAAGCAGCGGCAGGCCGAGCGCCGCGCGCGCAGGCTCGAGGAGCAGAAGGCTCCCCCCGAGCCCGCGGGGGACGGATCCCCGGTCCCCGGCGTCATCCCGGAGATCGACCCCAACCTCGCGGCCGGGGCCCCGCCCAAGGAGGAGGGACGCTCGGACGCGGTGCTCGAGGACGAGCCGGAGCTCGAGGAGGACGAGCACCTCGAGGAATACGAGGTCGAGGCCGAGGAGGAGGCAGAGGAGGACGAGGCCTACGCGCCCCGTGGTCGCCGCAGTCGTCAGGCGGCCGAGCGGGCGGCAGCCAGGGACCGCCCACGTGTCGTACAGTTTCTCGTCGCGGTCTGGGCCGAGCTGCAGCGGGTCGAGTGGCCGAACCGTCAGGCGCTGACCACGCTGACCGGCGTCGTGCTCGGCTTCGTCCTGATCGCGGGCGGCTACCTCGGCCTGCTGGACGCGATCTTCTCTCGCATCATCAAAGCCATTCTGTAACGGAGACCCTGATGTCGAAGCGCCAAATCGAAGCGCGGGGTCGGACGCCCCGCTGAGGTAGGACGATGTTCCGCTGGTACGCAGTCAACACCTACTCCGGTCACGAGAACAAGGTCAAGCAGAACCTCGAGCACCGCCGCATCTCGCTCGGGCAGGAGAACAACATCCGTTCGATCGTCATTCCCACCGAGCAGGTGCAGGAGCTTAAGGACGGCCAGAAGATCCAGAAGGAGACCCGGACGATGCCGGGCTACCTGCTCGTGAACATGAACCTCACGGACGACTCCTGGCAACTCGTGAAGAACACGCCTGGGGTGACCGGCTTCGTCGGCGCCTCGAACAAGCCGGTTCCGCTCAACCAGGTCGAGGTCGATCGTCTTCTCCATCGCGAGGCCGCCGAGCGGCCGCGCGCCCGCGCGCAGTTCTCGATCGGCGAGTCCGTCAAGGTCGTCTCGGGTCCGCTGTCCGACTTCTCCGGGGAGATCTCCGAGATCAATGAGGACGCTGCCAAGCTGAAGGTACTGGTGTCGATCTTCGGCCGCGAGACACCGGTCGAGGTCGGCTTCGACCAGGTGAAGAAAATTTGATCTTGCGGGCATCCCGCCCGCGCTCTGATTTGCTACTTCGACATCCGTCTCAGATCCAATCGTGCGGGCATCCTGCCAGCGCTCCGATTAGCTACTTCGACATCACTTCTCAGATCCAATGGCGAGAAAGGTCCTGACCATGATCAAGCTCCAGGTGCCGGCGGGGGCCGCCAACCCGGCGCCCCCGGTCGGCCCTGCGCTCGGCCAGCATGGCGTGAACATCATGGAGTTCTGCAAGGCCTTCAACGCTCAGACCCAGCAGGACGCCGGCACGATCATCCCGGTGGAGATCACCGTCTTCGAGGACCGTTCTTTCACCTTCATCACCAAGACGCCGCCGGCGGCGGTGCTCATCAAGCAGGCGGCCGGGATCGAGAAGGGGTCGGGCGAGCCCAACCGCGAGAAGGTCGGCACCATCTCCCGCGACCAGGTCCGGCAGATCGCCGAGAAGAAGATGCCCGACCTCAACGCGCACGACCTCGACCAGGCGTCGAGGATCATCGAGGGCACCGCGCGGTCCATGGGCGTGGAGGTCACCTAGCCATGCGGGGGCACGGCAAGCGCTATCGCCAGAGCTACGAGCAGGTCGATCGGGGGAGGCGGTACTCGCCGGCAGAGGCGGTCCAGCTGATCAAGGGCTTCAACAAGGCGAAGTTCGACGAGACCGTGGAGTGCCACATCCGCACCGGCCTCAACGTCCGTCACGCGGAGGAGCAGCTGCGGGGCACGATCGCCCTCCCGCACGGGCTCGGCAAGGAGATGAGCGTGGTGGTGTTCGCCAGGGGCGACAAGGCGCGCGAGGCAGAGGAGGCCGGCGCCGACCGGGTCGGGGACGAAGACCTAGCGAAGCAGGTGGAGGAGGGCTTCACCGACTTCGACGTGGCGATCGCGACGCCGGACCTAATGCCCGTGGTGGGCAAGCTCGGCCGTATCCTGGGCCCCCAGGGCAAGATGCCGAACCCCAAGGTCGGCACCGTCACGAACGACGTCGGCAAGGGGGTCTCCGAGTCCAAGGCGGGCAAGGTGGAGTACCGGACCGACCGCATGGCGATCGTCCACCTGCCCATCGGCAAGGTCGGGTTCGACGAGCGGGCCCTACTGGAGAACTACGCGGCTCTAATCGATGAGATCGTTCGCGCGCGGCCGGCAGCCGCCAAGGGCCGCTACCTCCGCACAATCACCCTCGCTACCACCATGGGTCCGGGCGTACGGGTCGACCCGAGTCGCACCCGCGGCATCGTCGAGGAGCTGCCCACGGTAGCCTGACTGGACACAGCGACCTGCCCGAGACCCCCGGCGGCCGGAAGGCGGAAGTCCGGGGCAGGCGGAGCCCGCCGAAGCCAGCCTTCGTGAGCCCGCCTGCGTGCGGGCTCCGTCGCGCAAGGGACGTCGAACGATGAACAAGGAACAGAAAGCCGCAGTCGTCGAAGAGGTGGCGACGCAGATCGAGGAGTCGGAGGCGGTCTTCGCCGTCGACTACCGCGGGATCAGCGTTCCCCAGGCGGCGGAGCTGCGCCAGAGGCTGAACGAGGCGGGCGCCCGTTTCCGGGTCGTCAAGAACACGCTCACGATCCGGGCCGCCGCGCGGGCGGGCGCGGAGGATTTGAAGGAGGTGCTGGAAGGGCCGACAGCCTTTGCGTTCGTCGCCCCCGACCGGGGGGACGTGGCGCTCGCGGCCAAGGCGCTCGACCGCTTCAGGCGCGAGCACCGCGTGCTCGAGTTCAAGGGGGGTCGCATGAGCGGCGAGCCGCTGACCGTGGACGAGCTCCTGGCGCTCGCACAGCTGCCCGCCCGCGACGTCCTGCAGGGGCAGCTCGTCGGTGTCGTGGCGTCGCCCATCACGGGACTGGTGCGCGGCCTGAACCAGCTGATCGCTGGGTTTGCCAGCCAGCTCCAGCAAATTGCCGAGCAGGGCCTCGTCGGGGGCGAGGGCGCGGAGGCGCCAGACGCCAGTCGCCAGGAGGACGAAGCCCCCGAGGAGGCCTCCCAGGAGGCAGAGCAGGAGGCGCAGGAAGACGAGGCCGCTCGAGAAGCCGAGCAATCCGCCGGCGAGGTGGAGGGCGGCGAGCCCTCGACCGAGGCCGACGAGCCAGCTACCGGGGCCGAACAGGAAGACGAAGCGCCCTCCGAGGGCGAGATTGAAGAAGATAAGGAGGGCTAGACATGGCCACACCAGCAGAGCTGATCGAGGAGATCAAGAAGATGTCGGTCCTGGAGCTGTCGGAGCTGGTAAAGGCGCTCGAGGAGGAGTTCGGCGTGTCCGCCACGGCGGTGACCGCCGCAGCGCCGGCGGGAGCCCCCGCCGCGGGCGACGGCGCCGCCGCCGAAGAGGAGGCGGGCACGGTCGACGTGGTGCTCACCGGCGCGGGCGACAAGAAGATCCAGGTGATCAAGGTCGTGCGCGCGGCCACCGGCCTCGGCCTCAAGGAGGCGAAGGCCCTGGTGGACGAGGCGCCCAAGCCCGTCAAGGAGGGCCTCGAGCAAGACGAGGCCGACAAGCTCAGGGGCGATCTTGAGGAGGCCGGCGCCAGCGTCGAGCTCAAGTAGAGGCCGGCGGTGCTTGGGCCTCGATCACGTCGTGATCGAGGTCTCGGACTGGGAGCGCGCCGACGCCTTCTACCGCGACGTCCTCGGTGCCCGCCTGATCGAGCGAGACGGCCGGCGCCACCACTATCGCTTCGGCGACCAGCAGCTGAACGTGCACGGGCCGGGCACACAGCCAACTCCTGTTGCGCGCAACCCCGGTGGCCCGGGGAGCGCCGACCTCTGCTTCGTCTGGGAGGGAGCGATCGAGGACGCGATCGACCACCTGCGGCGGCAGTCCGTCGAGATCGAGGAGGGCCCGGTCGAGCGCTACGGCGGCCGGGGCCGCGGGACGAGCGTCTACTTCCGCGACCCCGACGGGAGTCTGCTCGAGCTGATCTCGTACACGGGCAGCGCCTGAGCGCGCTACGCTTTACGCGGCCTATAGTCGCAGCCGTCCCTCGGTAGCGCTCCGCCACATACCCGGGGCCTCGGGACGGGGTCCGTGATGGCCGCGCCAGCCGCTTCGTCCGGGAGCCGGCCGGCAACCGCCCCTTGCGGGGGCGGATCTTAGTTTGCTATATTGGCGGGTCGCGCTTTGTCGCCCCTCCGCCCTCCCCGCCGAACCACGATCTCGAAGGAGTCGCCGCTTTGGCTCGCGCCGATGCCGCCCGTACCCGTCGTAGTTTCTCCCGCCTGGAGAACGTCCTAGAAGTCCCTCACCTCATAGATATCCAGCGTCGCTCGTTCGAGAAGCTCGTCGATACGAAGAAGGGCGGCTTGCGCGAGACGATCGACGATGTCTCGCCCATCGAGGACTACACCGGCAACCTCGCCGTCGTCTTCGAGGACATCAGCTTCGACGAGCCCGTCGCTCCCATCTCGGAGTGCCGGGAGAAGGATCTCACCTACGCTCGCCCGCTGACGGTCAAGGTCGCCTTCCAGAACCGGGAGACCGGTGAGATCCGGGAGCAGTCGGTGTTCATGGGCGATTTCCCGTGGATGACCGACTGGGGCACGTTCATCATCAACGGCACCGAGCGCGTCGTGGTGACCCAGCACGTTCGCTCCCCGGGCGCGTACGTGATGGAGCCCAAGGATCGCGAGAAGCAGGTCTTCATCGCGAACCTGATGCCGGCCCGGGGCTCCTGGCTCGAGCTCGAGATCGACAAGAAGGGGAGGGTGTACGTCCGCATCGACCGCAAGCGCAAGCTGCCGGTCACGGTGCTCCTGCGCGCGATGGGAGAGGTGCTGCGCGAGGGCAAGTTCGTGTCCGAGGGCTGGACGGGCTCCGACGAGGAGATCCTGAAGCTCTTCGACGACTCGCTTTACATCCGCCTCACCCTCGAGGCCGACACCGAGGTCACCAAGTCCGAGGACGGCGCCCTTATCGAGCTGTTCAAGAAGCAGCGCCCCGGCGAGCCGCCCTCGATCGACGCCGCCAAGAGCCTCCTCAACCAGCTTTTCTTCGACCCCAAGCGCTACGACCTCACGCGCGTCGGCCGCTACAAGCTCAACTCGCGGCTGCACATCGACGAGTCGCTCGACACCCGCGTGCTCACTCCGCGCGACATGATCGAGCTGATCAAGGAGCTGATCTCGCTCCCCAAGGACCTGGGGATCCCCGAGTCCGGCTACTACGAGTCCGAAGAGGACCCGATCAAGGACTTCGCGCTCGAGGCGCAGTCGCTGCCGCGGGAGCCGGTGGCCGACCGGCTCGACGAGTACGAGCACTTCGGGAACCGCCGCCTGCGGACGGTTGGCGAGCTGATCCAGGAGGCCTTCCGGATCGGCCTCTATCGCATGGAGCGAGTCGTGCGGGAGCGCCTCACCACCGAGGACGCGGACACGATCACGCCGCAAACGATCATCAACATCCGCCCGGTTGTCGCGGCGCTCAAGGAGTTCTTCGGCTCCAGCCAGCTGTCGCAGTTCATGGACCAGACGAACTCGCTGGCCGGCCTGACCCACCGCCGCAGGCTCTCCGCGCTGGGGGCCGGCGGTCTCACGCGCGAGCGCGCGCCCATCGAGGTCCGCGACGTCCACCCCACCCACTACGGCCGGATGTGCCCGATCGAGACGCCCGAGGGCCCGAACATCGGCCTGATCGGCTCGCTCTCCTCTTACGCGGAGGTGTCGGAGCACGGCTTCGTCACCACCCCCTATCGCGTTGTCAAGGACGCCGTGGTCAGCGACGAGATCGTCCACCTCGACGCCACCCAGGAGGAGGACAGGGTCATCGCGCAGGCCAATGCCGATATCGACCCGAAGAGCAACAAGCTCAGAGGACCGGCGGTCGAGTGCCGCACGCGTGAGGGAGAGCTCGTGCTCGCCTCCCCCAAGGAGGTCGAGCTGATGGACGTGTCGCCCAACCAGATCTGGTCGGTGGCCACGACGCTCATCCCCTTCCTCGAGCACGATGACGCCAACCGGGCGCTGATGGGCTCGAACATGCAGCGCCAGGCGGTGCCGCTCCTCAAGACCGATCTGCCCCTGGTGGGCACCGGCATGGAGCGTCGCGCCGCGGTCGACACCGGTGACGTGGTGCTCGCGGAGGACGCCGGCGAGGTCACCTACGTCGACGCCGAGCGGATCACGGTCGGCAAGCAGGAGTACCTGCTCGAGAAGTTCATGCGCTCCAACCAGGGCACGATCATCCACCAGAAGCCCCGGGTCACCCTCGGTCAGAAGGTCAAGAAGGGCGATCTGCTGGCGGACGGCTCGTCCACGAGCGGCGGTGAGCTGGCGCTCGGCAAGAACGTCCTCGTGGCCTTCATGTCCTGGGAGGGCTACAACTTCG
>DATFQM010000045.1:0-27289 GCA_035264265.1 Thermoleophilaceae bacterium
AACACGCATCCGGGCCCTCCTTTGGGCGGTGAGTCGTCGCAGACCCACAGCCTCTGGAGAGGCCCGGACGTCTTTCAGCCGTTCACAAGGTGCGTGGGCAGCTCAGCTAGCTAGCGGGCGCCGCTGTACCGCGTGAACTCGCTCACAATGCGCCCTTCCGCACTATGTAGCACTCCCGCACAAGCTGCGTTATACATCCGGCCGGAGTGCTCAAGAGCTATGTGCCAGCCCTCGTCTTCCTCATCCTGGGGATCGGCGTGGGCACGGCGTTCACGCTCCTGAACGGCGTATTGGGACCGAGCCGGCCGGGGCCCGTCAAGCAGGAGCCATACGAGTGCGGCCTGCCCTCGGAGGTCCGTCAGAGCTTCCGCTTCGGGATCAGCTTCTACCTGATCGCGATGCTCTTCATCCTGTTCGACATCGAGGTCGTCTTCCTCTACCCCGTCGCCCTCCAGCTGAAGGCGTTCGGGGTGTTCGCGCTCGTGGAGACCATCGTCTTCGTGGTGTTGTTGCTGGTCGCCTTTGTCTTCGTCTGGCGGAGGGGAGCGCTCGAATGGATGTGAGGCGCGAGCGCCTCGGAACCGATGACCTGAGAGTTCGGAAGCTGCGCGCGCAGCAACTCCTGCGGGGCGAAATCGGGGACGAGGAGCTCGAGCGTCAGGTGGAGGAGCGCCTCGTCTTCACCACGCTCGAGAAGGCCCAGAACTGGGCGCGCAAGAACGCCCTCTGGCCCCTCGGCTACGGCACGGCCTGCTGCGCGATCGAGATGATCACCACCGCCGCGGGGCCGCGCGCCGACCTGGCGCGGTTTGGCGCGGAGGTGGTGCGTGCATCACCGCGACAAGCCGACATGCTGATCCTCTCGGGGCGACTGTCGGTCAAGTGGGCCCTGGTGGCCCGGCGGCTGTACGACCAGATGCTCGAGCCGAAGTGGGTCATCTCGATGGGCGCCTGTGCGTCGAGCGCCGGGATGTTCAACAACTACGCGCTGATCGCCGGCGCCGACAAGTTCCTGCCGATCGACGTCTACGTGCCGGGCTGCCCGCCGCGGCCGGAGGCGCTGATCTACGGCGTCCTGAAGCTGCAGGACAAGATCGCGAAGGACCCGAGCCTGGGCTGGCGCAAGCGGTACCACGCGGAAGGCACGGAGGAGGTCGCGGAAAGCCCGGCCGGTCACGCGAGGCATGACCAGGAGAGTTCGGCTCAGAACGCGGGGCGGGACACCCCGCGGGAGTAATCAGTTGCCTGACGCCACCGGTCTGGAGCTGATCGCCCAACGGGTGAGCGAGCAGGTCGGAGACGATGCCGTCGCCGGCACCCTGTACTACCGAGAGCAGGCCACGCTCGACGTGGCGCCGGGCGGCGTGCGGGAAGTCCTCGGCTACCTGCGCGACCGCGACCAGGAGCCGTGGCCGCTGCTGATGAGCGTGCACGGCTGCGACTACCTCCCCGAGGAGCCCCGCCTGGGCGTGCACTACCAGCTCCTCTCGATGGAACGCCTGGACCGACTGGGCGTCAGGACGCGGGTCCCGGTGGACGACCCGAAGCTGGCCAGCGTGGTGGACCTCTTCCCAACCGCGGACCACCAGGAGCGAGAGATCTTCGACATGTTCGGCGTCGTCTTCGAAGGCCATCCGGACCTCCGCCGCATCCTCATGCCGGAGGACTACGAGGGCTTCCCGCAGCGGCGGGACTTTCCGATGGGCGGCGAGCCCGTCCTATTCACGTTCAACGAGCACGAGCTCCCGCGCTGGTATGACTGAGCGGGTCGTCCACACCGAGCTCGAGGAGCCGATCACCGGTACCGCGCTGACCCCCGCCGAGGAGGTTGAGCCGGAGACCGAGCTCTTCACCGTCAACATCGGTCCGCAGCACCCGGCTACCCACGGGGTGCTGCGTCTGTTCTGCACGCTCGAGGGCGAGCTCGTGCGCGACGTCAAGCCGATCATCGGCTACGTCCACACGGGCATCGAGAAGTCATGCGAGGACCACCAGTACTGGAAGGCGATCACCTTCGTCGAGCGGATGGACTACCTCGCCTACTACTTCAACGCCCTCGCCTTCTGCATGGCGGTAGAGCGTCTGCTCGACGAGGAGGTACCCCCGCGCGCGCAGTACCTGCGAGTCGCCCATCTCGAACTGAACCGGATCGCGAGCCATCTCTTCTGGCTCGGTACTGCGATCCTCGACATCGGGGCGATCTCGCCGATCTTCTACGCGCTCCGCGACCGCGAGCGGGTGCTCGACCTCTTCGAGATGTCGGGCGGCCAGCGGCTGCACACGCGCTACTTCCAGGTCGGCGGCGTGATCGAGGACATCCCGCCCGGGTGGGACCGCGAGGTGCGCAGGTTCAGCAAGGAGTTCTCCACGCGGATCGACCAGTTCGAGGACCTGCTCGACGGCAACGAGATCTTCCTGAGGCGCGCCAAGAACACCGGGGTGGTCTCAGAGGAGCGTTTGCTGGCGCTAGGGGTGACGGGACCGCTGCTGCGCGCCGCGGGCAACCCCTGGGACCTGCGCAAGGCGATGCCGTACTCCTCGTACGACCACTTCGACTTCAAGATCCCGGTCGGGACGGTTGGCGACAACTACGACCGTTACCGCGTGCGCCTGGCTGAGCTGCGGGAGTCGCTCAAGATCATCGAGCAGGCCCTCGATGGGATGCCCGAGGGGCCGTGGATCACCCCCAATCGCAAGGTGGCGCTGCCGCCGCGGCACGAGCTGGCCACATCGATGGAGGCACTGATCCACCACTTCAAGCTCGTGACCGAGGGCTTCCGGGTGCCACCGGGCGAGGCGTACGCGCCGATCGAGTCGCCGCGCGGTGAGCTCGGCTGTTACTTGCTCGCGGACGGGTCCGCCAAGCCTGCGCGAGTGCACATGCGGGACCCGAGCTTCGTGAATCTCCAGGCGGTGCCCGACATGGCGCGCGGCGGCCTGATAGCCGACCTGATCACGAGCGTGGCCTTCCTCGACCCGATCCTGGGGGGAATCGACCGGTGAAGTCGCCAGTCGCCAGTCGCCAGTCGCCAGGGAAAGCCTGTGGCTGAGGAGCGCATGCAGGCCGCCGGTGACGAGGGGGCGCTTCAGCAGCCGCTCCCGCCCGGGTGGGACGAGGCCGTCGACCTCGAGGCCGAGCCGGCGGTCGTCCCCGATCCGGTCGAGGTCGAGGTGCCCTCCGAGCTGCGCGCCGAGATCGAGGGGCTGATGACGAAGTATCCGGACCGTCACTCGGCCACGCTGCCCGCGCTGAGCGCGGCACAGCGCCTCCACGGCTCGTGCTCGCCCGCGGCCATCCGCCAGGTCGCCGCGGTGATGCAGGTGACGCCGGCCTACCTGTCGAGCGTCGTGACCTTCTACGACATGCTGCGCGCCGAGCCGACGGGCAGCCGCTACATCTATGTCTGCACGAGCGTGTCCTGCCACCTGAGCAACGCGAAAGCGGTGCACGACGCGATCTGGGAAGAGGCTCGCGACCAGGGGCTGGAGGACGTCGAGATCCGCCAGTTCGAGTGTCTCGGCGGGTGCGACATGGCGCCCATGGCATCGGTCGACGGCCGCTACGTGGGCCCGCTGGGCGAAGACGACGCGCCTGAGATCGTGAGCGCGCTGAAGGAGGGCCGAACGGTCCTCCCCGGCAGGTCCCTCGAGGATCCCGGCTACAAGCTTCCCTGGGACGAGAGCCCGCGACCGCCACTCGACGCCACCGCACACCCTGACATCCACCCCGCTGGCGGCACGGTCGTCCACCCCGACAACGAGGAGCTCGATCGATGACCGAGCTCCGCATCCTCACCGAGCACACTGACCGGGACGATCTCCTCCAGATCGGGGTCTACGAGGAGCTCGGCGGGTACCGAGCGCTCCGCAAGGCCCTCTTCGACATGGATCCGGAACAGGTGTTGAGCGAGCTCGAGGAGTCGGGGCTGCGCGGGCGTGGCGGGGCCGGCTTCTCGATGGGCAAGAAGGCGAGCTTCCTCCCTAAAGGCACGATGGACAAGTACCTCTGCTGCAACGCCGACGAGTCCGAGCCGGGGACCTTCAAGGACAGGCTGCTCATGCAGAAGAACCCGCACCGACTCGTGGAGGGCTGCATCATCGGCTCGATCGCCGCGGGCGCGAACAAGGGGTTCATCTTCATCCGCGGCGAGTACTCGCACCAGGCCGACATCCTCGACGCCGCGGTGGCCGAGGCCTACGAGCGCGGCTACCTCGGCGACCGGATCCTCGACTCCGAGCACTCCTTCAGCCTCGTGGTGCACAGGGGACAGGGCGCCTACATCTGCGGCGAGGAGACCGCCCTGCTCGACGGGCTGGAAGGCAAGCGCGGCAACCCGCGCCTCAAGCCGCCCTTTCCCGCCAACCAGGGCCTGTACCAGGGCCCTACGCTGATCAACAACGTCGAGACGCTTTGCTGCGTCCAGCTGATCATCGAGCGCGGCGCCGACTGGTTCCGCTCGATGGGCACGGAGCAGTCCACCGGTCCCAAGGTGGTCTCGGTCTCGGGGGACGTTCAACGGCCGGGCAACTTCGAGGTCGAGCTGGGGATTACGGGCCGCGAGCTCGTGTACGGCCTGGCAGGCGGTCCGCCGGACGGCCGCGGGGTCAAGTGCTGGTTCCCGGGAGGCTCGTCGGCGCCCGTGCTGCTCGAGGAGCACCTCGACCTGCCCTTCACCTACGAAGACATGGCCCAGGCCGGCTCGATGCTCGGCACGGCTTCGATCATCGTCGTCGACGATGCGCAGCCGCTCCTGCCGCTCGCCCTCAGGCTCGCCGAGTTCTACCGCCACGAGTCCTGCGGCAAGTGCGTGCCCTGCCGCGAGGGGACCAACTGGACCGTGAAGATGCTCGAGCGGATCGACGAGGGCGAGGCCACGCCGATGGACCTCGAGATCATGGCCCAGGTCCAGGAGAACATCATCGGCAACTGCTTGTGCGTCCTCGGCGACTCGATGGCGATGCCGATCGGGTCGATGATCCAGCACTTCCGGCAGGAGTTCGAGGACCACATCGCCGCGGCCCGCGAGCGTAGGCAGCTCGAGGAGGCCGCCTCCTTCTCGGCTGGCGAGCTGGCGGCGGCCGTGGAGGCGGGACCCGCCTAGACAGATGGCGCGACCGGAGCCCAGCGAGATCATCTTCGAGATAGACGGGCGCGAGGTCCGGGCGCCCGAGGGCGCGATGCTGGTTGACGCCGCCAAGCTCGGCGACGTCGAGATTCCCTACTTCTGCTACGAGCGCAAGCTCGGCCAGCCGGTGGGCGCCTGCCGCATGTGTCTCGTCGAGATCGAGGGCATGCCCAAGCTCCAGACCGCCTGCTCGACCCCGGTGAAGGACGGCATGGTCGTGACCACGACCTCCGACCAGGTCAAGCAGGCTCAGAACGCGGTGGTCGAGTTCCTGCTCGTCAACCACCCGCTCGACTGCCCGGTCTGCGACAAGGGCGGCGAGTGCCCGCTCCAGGACATCTCCTTCGGCTGGGGCGCCGGCCGCTCGCGCTTCATAGAGCCCAAGCGCCACTTCAAGAAGCCGCTCGAGCTGTCCCCGCTCGTCGCGATCGACCGCGAGCGCTGCATCCTCTGCTATCGCTGCGTGCGCTTCTCGCAGGAGGTGGCCGAGGACCACCAGCTCGTCTTCCTCGAGCGCGGCGACCACACGTTCGTCGGCACCCACCACGGGCGCCCGTACGTGGCCCCGTTCAGCGGCAACATCATCGAGCTCTGCCCGGTGGGCGCGCTCACCTCGAACGCCTACCGCTTTCGCGCGCGGCCCTGGGACATCGAGGACTCGGGCTCGCTTTGCGCGCTTTGCCCGAGTCAGTGCAACATCAACTTCACCGTGCGCGACGACGCCAAGGTCGTGCGCGTGCTCGCGCGCGACAACACGGAGGTGGACGACGGCTGGCTCTGCGACAAGGGGCGCTTCGGCTACCAGGCCATCCACGCGCGGGAGCGGATCACCGCGCCGCTGGTGCGCGACGGCGGCTACCTGCGCGAGGTGTCCTGGCGCCGCGCCCTGGACGAGGCCTCTGCCGCCCTCGAGAGAGCCGGCGAGCGGGCCGCTGCCCTCGTGGGGGGTCAGGCGACCAACGAGGAGGGCTTCCTGGTCCAGCATCTGCTCCGCCAGGGGCTCGGCTCTCCGCACGTCGATTCAGCCCCGGGCGACGTGCGCGAGCCCCAACAGGCTCGCGTGCTGGCGCGCACCGACCTCGCCGCCAAGGTCTCCGACATCGACCACGCCGGCGCGGTGCTGGTCGTCGACACGGAGCTCGTCGACGAGGCGCCGATCCTCGACCTGCGCGTGCGCAAGTCCGTACGACGCAGCCGCACCAGGCTCGTCGTGGCCACGAGCCGACCCTCGTCGCTCGACCCGAGCGCCTCGGCGGTGATCCGCTTCGCGCCGGGGATGGCGGACGCAGTGCTCGGCGAGTTGGCCGCCGCGTTCGATTCCCCTCGCGGGGGTGCGGGCTTCGCCGCCCGCGGCGGGGCGCGCCACGCGGACGTGCGCGGCGCTGCCGAGGCCCTGCGCGATGCCGACGACGTGGTGATCGTCTGGGGCGAGCGCGTGGCCCACGCCGAGCGCGGACGACACGGCGTGGAGGCGCTGCTGGCGCTGGCGGGCGCGCTCGAGCTCGACGTGCGGCGCGAATCCGGCCTGATCGAGGTCCCCGCCGGGACGAACGGGCGCGGGCTGCGGGAGGTCGGCTGCGCGCCGCACCTCGCCCCGGGCCTGAAGGACGCCGAGACCTCGGGGATGAGGGCGTCGGAGATGGCGGGCGCCGAGCTCGGCGCACTGCTGCTCGTGCATGTGGAGCCGACAAGCGACCTGCGGGAGACGAGCCGGTGGGAGCAGGCGCTCGAGCAGGCCGACTCGGTGATCGCCTTCGCCGGCTTTCCCACTGAGGCGCTCGAGCGCCACGCGGACGTGGTCTTCCCCTCCGAGTCGCACGCCGAGAAGGAGGGCACGTTCACGCACCCCGACGGCCGTCTCCAGCGACTGCGACAGGCGATCGGGCACCCGGACGAGGTTCGTGCGGGCTGGTGGGTGCTCGCCGAGCTCTGCGAGCGGGCCGGGGCCGGCCTCGGGGCCGACGGCCCGCCCGCTCTGGCCGAGAAGGTTGCCGAGTCGAACCCGTTCTACGGTGGGGTCACTCTCGAGGAGATCGGCGGCACCGGAGTGCGCTGGCAGGAGCGGGGAGCGGCCTCGTCGCTACCCTCCGCGCAGCCGTCGAACGAGCCGCTCGAGGCGCCGCCCGAGCTGCCGGAGGGCCTGCGCCTCGGCGTGTGGCCGTCGCTGTGGGCCGGCCCGGAGACCGAGCACTCACCATCGCTGCGCTTCCTCGCCGGACGCTCGCGAGCGGAGCTCTCCCCCAGCGACGCGGAGCGGCTCGGTATCGCCTCCGGTGACGAGGTGATCGTGTCGGTGAACGGATCGAGCGTGCGCGCCGCTGCCGCGGTTCGCTCCTCGATCAACGCCGGCGACGTCTTCCTGGTGGGCGGCAAGCTCTCCGGCGGCTCGGTGGAGGTGACGAAGGCGTGATCGAGACCACCCTCGTCCAGATCGTCAAGTCGATCGTGATCTTCGCCGTCGTGCTCGGGATAGCCCCACTGATCGTGGTCCTCGAGCGCAAGCTGCTCGGCCGCTTCCAGGCTCGCTACGGTCCCAACCGGGTCGGACCGCGTGGTCTGCTCCAGCCGATGGCGGACGTGATGAAGCTGTTCTCCAAGGAGCAGTTCTCGCCCGCGACCTCGGTGCCCTGGATGATGGCGCTGGCGCCGGTGATCACGATCACCACCGCGGTGGCCACCTTAGCCCTAATTCCGTTCGGGCCGTTCGACGCCTGGGGCGGCAACTTCGGCCTCTACGGCATCGACGTCTCAATCGGCCTGCTCTACTTCTTCGCCTTCGGCTCGCTCGCCTTCTACGGGCTGATGCTGGGCGGTTGGGCCTCCGGGTCGAAGTTCTCGTTCCTCGGCGCGATGCGTTCCGCCGCGCAGTTGATCTCCTACGAGGTGGCCTTGGGTCTGTCGCTGCTCGGCGTGGTGATGACCGCGGGCTCGCTGTCGCTCGTGGACATCGTCGAAGCGCAGGGCGACATCTGGTACATCGTGCCGCAGTTCGTCGGCTTCCTGGTCTTCATGGTCGCCGGCTTCGCCGAGACCGCTCGGGCGCCGTTCGACCTGCCGGAGGCCGACGCCGAGATCGTGGCCGGATACAACACGGAGTACGGCGGGATGCGCTTCGGCTCGTTCTACCTTGGCGAGTACATCGAGATCGTGATCGTCTCCGCGATCGCCGCTGCCTGCTTCCTCGGCGGCTGGCACGGACCGGGGCCGATCGCGCTCGCTCCACTCTGGATGCTGGTGAAGATCTTCGCGGGCGTCGTCTTCTTCATCTGGGTGCGGGCCACGCTTCCGCGCCTCCGCTACGACCAGCTCATGTCATTCGGCTGGAAGTGGCTGCTGCCGCTCGCCACCGTCAACGTCCTCGTAACCGCGATCTTCGTGGCCACGTGAGCCCCTGGGACCCCGGACAGGACGCGATCGAGGTCCAGCGAGGCCCCGAGCCCGGCGGGCTCGCCGGCGCGTACCGTGCCTTCGGCGGCACCCTGAAGGGCCTCAAGACGACCCTCGCGCGTGTGGTCGAGGGGCCGGTGACCATCCAGTATCCCGAGCAGAAGACGCCCGTGTACCCGCGCTTCCGGGGCCGCCACAAGCTGCACCGATTCGAGGACACCGGGCTCGAGAAGTGCGTCGGCTGCTCGCTCTGCGCCGCGGCCTGCCCGGCCAAATGCATCCGCGTGGTGGCCGCGGAGAACACGCCCGACCATCAGGTGTCGGCGGGCGAGCGCTACGCGGCGGTCTACGAGATCAACATGACCCGCTGCATCTTCTGCGGGTATTGCGAGGTCGCCTGCCCGTTCGACGCGATCACGATGGGCAACGACTACGAGCTGGCCGACTACGAGCGCTCGGACCTGATTTTTACGAAGGAGATGCTGCTGGCGGATCCGCCCGAGCACACTCCCTTGAGGCGGGAAGGCGAATGAGCTGGCAGCTGGCGGCTGGCGGCTGGCGGCGGCCTGGCGACTGGCGGCTGGCGACTGGCGACTTCAATGTGGTTTGAGCAGGTCATGTTCTTCGTCGCCGCGGTCCTCGCGCTCGCGGGGGCGCTGGGCGTGGTCAGACTGCGGAATCCGTTCTATTCCGTACTCGCGCTGGTCGCGCACCTGGTGGCGCTGGCGACGCTCTTTCTCCTGCTACGGGCGCAGTTCCTGGCCGCCGCTCAGGTCGTGGTCTACGCGGGCGCGGTGATGGTGCTGTACGTGTTCGTGGTGGCCTACATCGGGGGGCAGGAAGAGCCGATGCGCGGGGAGGGCGGGCTCATCGGCTCGTTCGGACCGCTGTTCGCCGCGGCCCTCGGGATCGAGCTCTGCATCGCGATCCTGGGCACCGGGCTCGACGCGGTGGACTCCCGCGGTCCCGACGTCGGCGCCGGGTTCGGGTCGCCGGCCCAGGTCGGCGCGCTACTCCTCCAGAAGTTCCTGGTGCCCTTCGAGGCGGCCTCCTACCTGTTGCTCGTGGCCGCGGTGGGAGCGGTGGTGCTGGCGCGGAGGCGCCGAGGCCTCGAGGAGTCCGAGGCCCGATCGCCCGTCGGCGAGGCGGGCTGATGGACGTCGCCTGGTTCCTCGTTCTGTCCGCCTTCATCTTCTGCATCGGCATCGCGGGGGTGCTCACCAGACGCAACCCGCTGGTGGTGCTGCTCTGCCTCGAGCTGATGCTCAACGCCGGCAACCTCGCGCTGATCGCGTTCGCGCGAATGCACGGGGGTGCCGCCGGCCAGGTCTTCGCCCTGATCGTGATGGTCATCGCGGCCTGCGAGGTGGTGGTCGGGCTGGGGATCATCGTGGCGCTGTACCGCCACCGGTTGCCGATCGACGTCGACGAGCTGTCGGAGCTCCGCGGCTAGCGATGCCCTCCGCCGCGACCCCGGTACTCGGCTGCCCGCCGCGGACCCTGGCGGGTCGGCGGCGCTGATGGACGCGATCTCGTTCGGCTGGCTCGTCCTCTCCTTCCCGGTTGCCGGGATGCTCACCGTCTCGCTCCTCTGGAACCGCCTGCCCGGTCGGCTCGGCGGCTGGATCGCCAGCGGCGCGATCCTCGGCTCCTTTCTCTCCTCGATCGGCATGTTCGTGGATCTCCAGGACCGCCCCGAGCACGCTCGCTCGCTGGTCGACTCGGCCTGGACCTACGCGGCCACGGTCGACTTCAAGGTGGACATGTCCATACTCGTCGACCCGCTCGCGGTGTTCATGTGCCTCGTCGTCAGCGGGGTTTCCTTCCTCATCCACGTCTACTCGGTCGCCTACATGGCGAGCGACCGCGGCTACTCCCGCTACTTCGCCTACCTCAACTACTTCGTCTTCTCCATGCTGCTGCTGGTCCTGGCCGGCAACTTCGTGGTGCTGATCATCGGCTGGGCGTTCGTCGGCGCGGCGTCCTACCTCTTGATCTCGTTCTGGTACCGCCGCGCCACTGCCACGTATGCGGGCATCAAGGCGTTCGTCATCAACGTGGTCGGCGACGTCGGGCTCGTGATCGCGGCCTTCCTGTTGCTCGACAAGACCGGCTCGCTCGACTACCGCGGCATCTTCCAGGCGACCGACAACGTCTTCAGGGTCGACGACGGCACGCTCGTCGCGGCCTGCCTCTTGATCCTGCTGGGGGCGTTCGCCAAGTCGGCGCAGCTGCCGCTGCACACCTGGCTGCCGGACGCCATGGAGGGCCCCACCCCGGTCTCCGCCTTGATCCACGCAGCCACCATGGTCACCGCGGGCGTCTATCTGATCGCGCGCATGCACCCGCTGTTCGAGATGGCACCCACGGCGGCGGACGTGTCGGCGATCATCGGGACGGCCACGCTGCTGTTCGCGGCCACCGTGGCGGTCGCCGTCACCGACCTCAAGCGGATCATCGCCTATTCCACGATCTCCCAGATCGGTTACATGGTGCTGGGAGTATCGGTCGCGGCCTACGGCCCGGGGTTGTTCCACCTGATGACCCACGCGTTCTTCAAGGCCCTGCTGTTCATGGGCGCGGGGTCGGTGATCGGCGCGATGTCCGCGGCCCAGTCGATCGATCGAATGGGGGGCTTCCGCAAGGCGATGCCCTTCACCTTTGTCACGTTCACGGTCGGCGCGCTCGCGCTTGCGGGTTTCCCGTTGACGGCGGGGTTCTTCTCCAAGGACGAGATCCTGGGCTTCGCCATCGCCCGTGGGAGTGGCTACGTGGTCCTCGCCGTGGTCGGCTACCTGGCTGCCTTCGTCACGGCGTTCTACGCCTTTCGGATGGTGTTCCGGGTCTTCTTCCGCAACGCGGTGCCCGAGGCCCGGGAGCTCGAGAAGGGTCACCTCGCCCACCACGAACCCGAGAACCCGGCCTCTGGCGAGAAGGAGGACACCGACGTGGGGTTCCCTGGTCCCGAGCACCACATCGCCGAGCGCTCGTGGCCGATGAAGGCGGCGATGGGGCCGCTGGCCTTGCTGGCCGCGCTCGCCGGCCTGGTACAGGTGCCGGGAATCGACGAAGCGGTCGACAAGTTCCTGGAGCCGACCTTCGCCGACTCCCGCTACGCGGACGTGCACCCGAGCACGGGGACCGAGTGGACGGAGCTTGGAATCGGAGGGCTGCTGGGGATCGCGGGGATCGGCCTGGCCTACCTGATCTACCTGCGGCGACGGTCGCTGCGCCTCCAGATCCGTGAGCGCTTCGACGCGCTCCATACCTTCCTCTTCAACAAGTGGTACTTCGACGAGCTCTACGAGCTGCTTTTCACCCGACCCGTCGCGGCGCTGGGGCGGTTCGGGCGCAACGTCGTGGAGACCGACTTCGTGCAAGGGACGATCGTCGGCGGCGCGACGGGGGTGGTGCGGGTCGGTAGCTCCTTCGCCCGCGCGATCCAGACCGGCTATCTCCGCGGCTATGCCCTGATGCTCCTGGTCGGCGTCGGGGCGCTCGCCCTGTACTTCCTGATCTCGAGCTCATGACGCGATCGGTGATCAGATGACCATTCACCTGTCGATCGTGCTCTTCATGCCGCTGGCCGCGGCTCTGGTCGGCGCCCTGCTCCTGCCGCAGCAAGTCATGCGCTGGCTCGTCTTCGCCGCCACGCTGGGGGTGCTCGCCTACGTCGTCGTGATGCTCGCGGACTTCGACTCGGGCTCCCGCGGGCTCCAGTACGTGACCGACGACAGCTGGATCCCGGAGCTCGGGATTCGCTACCAGCTGGGCGTGGACGGGCTGAACCTGTTCCTGATCGCGTTGACCGCGATCGCGTGGGTGCCTTGCACTCTGTGGTCGGTCTTCCGGGAGCACGAGCGCCCCAAGCTCTACTTCTTCAACCTCGCCCTCGCCGAGACCGCGGTTCTGGGCTCCTTCATGGCGCAGGACCTCGCCCTATTCGTCGTCTTCTTCGACCTGATGCTCGTGCCGTTCTACTTCCTCATCGGCGGCTGGGGCACCGGCGACCGCGTGCGGGCGACGACCAAGTTCGTGATCTACACCCTCGCCGGATCTCTCCTGATGCTGGCCGGTGCGGTGGCCCTCGGGGCGCTGTCCACGCCGGATGGCGGCCAGATCTCGTTCTCGATCGCCGAGCTCACGCGGCGATCGACCAGCAGCGGGACGCAGGAGTGGATCGTGCTGCTGTTCGCCGCCGCCTTCTTCGTCAAGGCGCCGCTCTTCCCGCTTCACGGCTGGATCCCCGAGACCTACCGGTCCACGCCCCTACCCGTGCTTGCGCTCCTCTCCGGGGTGCTCTCGAAGGTCGGGGTCTACGGCTTCCTGCGGATCGTCCTGCCGACGATGCCCCAGGGGGCGCAGCACTTCCAGGAGCTGTTCATCGTGGTCGCGGTCTTCTCGATCCTGTACGGCTCGGCGCTCGCGTTCTCCCAGGACAACGTGCGCCTGGTCGTGGCTTACTCGTCGATCGCCCAGTTGGGGTTCATCACCTTGGGGATCTTCTCGCTCGACCCGAAGGGGGCCCAGGGCGCCGTGATCCAGATGGTCAACCACGGGCTCGTGGTCGTGCCGCTGTTCCTGATCATCGGCGTGATCGCCTCTCGGGCCAGAGGCAGCGAGTCGCTGTCGGAGCTCGGCGGGATAGCCTTCCGGGCACCGGTCCTGGCGACGCTCTTCGTGATCGTCAGCTTCGCCACGCTCGCGATGCCCGGCTCCCCGAACTTCGTCGGGGAGATCTTGATCCTGTTCGGCGCCTTCGAGAACAAGCTGGCCTACGGCCTCGTGGCCAGCGCCGGGGTGGTGCTGGCGGCCGTCTACATGATCCGATTCTTCCAGCGAACGATGCACAACAGGCCGGGACCCGCTGTGGAGTCACGCGACGTCGACCGGCTCGACTTCGCGGCGATCGCCCCGCTCGTGGCAGTGATCGTGGCGCTCGGCCTGTATCCACAGTTCGTGCTCCACCGCTCCGACAAAGCGACCACGGCCAGGATCTCGGCGGCGCAGCAGGTTCAGTCGCCAGTCGCCAGTCGCCAGTCGCCAGGAACGAGGCCAGTGATGGTCCTCAAGGACGTGCCGAAACCATGACGCTGACCATCGCCGACGTCCACGCCCCGGTGATCGACTACAGGGCGCTGTCGCCGCTGATGGCGACGGTCGGCGGCTCGATTGTCGTGATGATGGCCGGCCTGCTGCGCCCCCGCTTCGTGCAGCGCGTGCTCGTACCGGTCCTCACCGCGCTGTCGCTGCTGGCCGCGCTCGGCCTCCTGATCTGGGTCTGGGAGCCCGGCGACCAGAGGCCGATCATCGAGGGAGCTCTGACCACCGACACCCTCGCGCTGGGGCTCTCTGCTCTTTTCCTCGTCGCGGGTCTCGTGACCGTCCTGCTGTCGCTGCGCGCAGAGGCGGTCCGAGAGGCCGGCCCGGGCGAGTACTGCGCCCTACTGCTCGGCTCGATCAGCGGCATGGTCGTGCTCGCGGAAGCCACCAACCTGATCACGGTGTTCGTCGGCATCGAGCTGCTGTCGATCCCGCTCTACGTGCTGTGCGCGAGCGAGCTACGCCGCGAGACCTCGCTGGAGGCAGGGCTCAAGTACCTGGTGATCGGCTCGGTCGGCTCCGCCACGCTCTTGTACGGGCTCGCCCTCGTGTATGGCGCGACCGGCCAGACGGACTTCGCCTCGATAGCGGACGCGATCGGATCCGAAGGCGGCGTGGGCATCACGGATCCCCTGCTGCTCACCGGCGTGGCCATGGCCGCCACCGGCCTCGCGTTCAAGGCATCCGTGGCGCCCTTCCACCAGTGGACCCCGGACGTCTACCAGGGCGCCCCCACGCCGATCACGACCTTCATGGCGGTGGCGACCAAGGCGGCCGCCCTCGCGATCTTCCTGCGTTTGTTCGATCAAGCACTGGTCGACACGCAGACCGACTGGGGCCCCGCCCTCGCCGCGCTCGCCACGGCGACGATCGTGATCGGGAACGTAGGCGCGATCCCGCAGCGGTCGCTGAAGCGCCTGCTCGCCTGGTCGAGCGTCGCACAGGCCGGCTACATGCTCGCGGGTGTCGTCGTGGCCACGACGCTCGGCCTGCGCGCGACCTGCCTGTACCTGGCGGTCTACCTGCTTATGAACGTGGCCGCCTTCGCCGTGGTGGTCGCGCGCGAGCGGGTCTCCGAGCACGGCGACGACATCGCTTCGATCGAGAACCTGGGACAGGCGGAACCCTGGCTCGCGTGGCCGATGACGATCTCCATGTTGGCCCTCGCCGGGTTCCCGGCCACCGCCGGCTTCATCGGGAAGTTCTATTTGATCGACGCCTCGGTCGACGGCAACTACACCTGGCTGGGGATCGTGATCGTGGTTGGCTCGGTGGTTTCGCTCGTCTACTACCTGCGCGTGATCGCGGTCATGTGGCTGGGCCGCTACGAGGTCGAGATGCCGACCGTCCCGCGGCGCCGCGTCAAGCCCATCGGCGGCTGGTCCCCCGAGGCAGGCGCCCGAGCCCAGCCAGAGGTGTCGCTTGTCGCCATCGCCGCGGCCGCGGCGACGATCCTGTTCGGGCTCTGGCCCAATCCCCTGTTCGACGCCGCGCGTGACATGGGGAGTTCTTTGTCGGGCCTCTTCTAGCGAGGTACAGTTGGGGTCAATGCCGGTCAAGGGGACCGGCGGACTCGCGGAGGGAACCTTTGGCGCTGCTTGCCCCACGGATGGCGGCCGGCACGCGTACCGGCTATGCCAGTCGGCTGGCGCTGCTCACCGGGTGCTATGTCGCAGCCGGGAAGCTCGGGCTGGACCTCGCCTTCGCGACTAACAGCGTCACGGCCATCTGGCCCCCCACCGGCATCGCGCTGGTCGCGATCCTGCTCGGCGGCCGGCGGATGTGGCCCGGGGTGGCGCTGGGCGCGCTCCTGACGAACCTCGACACCGGCGTGCCCGCGGTGACGGTGCTCGGCATCACCGCGGGCAACACCCTCGAGGCGCTGGCCGGCGCATGGCTCCTGCAGCGAGTGGCGCGCTTCGATCCGACCCTGCGGCGAATCCGGGACGTGCTCGCTCTCGTCACGCTGGCTGCCGGGATCAGCACGATCGTCAGCGCGACCTTCGGCGTCTCCAGCCTCCTCATCGGTGACGCGATCTCCTGGGGGGATGCGCCCGCGGTGTGGCGGACCTGGTGGCTCGGCGACATGGGGGGAGACCTGATCGTCGCCCCCGCGCTGCTCGTAGCCGCTACGTTCCGGCGGCTCGGACGTCCACCCGGGCGCCTGCCCGAGGCTCTCGCTCTCGCCGCGGCCGTTGCCGGCGTCAGCTCGTTCGTCTTTTCCGAGGACACCGTGCTCATCTACCTCCTCTTCCCCGTGCTGGTCTGGTCGGCGCTCCGCTTCTGGCAGCTGGGTGCCGCGGGCGCGAGCTTGATCACGGCCGTCGTCGCGGTCGCCTTCACCGCACACGGGCAGGGGCCGTTCGCGACGAGCGGCCCGGACGAGCGGTTGCTGCTCGCCCAGACGTACAGCGCCATAGGCTGCGTCACGGCGCTGCTGCTGGCGGTGGTCACCCGACAGCGCAGACGGGCGGAGGACGCCCTGCGCGGGATCGCGTCGACCCTCCAAGAGGGGCTCCTCCAGCCCCGGCTGCCGCGGTTGCCTCAGCTCGAGATCGCCACCTACTTCCGGGCTGTGGGAGAGGGCCAGCAGGTGGGCGGCGACTTCTATGACCTCTTCCAGGCGGGGGACGGGACCTGGGCGCTCGCAGTAGGCGACGTGCGTGGGAAGGGACCCGCCGCCGCCGCGATGACCGCGCTGGCGCGCTACACGCTGCGGGCGGCGGCGATGCACCAGACGCGCCCCAGCGCGGTGCTGCGCGGCCTCAACGAGGCCATCCTCTGGCAACACGGGGCCGAGGACTTCTGCAGCGTGGCATACGTCGGCCTCGACCTCCTGAAGGAGCCTGCCACGGCGTCCGTCTCGAGCGGCGGGCACCCGCTGCCGCTCGTGCTGCGAGCCGACGGAAGCGTGGAGCAGCTCGGCAAGTCGGGCCTGTTGCTCGGCATCGACGCGCATCCGGAGCTCTTCGACGAGCGAGCCGAGCTCCACCCCGGCGACACCCTGGTGCTGTACACCGACGGGCTTCTCGACGCCTACGCGCCCGCGCGCTTCGTCTCCACCCCGGAGCTGCAGAGTGTCCTGCGTCGCTGCGCGCGGCGCGGGCCCGCCCAGCTTCTCACCGAGCTAGACGAACGGCTGCTGCGAGGCCTTCCGGGCGACCCGCGGGACGACATCGCGGTGGTGGCGATTCGCTTCGCGGCCGGCGCCGAGCTGGCGGCCGAGCGGCCTCCCTCGCGGCTCCGGGCGCACCCCCTTGCCCTACGCTGAGCGCGGGTTCCGGGTAGCGTCCCCAGAGCTAGGAAGGAGGGTGGATGAGCGACAACCTGGCCGCGACCCTCACCGAGACGGTTCCTGAACACGGCGACAAGGTCGCCGTGAAGCTCGACGACGTCGAGGTCACCTACTCGATGCTCGACGAGGCGAGCGCGCGCGTGGCTGCCATGCTCTATCAGCGGGGCCTGGAGCCGGGCGACCGGGTGGGGATCATGCTGCCCAACATCCCCTACTTCCCCATCGTCTACTACGGCGTTCTTCGCGCCGGTGGGGTGGTCGTCCCGATGAACGTGCTCCTCAAGGGCCGCGAGGTGGAGTTCTACCTGTCGGACTCCAAGGCCACGCTCCTGTTCGCCTGGCAAGACTTCGAGGAGGCGGCGGAGCAGGGCGCCGAAGCCGCGGGCACCGAGTGCCTTCAGGTGAAGCCCGGCGAGTTCGAGCAGCGGATGGCAGGGCAGTATCCCGCCGGCGACCTTGCCCAGCGCGCCGGCGAAGACACCGCGGTGATCCTCTACACCTCTGGAACGACAGGCAAACCCAAAGGCGCGGAGCTCACTCACGCCAACCTGGGGATGAACTGCCGGGTCATGTCCGGCTTCGCCGACATCCGCGACGGCGAGGTGGTCCTCGGCGCGCTGCCGCTGTTCCACTCCTTCGGGCAGACCTGCGCCATGAACGCGAGCTTCTGCGGCGGCGCCATGCTGACGCTGCTGCCTGGCTTCGATCCCGTGAAGGCGCTGGAGGTCATCCAGCGCGACCGGGTCACGGTCTTCGAGGGCGTGCCGACGATGTACAACGCCATCCTCCACGCCCAGAACCGCGACGACTACGACACCTCCTCCCTGCGGCTATGCATCTCGGGTGGCTCGGCGATGCCGGTGGAGCTCATGCGTGGCTTCGAGGAGGCCTTCGGCTGCAAGATCCTGGAGGGCTACGGGCTGTCCGAGACCTCGCCGGTGGCCTGCTTCAACCATCCCGACCTCGAGCGCAAGCCAGGCTCGATCGGCACGCCGATCGAGGGCGTCGGGATGAAGGTCGTCGACGACGCCGGCAACGAGGTTCCACAGGGCGAGATCGGCGAGATCGTCATCCGGGGGCACAACGTGATGAAGGGCTACTGGAACCGCCCGGAGGACACAAAGGAGACCATCAGGGACGACTGGTTCCACTCCGGCGACATGGCCCAGGTGGACGAGGACGGTTACTTCTTCATCGTCGACCGCAAGAAGGACCTGATCATTCGAGGCGGCTACAACGTCTACCCGCGCGAGGTCGAAGAGGTGCTGTACGAGCACCCCGCCGTGCAAGAGGCGGCCGTGATCGGGATCGAGGACGAGAGGCTGGGCGAGGAGGTCGGAGCGGTGGTGGTGCTCAAGGAGGGCGAGGAGGCGTCCGCCGAGGAGCTCAAGACGCACGTGAAGGAGCAGGTGGCTAGCTACAAGTACCCACGGCGAATCTGGTTCGCGGGCGAGCTCCCCAAGGGCCCCACCGGGAAGATCTTGAAGCGGGAGATCGAGGTTCCGGAGGAAGTCCGAGCGACCACCCGGTAGCCGGACCCTTAGTGAGCCACCTCACACTTCTCGCGCCTGGATCGCGGGAGGCTGACTTGGAGCGACGAGGCCGGAGGAGAGAGTGGACCCGAATATCGCGCTGGGATTAGTGATCTTCGCCCTGTTCGTAGGGGTCGTCTACGGCTACTACACGGTCAAGGGGAGCGGGATCTCAGAACGGCCGTACAACAAGGTGTACGGCGGCGCGCCGGGCGCCTATGGGCCGGGCAGCGCGTCGGGTCACGACGACCGCGTGTCGATGCGGGACTGGTCGAGGGGGACTCGCTAAAGGACGGTCCGGGCCAGGTTGGTCATTCGGCCGGCTCTTTCCCTTCACAGGACCGGGGCCCGGCCATTCGGCCGGGCCCCGGGCATGCTGCACAACGGTGTGCACCCCTTGACCGAATTGCCGGTCGTGCATTCGAATCGCTCCTTAAGGCGGCACGACGGTAAACACGAAGGGGGACACGGACCCTGGATCCCGAGGGCAGGCCACAGGGCGGGGACGGCGGAGTCCCGGCCGGCATCGCGACGCTGACTCACGCGATGGGCGCTGTCATCTCCGCCTGGTGCGGCGTGCGCGGCAAGGCAGGACCCTGATGCCCGCCTCGACGCCCATCGATCCACTCGAGGGCCCCAAGCAGGCCCTCGCCGGCCGCGTCGTGACCATGCGCGACGACTACGAGGTCGTCGACAAGGGCGTCGTCTGGATGGAGGAGGGCGCCATCGTCGCGGTGAACGCCAAGGACGACCCCGCGCCCGCGGGCTTCGAGGACGTCGAGCCGGTCGCCATCGGTGGGACGCTCTTCCCCGGACTGATCGAGCTGCACAATCACCTCGCCTACAACGCCCTGCGGCTCTGGCGGGTGCCGAAGCTGTTCACCAACCGCGACCAGTGGGGTCGCGTGGACGACTACCGGAAGCTGATAAGCGGCCCGATGCAGGTGCTCGGCCCCTCGGAGACGCTGATGCCGGCGGTGGTGCGGTACGTGGAGTGCAAGGCGCTCGTCGGCGGCACCACCACGAGCCAGGGGATAGAGCTGTTCTCGAACCAGGGCGCCAGGCGCTACTACCGCGGCATCGTCCGCAACGTCGAGAACACGGACGACGCGGACTTGCCGGATGCCGAGGCCAAGATCTCGGACGTCGTGGCGTCGAGCGCGCGGCGCTTCCTGGACCGCTTGCGGCAGCGCAAGTGCTTCATCCTGCACCTGAGCGAGGGAATCGACGAGGCCGCCCGCGGCCATTTCCTGGCGCTGCGGATCGGGCGCCGGCGATGGGCGGTCACAGACTCCCTGGCCGGTATCCACTGCGCTGCGCTCAAGCCCCAGGACTTCGGGGTCATGGGTCGCCAGCACGCCTCGATGGTCTGGTCCCCGCTCAGCAACCTGCTGCTCTACGGGCATACCGCGATGGTGGGGGACGCCCGTGACGCTGGGCTCCGGATCGGCCTGGGCTCGGACTGGTCGCCCACCGGCAGTAAGAACCTGCTGGGCGAGCTGAAGGTCGCAAAGCTCGTAAGCGACGCGGAGAACGTGTTCGAGCACGATCGCGAGCTGGTGGCGATGGTCACCCGCGAGGCCGCCCGGATCCTGCGCTGGGACGAATCGCTCGGCACCCTCGAGCCGCCCAAGCGGGCCGATTTGATCGTGGTGGACGGCGTCACCGGCGACCCCTACGACGCCCTTCTGCACGCGGACGAGCGCTCACTGCGGCTCGTGATGATCGGCGGCGTGCCGCGCTTCGGCGTGCCGGGCGTCCTGGAGCGGCTGGGCGCGCCGGGCGAGCAGGTCACGATCGGCGGCCGCAGACGGGCCCTTAACCTGAAGCAGGAGACCGCTGACCCGGTCGTCGGCAAGCTCAGCCTCGGAGAGGCGCGCGACCGGCTGCGCGACGCGCTCGCGAACCTCAAGGAGCTTCGCCGCCGGCAGGAAGAGCGGGGCATCACCGGCTTCGGCGCGGCCTTCGACGCCGGGCCGCTGCGCTGGGCGCTGGCCCTCGACGAGCTGCGACCTACCGGCGTCGAGCTGCGACCGCGGCTTCGCTGGCGACGGAGACGCACCGGCCCCGAGCTGGCCCCGCCGGTCGAGGCGGCCGGCCCGCCGCTGTCCGAGATCCTCGAGCCGCTCGAGGTCGACCCGCTGACGGTGGCCGACGACCACGACTTCCTCGACACGATCGACGCCGAGCCCAACCTGCCCGACTACGTGGCGCCGGGGTTGCGGGCGCTGTATCCGAGCTGATGGAGCACCGGGACTTCGACCCGGGGCCGGTGACGGAGCCCTTCGCGTCCCTGGCGCGCCGCTATCCCGGCCCGGACGCCTACCCACCCGAGGACTTCCGCGTCGAGTGGGGGCCGGTCTTCCACCGCGGCAGGCTCGACGGATCGGCCCGGCTCCTCGTGATGGGCCAGGATCCGGGCCAGCACGAGTCGGTCGCACCGCATCCTGGTGGGCGAGGCGGGGCAGCGGGTGCAGGGATTCCTGAGCAGGCTGGGAATCGACCGCAGCTACGTGATGGTCAACGCCTTCCTCTACTCCGTCTAAGGCCAGGGCGGCGGCACTGCGAAACAAGGGCCGCCGAGCGATCGTGCGCTACCGGCACCAGTGGCTGGACGCGTTGCTCGTGGACACCTCGGTGCGGGCGGTCGTCGCCTTCGGCGACCTCGCCGACGACGCCTTCCTGCGCTGGAAGCGGAGCGCCAGGGGACGTGACGTCGACCTCGTCTACGAGCACCTTCCCCACCCCACCTCGCCGGAGGGCGGCTCCCGGAAGGAACGCGAAGTATCCGGAGCTGATGAAGAAGATGCTCACCAGGTGGAACGAGGCCCTCGGCCGGCTGCACCCGCTCGGCCTGGGCGAGCGCGACCCGCCGCTGAAGCCTTACGGCGACGACCTCCTCCCCGAGGACCGCACCCCAATCCCGGCGTTCGACCTCCCCGCGGGGGCCCCGGCCTGGTGGGCTTCGCTCGAGACCTGGGCGGACCGCGAGGCGGACCCACGGGCGACGACGGAGCCCGCCAAGACGGAGTCCAAGCGGGCGCGGATAGTCATCGAGGTTCCCGAGGACGAGCGGGTGTGGCACTAGGACGGCGCCGCGCCACCACGTCCGCAGCGGGCGCAAAGCGTTGCCCGAGCAGATGAGCTCGACCTACGTCGCCCGCTACCGAACCGGACCGGCACCGTCACGGCGTGAGTCGGTCAGCCTCACTCCCGGGTAGATAGATTGCATGTCCCCCACCCGCGGCGGCTAGGTCCCATGTCCCTCACCCACGGCAGCGGCCCCTTCGGCGACCGTCCGGCTGGGCGCTTCAACCGCCGGATCGATCCCGAGGGCCTCCTCTACCTGGAGGAGTCGCCGAAGTGGATCCGCGCGCGGTTCGCGGGCGAGACCGTGGCGGACAGCCGCAACCCGCGGATCCTGCACGAGCACCAGCGGCTACCGGCCTTCTACTTCCCGCCCGAGGACGTTCGCATGGACCTGCTGCGCGAGAGCGGCCGCGCCGAGACGGATCCCGTCAAGGGCGAGCGGACCTCCTACACGCTCGAGGTCGACGGCCGCACGGCCGAGGACGCGGCATCCGCGTTCGCGGGCGAGCCGCTGATTGAGGGCCTCGTCACGCTCCGCTGGGACGCCATGGACGAGTGGCTCGAGGAGGAGGAGCCGCTCTTCGGGCACACCCGCGACCCCTACTCGCGGATCGACGTCCGCGACACCTCGCGGCATGTAAGAGTGTCGATCGGCGGCGAGACGGTAGCCGAGAGCACCCGGGCCAAGGTGCTGTTCGAGGCCGGCCTACCCCCGCGCTGGTACTTCCCGCGCGAGGACGTGCGAATGGAGCTGCTCGTGGACAGCGACAGGCAGACCACCTGCGCCTACAAGGGCTTCGCCTCCTACTGGTCGGTGGGCGAAGAGGACGACATCGCCTGGACCTACGAGGACCCGCTCCACGACGCCCTCCCCGTGCAGGGGCTGGTGGCGTTCTTCAACGAGCGCGTGGACCTGGAGGTGGACGGCGAGCCGGTCGAGCGCCCGCACACCCAGTGGTCGCGGGACTAGCGGCCGCCCCCCTCTAGCATCTCGTCGGGCGAAAGGGCGGCTTCGGTGGCGCGGCCGCGGCTCGAACGCTCAGCGGCCACGAGCTCGGGCCTACCGTGCCACTTAGCCGGGCCCACAGCCCGGCTAACTGGCACCGTTGCGGCCGAGCGGCTGACGAACCGACCGGCGGGCGAAGCCACCGGTGAGATTCGTGTCCGCTCCCTAGCCAGCTGCATTCCGCCCACGGAGAAGCGAGAGGGGGCGCCCGCTAGGAGCAGGCGCAATCACCCGACCGGCGTGACCAGTCATGGGCGAGTGACCATCCATGATGTCTATAGGCGCCATAGATGGTCAAACCGTCGGAATCGGGCGGTGTGGATGCGATCACTCGAGCGGCAGCCCGTGGCGCATCGTGTTCTCCGTGACGACGCGCGGTTCTACGAACTGGAGGAGGTAGTCGGGGCCACCTGCCTTCGAGCCGATCCCCGAGCGGCGGTTGCCGCCGAAGGGCTGACGGCCCACCATGGCGCCCGTGATCCCGCGGTTCACGTAGAGGTTCCCGACCGGCGAGCGGCGCTCCACCTCCTCGACCGTCGCGGGATTGCGTGAGAAGAGGCCGCCGGTCAAGGCGAAGGGGAGCGACTCCACGATCTCGCAGGCGGCCTCGACGCTCGGCACCCGCTCCACCGAGAGAAGCGGGCCGAAGATCTCTTCTCGGACCACGGCCGAGTCGGGGGGCAGGTCCACTGCCAGGGTGGGTGCGCAGAACCACCCCTCCTCCGGGACCCCCTCGCCCCGCGCGGCGATGAGTCCGTCGCCGGCGGCCAGCGACGCGTAGCGTTCCACCCGCTCCTGAGCCTCCCGCTCGATCACCGGCGGCACCTCGGTTGCGAAGTCGTCGGCCTGCCCGACCTGCAGCACCTCCACGGCTCCGGCCAGCCTGTCGACCAGCTTGTCGAAGGCCGCCTCGTGAGTGAGCAGCCGCGAGGCCGCGGAGCACTTCTGTCCGGCGTAGGTGAAGGCCGACTGCATCACTGCCGGGACGACCTCGTCGAGATCGGCGTCCGAGTCGATGATCACGCAGTTCTTGCCGCCCATCTCCGAGACGACCCGCTTCACGTGCGCCTGTCCCTCGGGCGTCTCGGCCGACGCACGCACGATCTCGAGCCCCACGGCGTTGGAGCCCGTGAACGCGATCACGTGCACATCCGGGTGGCGCACGAGTGCCGCCCCGGCGTCGCCGTAGCCCGGCAGCAGAGCCAGAGCAGCCCGCGGCACGCCGGCCTCGTGCAGGGCTTCGACCAGCACCAGCGCGCTGGCGGGAGACTGCTCGGCCGGCTTCAGCACCACCGCGTTGCCCGCCGCGAGGCCCGCCGCGGTCATGCCGGTCGGAATCGCGAGCGGGAAGTTCCAGGGCGAGATCACGGCGACCACCCCCCGCGGGGCGTAGCGCATCGAGTTCCGCTCCCCCGGCGCTTGAAGTAGCTCTCGGCCGCGCTCCAGGTCCACCGCGCCGCGCGCGTAGTACTCGAGGAAGTCGATCGCCTCGCACACGTCCGAGTCCGCCTCGGGCCAGGGCTTGGCGCACTCGCGCACCTGGAGCGCAGCGAGCTCGAACCGGCGGTCGCGCAGGCGCGCGGCGGCGGCGCGCATTACCTCGGCGCGCTCGGCCGCCGGCCTGGCACGCCACTGAAGGAAGCCCCGCGCGCCCGCCTCGATGGCGGCCGCTGCCTCGTCCGTCCCAGCTCTGCCCGCGCGCGCCACGAGCCGGGAGGGGCTTCCCGGGTCGGTCGAGTCCAGGCCGTCGGCCACACCGTGGTCGCCGTCGATCAGCACCGGCACGCTCAAGGGGAGGCGTTCGTCGAGCTCGCCCAACGCAGCGAGCAGCGCCTCGCGCACTGGGCCGCGGCGAAGCTCCAGCGTCGGCTCATTGGCAAACGGCGGAAGGCTCACGGGGCGGCCAGCAGCTGATCGAGCGAGGCCCCGTGGCGCCAGCCCCGGAGGAACGACTCGTTGGCCGTGTTCTCGAGCAACCGGCGCACCAGGTACGCCATGCCCGAGACCAGGTCGCCCACCGGACAGTAGCTGCGAACCCGGAACCCCTCGCGCGCGAGCGCCTCCGCCAGCTCATCCCCCAGGCCGCGCAGCACCTGGAGCTCGAGGTCATGGTCGTCCGCGCCCAGGGCGCGGTTGGCCGCGATCGCGTGCGCCACGGAGCGGAGGTTGTGGGAGGCGATCGCCACACGCACGCGCGGCCTGGCCTCGAGCAGCCGCAGGGCGAGCGCCTCGAAGTTGCGGTCGCACTCGGCCTTGGACTCGAAGACGGGCGGGTGCCAGCCGCGCTGGCGGGCTTCAACCATCTCCTGGTCCCAGTACGCCCCTTTCACGAGCCTGATCACGAGCGGCGGGGAACGCCCGCTGTCCTCGGCCCAGGCGAGCACCTGGTCGAGCACGGCCGGTGACTCGCGTAGGTAGGCCTGGAGCACGAGCCCCACCGAAGGACCGGCTTGGAGCTCATCCTCGTCGAGCAGCGCCAAAAGGAGCTCCTCGGTGGTCTCCAGCGAGTCGACGGACTCCATGTCCACGTGCAAGTGGGCGCCCAGGTCGCGAGCCGTCCGGAGCAGGGGCCTCAGCCGGCGCGCTGCGTCCTCGCGACCGACGGCCGGCGCCTCCGGCCGCAAGTTCGGCGTGAGCGCCGTGACCTTCACCGAGACGTTGACCCGCGGGATCGGCCCCTGAGAGTCGCGCTCCAGCACCGGCCGTTCCGGCCAGCGGGCCGCCTCGGCGGCGAGGGCCTCCAGCATGTCCCGACAGCGCCCTGCGTAGTGCTCCGCCTCGGTCTTCGTCACCGTCGCCTCGCCGAGCAAGTCCACAGAGCTCGCGATCCCCGACCGCCACAGCTCGCCAATCGGCTTGAGCGCAGCCTGCGGTGACTCCCCCACGATGAAGCGGTGCGCCATGTGGCGAACGCCCGCCGCGGCCGCGGCCCCGAGCGCCTTTCGACCTGCCCGTGAGTGGGACACCCGCATCGCCGCCTCGAATGTGGGAGGCCGCTCGTCCACCTCGTCGAGATAGCGCGCGAGGTGCTCGGCCAGGTCGTCCAGCGAACGGCAGGCGGGCGTCACGTCCACCAGCCGGAAGAGGGCCGCACGGAGCTGCTCGTCCCGCTCGGCCACCTCCATCGCCTTGTGATCCAACGCCCGCAGCGGATGCCGGCGGGCCGAGGGAATGGCATCCGCCAGCGCCTGCCCTACACGCTGGATCTCCGGCTCGAGGGCTGCGCTCTGCACCGACACCGGGCGAACGCTACTCCGCCCGATTCTTAGGTTCCTCACAGGCTCGGAGCTCATCATGTCCGCCATGAAGCGATCACTCAGGAAGCTAGGAGTGGGCAGCGTGCTCGCGTTCGTCGGCATTGCGGCCCTGCTAGGCGGGATCGTCTCCCTCGCCTTACACGAGGGCGGCTCGGAGGCCGGCGTATCCCGGCCCTCCGCGTCCACTGGCCGTGAAGGCCCGCCGCGGCTCGGCATGCGGCACTTCCGCCGACTGACACCGAATCAGGTACTGAACCGCCGGAAGCGGTTCCACGCCGCGCTCGCCAAGGAGCTCGGGGTGAGCACGGAGAAGGTGGCGAATGCGTTCCGCACACTGCTCGAGCGGCGGCTCGACCGCGCAGTCTCGCGCGGCTGGCTGACGCGAAAGCAGGCGAATCGCCTGCTGGACTGCTACGACAGTGCACAGTGCAGGCCACCGTTCCGACACGCGCGCAGGTTCCCCGGGCCCCCGCCGGGACTGCCCCCGCCCGGCGGGCCGGGCGAGTTCGGGCCGCCGATGTAACGAGGAATCCGCGATGAGCGAGCCCCCCGGTCTCGGGCGGGCTCGGGCGCCGGAGCGAGTTGTACGCTGCGCGGCGCCATGGATTACCCGATCGAGAAGTTCACCGAGGAGGAGCGCGACACGCTCGCCCCCCATTTCACGAACCTGGATCGACCCGTCTTCGCGCTCGTGAACCTGCCGGAGACGGTCAAGGGCGCCCTCTTCTCACGCTACTCCCGCTACCGGGGCACGCTCCGCCGCCTTTTCCTGGACGAGTTCGCGGGCGACCTCGAGGGGGGCGTCAGGCGCGCGTTCGAGGGCCATGAGGGCGAGCGCGCCCGCGGCCTGTACGAGCGCATCTTCCTCGGCTACGGCGACGATTCCGTGGGCCAGCTCGGCGGCGCCCACATCGCCTGCGAGTGGGTCTCGAACGTGATGACCAAGGTCCTTCAGCGGGGCCGCCTGGCCGCCTACCTCGAGCAATCCACCCGCTACATCCCGTACGACGCCCCGATGCCCCGCGACGGCTACCGCTACTGGCGCGACCCCTCGCTCGGCCCGGAGTTCGAGGCGGCCATGGACTTCCTCTTCGACACCTACTCACGGAGCCTGCCGCGCGTGATGGCGTGGGCGGCGGAGCGCTTCCCGCGCGCCCCTGACGAGCCCGGGTCCGCCCATGCCAGGTCGATCAAGGCCAAGTCGCTGGACCTGCTCCGCGGTCTCCTCCCCGCGGCGTCGCTCTCGCACATGGGGATCTTCGCTACCGGCCAGGCCTACGAGCAGCTGCTGCTTCGGCTGTACAGCTCGCCCCTGCCCGAGGCGCGCACCTACGCCGACATGATCCTCGCCGAGCTCAAGTCGGTCATGCCGAGCTTCGTGGCCCGGGTCGAGCGGCCGGACCGCGGCGGCGAGTGGATCGCCTACCTCCGGGAGCGCGACGCGGCCGCCCGGCGCTGGGCGAGCCGGCTGGGGCTCGACCGGCCGCGCGCCG
>DATFQM010000046.1:0-13350 GCA_035264265.1 Thermoleophilaceae bacterium
CGGTCGCCCCGTGGAGCTCGTCGGCCGGCGCGATGCGGCTCGCGAAGCCGATGCGGTGTGCCTCGCGGCCATCGACGATCTTGCCGGTCATGATCAGCTCCTTGGCGTTGCCGAGCCCGACTATTGCCGGCAGCCGCGAGCAGCCTCCGAGGTCGGGGAGGAGCCCGACGCGTACCTCCATGATCCCCGCGACGGCTTCCTCGGCCATGGTGCGGAAGTCGCAGGCGGCGGCCAGCTCGAAGGCACCGCCCAGCGCCGCGCCGTGGATCTGGCAGATCGTGGGCTTGGGCATTTCCTCGAGCAGGTTCCACCACTGCACGATCGGGCGTCTGAAGCCGCGTAGGCCGTCGGGGTTCTGCGACAGCGCCCGCAGGTCGTCCAGGTCCATACCCGAGGAGAACATCGGGCCGTCCCCCCGAAGCACCACGACGCGAACCGCTTCGTTGCTCGCCGCCTCCTCGATCGCTGCGCCCAAGGCTTGGATCAAATCTCCGTTCAGCGCGTTCCGCTTCTCGGCGCGCTGCAACACGATGTGGCGGACGCCGCCGCGGTCCTCGACTCCGACCAGTGACATATAGGCTCCCCGCGCTCGAAGACTGAGACTGGAGGAGGCTAGTGGAGATAAAGAAGGTGGGCGTGCTCGGCTGCGGCCTAATGGGCCACGGGATCGCCCAGGTGTCGGCGCAGACGGCCTACGACGTGGTGGTGCGCGAGGTCAGCGAGGAGAAGCTCGACAAGGGGCTCGGCAGGATCGAAAAGCAACTCGCCAGGTCTGTGGAGAAAGGCAAGGCCGAGCAAACCGACGCCGACGCTGTGCGCGCGCGCATCCAGGGCACGCTCCATTACGGCGACCTCGCCGGCTGCGACCTCGTGATCGAGGCGATCACCGAGGACCTCGCCGCCAAGGTGGAGATGTGGCGCGAGCTGAACGAGGTCCTGAACGACCGCGCGCTATGCGCCACCAACACGTCCTCGCTTCCGGTGGTCGACCAGGCCGTCGCCACCGAGCACCCGGATCGCTTCCTCGGCCTCCATTTCTTCAACCCGCCGCAGGTCATGAAGCTGGTCGAGGTCGTGCGCCCCGTGACCACCTCGGACGAGGCCTTCGAGACCGGCAAGCAGTTCGCGGAAAGCCTCGGCAAGCTGGGCATACCGACCAAGGACAAGGCCGGCTTCATCGTCAACC
This sequence comes from Thermoleophilaceae bacterium, assembly GCA_035264265.1. Lineage (GTDB taxonomy): Bacteria > Actinomycetota > Thermoleophilia > Solirubrobacterales > Thermoleophilaceae > DASXBA01. The sequence goes on from DATFQM010000046.1 coordinate 1,187, forward strand.
GACTGCTCGTGCCCTACATGCCCGACGCGATACGAGCCTACGAGGAGGGCGTCGGCTCGATCTCCGAGATCGACGAGGCGATGAAGGCCGGCGCGGGACATCCGATGGGCCCGCTGACGCTCGCCGACTTCGTCGGCCTAGACACGATGGGCGCCATCTGCGAGGTCATGTTCGACGAGTTCCGCGAGCGTCGGTTCGCGAAGCCGACCACCCTGCGGAAGATGCTGTCGGCGGGCTGGTACGGCCGCAAGGCGGGCAAGGGCTTCTACGACTACTCGGGTGAGGAGCCGGTGGAGAACGCCGGGCTCAGGGCCTGAGCGACGAGACTCCGAAGGGCCGCGCGGCGACGCGACGGCAATAATCCGGGATCGATGTCCGACCTGAAGCAGGCGCTTGAGCAGGCCCGAGCCGGGGGGCCGGCGCGGCACCACGAGAAGTCCGAGCAGCAGGGCAAGCTGCCGGTGCGCGAGCGGGTGGCCCGGCTCGTGGACCCCGGCTCGTTCACCGAGGACGCGCTGCTCGCCAACTGGGAACAGGAGGGCTTTGGCGCCGACGGTGTCGTCACGGGTATGGCCGCGGTCGCCGGCCGCTCGGTCGCCCTAATGGCGAACGACCCGACCGTCAAGGCCGGCTCCTGGGGACCGAAGACGGTGGAGAAGATCATCCGGATCCAGGAGCAGGCGCTGGAGCATCGCGTGCCGATGATCTACCTGGTCGACTCCGCCGGGGCGCGGATAACCGATCAGGTGCACATGTTCCCCGGTCGCCGTCACGCCGGGCGGATCTTCTTCACCGAGGTCCAGCTCTCCGGCGTGGTCCCGCAGGTTTGCTTGCTTTTCGGGCCGTCGGCCGCCGGCGGCGCTTACATCCCCGCGTTCTGCGACGTCGTGATCATGCGCGACGGCAACGCTTCGATGTACCTCGGTTCGCCGCGCATGGCCGAGATGGTGATCGGCGAGAAGGTCAGCCTCGAGGAGATGGGCGGCGCCCGCATGCACACCGGGGTGTCGGGGGTGGGCCATTTCCTCGTGAAGTCGGACGAAGAGGGGATCGACCTTGCCAAGCGCTACCTCTCCTACCTCCCGCAGAGCTGGCGGGACGAGCCGCCGGCGGCGCCGCCGCAGGAGCCCGGCAACGAGATCTCCATCCGCGAGCTCGTTCCCGACGACGAGAACAAGCCCTTCGACATGTACGAGCTGATCGACGCGCTGGTCGACGCCGAGTCGTTCCTCGAGGTCCAGCGACGCTGGGCGCAGGAGCTGATCGTCGGCTACGGCCGCCTCGAGGGACGGGTCATCGGGATCGTCGCCAACCAGCCGAAGCAGCGCGGGGGCGTACTGTTTGTCGACTCCTCGGACAAGGCGGCGCGCTTCATCTGGACCTGCAACGCCTTCAACGTGCCGCTGCTTTTCGTGGCCGACGTCCCCGGGTTCATGATCGGGACCCAGGTCGAGCGCCAGGGAATCATCAGGGCGGGCGCGAAGATGATCTCGGCCGTGGCGGAGGCCACCGTCCCGAAGATCTCGGTGATCGTCCGCAAGGCCTACGGGGCGGGGCTGTACGCGATGGCCGGCCCGGCCTACGACCCGGACGCGTGCATCGCGCTGCCTTGGGCGAAGATCGCGGTGATGGGACCCCAGGCGGCGATCAACGCCGTCTTCTACAACCAGCTCCAGGCGATCGAGGACCCGGAGGAGCGGGAGCGGCGGACGGAGGAGCTTCGCGCGGAGTACAAGGAGGAGATAGACGTTCTGCACCTCGCCTCGGAGCTGGTGGTGGACGCCGTGATCCATCCGGAGGACCTGCGTGCTGAGCTTCTGAAGCGGTTCGCGGCGTGCTCGTCGAAGGACCGGCGCTGGCCTGAGAAGCGCAACCCCGTGACCCCCGTTTAGGGGAGGTGTAGGTGGCCGCCGCGCACGGCCTGGGCCATACTCGGGGGCTGTGTCCCAAGCGGACGTAGAGACGCTCCGGGCCCTCGCCACGACGGTGGCGGAGGGCGACGCGACAGCTTGGCTTCGAGCAATGGACCCCGCTGTCCGCGTATATCCGCGCTCCGAAGAGCCCGGCGTCCGAGCCGTCTACGACGGTTGGGACGGAGTCATGGAGTACATGGTCAACTGGTACAGCCAATGGGAGGACTATGAAGTCGAGCCGCTCGAATTCCTCGACGCCGGAGACCAGGTGCTCGTGGTCATACAGGAGCGGGGCCGGATGGACCGAGAGGGGCTGAACGTCACACAGGAGTTCAGCCACTCGTTCAAGCTGCGGGAGGGACTCGTCGTCGAGTGGCGTATGTACGACTCCCACGAGCAGGCGCTCGAAGCCGTTGGGCTCTCGGAGTAGACCCTCTACGAGCCCGGCGGAGGGGCGGCCATGAGCTCGACGCGGTGGCCGCCCGGCGCCCGGGCGAACGCACGCGGGGCGCCCCAGTGCCGCGGCCGCTCCTCCACCTCGTGGCCTGCCTCGCGGACCCGCTGGAGCGTCGCCTCGTAGTCGTCCACCACGACGGCGACGTGGCCCACCGGCGGCGCCACCGGCTCCTCGCTCCAGAGCAGGTGGACCTGGGTCGGGCCGCGCTGCAGCCAGGCGGCTCGCTCGCGGAGGCTCGGAGGCGGCTCGACCTCGCGAAAGCCGAGCAGGCGCCAGAAGGCCGCCGCCGCCTCGCCGTCGGCTCGTCGGGTTTCGAGCGCCGCATGCTGGATCACGAGGCTGACCATAGAATCTCGCGTCGATGCGCGAAGGCGAGCTGCTCTGGGAACCCTCCGCGGCGGCCAAGGAGCGCGCCCACATGACCGGCTACATGCGCGGCCTCGGGCGCGGCTTCGAGACCTACGACGAGCTCTGGCGCTGGTCGGTGGACGACCTCGAGGGCTTCTGGGGCTCGCTCTGGGACTACTGCGAGGTGCAGGCCTCGCGCCCGTACGAGCTCGTTCTCGGCAACCACGAGATGCCCGGCGCGGAGTGGTTCCGAGGCGCCGAGCTCAGCTACGCGGAGCACGTCTTCCGAATGGCGGCGGAGGACCGGCCCGCGATCGTCCACGCATCGGAGCTCCGGGAGCTGTCCGAGCTGAGCTGGGACGACCTCCGCGAACAGGTCGGCCGAATCGCGACCGGGCTGCGCAGGCTGGGCGTGGAGCGGGGCGACCGGGTGGTCGCCTACATGCCGAACGCGCCCGAGACGGTCGCGGCCTTCCTCGCGTGCGCCTCTATAGGGGCGATCTGGTCGAGCGCCTCTCCCGAGTTCGGCGCCCCCACGGTGATCGACCGGTTCCGCCAGATCGAGCCCAAGGTCCTGCTGGCGGTCGACGGCTACCGCTTCGGCGGCAAGGACTTCGACCGGCGCGATCGGGTCCGCGAACTCGAGCGGGCGATTCCCTCGCTCGAGCGCACCGTCCTGCTGCGGTACCTCGGCGAGGGGGGCGACTGGGACGAGGTCTTCTCGGGGGATGGGGAGCTGTCGTTCGAGCAGCTCCCGTTCGACCATCCCCTCTGGGTGCTCTACTCCTCCGGCACGACCGGGCTGCCAAAGGCGATCGTGCAGGGCCAGGGCGGGATCCTGCTGGAACACCTGAAGAAGTCGCGTCTCCACCTCGACCTCTCGCCCGAGGATCGCTTTTTCTGGTTCACGACCACGGGCTGGATGATGTGGAACTTCCTCGTCGGCGGGCTGCTCGCCGGCTCCACGATCGTGCTGTACGACGGGCAGCCGGACCCAACGGCGATGTGGAGATTCGCCGCGGAGGCGGGAGTCAGCTGCTTCGGTACGAGCGCCGGCTTCATCGCCGCCTGCATGAAGGCCTGGGTCGAGCCTCCGGAGCTCCCGACGCTCCGTAGCATCGGGTCGACCGGGTCGCCGCTCCCCGTCGAGGGCTTCGAGTGGGTCTACGAGCACGTGAAGCGCGACGTATGGCTCTTCTCTACGAGCGGCGGCACCGACCTCTGCACGGCGTTTGTCGGAGGCACTCCGCTGCTGCCGGTGTGTGCCGGCGAGCTCCAGGGCCGTTGCCTCGGCGCCAACGTGGAGGCCTGGGACGAGGAGGGGCGTTCGCTCATCGGCGAGGTCGGCGAGCTCGTGATCACCGAGCCGATGCCTTCGATGCCGCTCTTTCTCTGGAACGACCCCGACGGCGAGCGCTACCGCTCCAGTTACTTCGACATGTACCCGGGAGTCTGGCGGCACGGGGATTGGATCAAGATCACGCCAAGCGGCGGCGCCGTCATCTACGGCCGCTCGGACTCGACGATCAACCGCCAGGGCGTGCGGATGGGAACGAGCGAGATCTACAGCGCTGTCGAGGCGCTGCCGGAGGTGATCGACAGCCTGGTGATCGACGTGCAGCGCGCCGACGGCGAGGGTTGGATGCCCCTCTTCGTGGTGCTGCGGGACGACGTCCCGCTCCACGACGAGCTGCGCTCCCGTATCGCGCACCGGGTGCGGGAGCACTGCTCACCCCGCCATGTGCCCGACGAGGTCGTGCAGATCGAGGAGGTGCCGCGGACCCTCAGCGGCAAGAAGCTCGAGGTGCCGCTGAAGAAGATCCTGATGGGAGCGGATCCCGACGCGGTCGCGAGCCGCGACTCACTTGCGAATCCCGAGGCGCTCGACTTCTTCACCGAGCTGGCCGGGCGAATCGTCAGTCCGACTCGCTGAGGGCGGCCCCCGCCCGCTCGAGCTCCGGGCCGAGCTGGGCGTCAAGGCGGTCGAGGAGCTCGCCGCAGAATCCGAGCGCGCGCTCGAGCGCGGCCCCCTGGACGCGACCGGCGGTGTCCGTCGCCTGGTGGTGGTTGGGGGCGTAATCGAGCACGTTGCGACAGGTGACCGTGATTGCGGGGTAGCCGGCGGCGCGGGCGGCGGCGCCGTCGCTCTGGGTCCGGTTTACCAGCGGGCGGGCGCCGAAGGAGCCGTGCTCGTCGTCCTCCGCGATCTCGTCGCAGATCTCGACGAGCTGCACGTGCGAGTGCACCGCGAGCAGAGCGCCCTCGCGCTGCGTGTAGCGGACGCTGTCGGCTCCCACCTCGTCCAGGTTCACGAACACAGTGCGCGTGCTGTCGAGCGATCTCCGGTGACGGCGGAGGAAGCCCCGCATCCCGTCTGAGAGCGCCTCCTGGGCGCCGGTCAGGAGCACCCACAGGTCGAAGCGCCCCAGGTCGCCGCCGTGTCGCCGGGCCAGCTCGAGCGCCGCCGTCACGCCGGAGGCGTTGTCGTTCGCGCCAGGCGAGATGGGGGAGAGGGCGATGTCGACCAGGAGCGGAAGGGCAACGATCAGCGCGACCGTCGGGACGAACTGCAGGGCCGTAAGGATTGTGCTCTCCAGGCCCGGCAGTCGCAAAAGACAACAGACGATGATCGCCAGCTGCGCCCAGAAGAGCGGCTCCAGCCTGCCGATCGGGCGCCCCAGCGCTTGCCCCAGGGTGGCCTGTCGCTCCTGCAGCCTGCGTCCGAACAGGGCGCCCTGGGGGCCTGCGTCGTAGTGGGCGACGAGCACGATCGTGCCCGGCTTATCGGAGTCCTCGGGCGAGATCACGTTCTGGGTCGCGCGTCGTCCCAGCAGCCTCCGCGTGATCCGCGCGGTGCCGCTGCCTTCGAGGAAGGTGAGCAGGGCGGCGGCGAGCACGAGGGCGGCCCCCGGGATCGGTGCGGAGACCGATACGACGCTGCCCACGATCGCGGCAAGCGCGCACAGGGCGAAGGCGAGCGGCCAATGCGGCCACGCGTCGGCATGCTCAAGCTCCGCGTCGCGGCCGTCCCCCCTCAGGCGGTCCGCCAGGTGGGAGGCGGCTCGCCGCTCGGCATCGGATCCGGGCGACCGTCCCTCGAACGCCACGAGCGCCTCGATCTCCTCGCGCTGTTCCTCGCCGCGTCCGGCCACGCGCGGCGCAGGATAGAGGGCGGTCGCCCGAGGACTTGAGCCGCCTGACTCCGGATAGCGCTTATCGCTTCGGCCCGGCGAACTCCTCGAACCGCATTACGGATCAGCTCGTGCGAGGGACTTCGTCAAGCGGGAAGCGAGTGCGGCGGGTGGGATTCGAACCCACAAGCGCTCTCACGCAGCAGATTTTGAATCTGCCTCCTTTGCCAGTTTGGACACCGCCGCAGATGGGTGGATTGTAGGTCTGGGGTAAGCGTCTGACGGGCGCTGTACGCCGCCATCACGCGGGTCGGTGGCCCTGTAACGCCGGCGCGCCTACGACGTCTGTGCGGCGTGGAGGTCGTCCCGGGACATATCGCCCCGCTTGTACCGCTCGGCCTCGTCGCCCGTCACCTCGACCTCCACGTTCCACTGCTGCTGGAAGCCCCGCATCGCGAACGCGATCAGGAGGACCTGGATGGGAACGATGATCAGGGTCAAGAGCCCGAGAATCGAGGGCTCGAGCAGGGGGTTCTGGAAGCCCTCCTTGTCGCGGTCGAACCAGGCAGGACCGGCCACGGCCGCAACCACGGCAAGCAGGATGGCCAGCGCCGCCGCGACCGGAAGTGTGCCGCGGTTCCAGCGCGACACGTAGTACGCCATCAGGGCGTAGACGAAGACGTATGCGATCGAGACGATCTGCGCGCCCTGCAGCTTCGACCAACCGCCTACGGTGACGATGGCGACGAGCGCCGCGCCGGTGAGCAGCAGCAGGATCACGGCCCCCTTCGTGGCCTTGGACTCCGGCTTGTCCCGGTTGGGATGGAGGAGGACCGAGTCGGCCATCGATGCGCGGGAGTGTAACCCCGCGAGCCGCGCGCCGCGAAGGGTCGAGGCAGTGCGGATGGAGGGACTCGAACCCCCACGGGCCGAAGCCCACCGGCACCTAAAGCCGGCGCGTCTTCCAGTTCCGCCACATCCGCGAACGGCAGCCCGATTGTAGGTCTCTGGATTGGGCCCGATACCTCGTGCGGCCTGCCGCCCTCGGGCTGTAGAGACGCCGTTGTGTCGCGTCGCCCGCCATTGGCAGCGCGCTGACGGCATTGGTGGCCCGTCAACTCGGCGGGGTAGCGGAGGCCCGGCGGTGACAAGCCGGAGCCCTTGGTCTACCTTTTCAGTGCGGCGCATGGGCGAACGAACGTTCGCGTCGTGGGGCAGTGGCCAAATTGGATAAGGCTCCGGTCTCCAAAACCGGCGATTCCAGGTTCGAGTCCTGGCTGCCCCGTAGAGGGAACCCTGCAAGTGCAAGGGTTTCTCGTTAAGAAAGCCCGTCTCATCGCGCCCGACGCCCTGGTGGGCAACCCGGGAGCCAACACGTCGCCAACGAAGACCCCGCTGGCGGAGATCTCGAGAGCCGCGCTCCGGCGATTACCCTCCGCGTCACGCTCCTTGGGCGCAACGGACGCCGGCAGTCCCCAGCGGCCGGGCCTCATTGATTTCGCGCGCGACTGCGCCGGCCGGCGGGGGTCAGCCCGCTGGCACGAAGGTGATCCGCTTGCGTCCCCGGGTCCAAGTCGCCCTGCCCGTCAGCGGATAGACGCAGCGCCAGTGGGCGGGGCAGGCATCACCGGCCGCGGCGACCTGCCGCATCAGCAGCTTTGCCGCGCCGCAGGTGACCCGGCGAGTCCTGATGGCGATGAAGCTCCGCTCGTCGGCTGGGCCAGGACCGTCGTAGGTGTAGTTGCCGCAGTGCCGCGCTACCAGGATCCGCAGCCGCGCCGAGACGCCCAAGTTACCGCCGCCGCAGCGGCCGCGGATCGAGTAACGGCCGGGCTTGCGCCGGCGCGGGATCCGGGTCCGCTTGGAGAACGACCCGTTCGAGCGTACCCGCGCGAAGATCGCCGGCACGCCCGCGAACTCGTGCACCCGGGAGAACGCCCGCGAGGTTAGCGTCACTTGACCGCCGACCGCACAGCCGCCGGCAACGCTCCCGAACACCCGCACCACCTCCCCACGGTACGCGCGGTTTGGGGACACCCTGATCGTCGGACTCGACGCGGCCGCGACGGTCGCGGCGTCGACTACCGCCGCCACGAGGATGAGGGTGATCCAGCGTCGTGGCGTCACCGCCGCGAGCTTAGTGGTCAGCGGCGGATCGGGTCAACCGATCGAGTCAACGATCTCCAGCTGGATGAGGCGTTGAGTCAGCTCGGCCGACCAGGCGCGCTACCAGAGCAGCTTCGGTGTAGTGCTGAGGATCAGCGGCCTCGCCAGAGGGAAACATCCTTTCCGGGTTGAGTTTGTTCCAGTCCTGGGCTGCCCCGCTCAAGACCACACAGGCCGCGCGGTCGGCACCACGATCTCCTCGAACGCCTCGGTGGCGCCTGCCGACCAGAGCCGGGCGGTAACCGCCGCTGCGATCGCGTCGCGGCCGTCCTGACCCAGGCGCCGCGGTCGGCCGGAAAGCCCGAGCGTCTCGAGCGCTGCCTGTGACCAGCGGGCGCGGCTGCATCGGCGCGGGCCCGCCCAGCGGGTCCAGGAAGCTGTGGGAAAGACTTCGATTACCTCCCATGCGCCGGCGCGGCGTAGCGTCCGCGCCAGCTCCAGGCCATGCAGGATCCAGGCGTAGTAAGGGTTGCCGTCAAGCCCGTCGGCGGGCGGAGTCCACCGGATCCCGCACACCGAGCGGGCGAGGCGCAGCTCGCCGTGCCTGGCGCTCCTACCGGGGGGCGCCGTCGCGAGCGGGCTGTCGAGCGCCACTACGCCTGGGCCGCGCGTACGTAGCCAGTCGCGGACGCCGGTTGGGGTTTGCAGATTGACCGGGCCTGCGCAGCGGCCCGCGGCGTCCACGGCGGCGACGTGGAATCCCTTGCGGCGACCGCCGACGTCGACGCCTGCCCAGCAGGCCCGGCCGATGGAGCGCGCGGATTGACCAGCAGGCCGCATGGGAACGAAGCATGCATGGTGGTCATCGCGTACGTGCTCTTCCTGGTTGCCGGGTTCGGGTTCGGCTACGCCGCCCCGGGCAAGTGGAAGTTCGTACCTCTTCTGTTCCCGCTCGTGCTCGCCGCAGGCGCCTTCGTCCGCGACGGTGTCGATGTCGCGAGCCTGATCCGCCTGGTCGTCGCGATCGTGGTCACGCTGATCGGCATCGTCCTGGGCGCCGTCCTAGGCGAGCGCTCGGCGAGCGGCGAGGCGGCCGGCGCGACCTGATCGTTCCAAGCGGTGGCGGAAGGGGCCGCCGCTGCCTGACCGTTCCGGCGGTGGCGGAGGCGGCCGGCGCAGCCTGATCGTCCCGTGGTGGCGGAAGCGGCCGCCACCGTCGTAAGAGACATGCGAGGACGAGTAGGGTCCCAGCCGTCGTCAAACGACCGGGAGGAGGCCGATGGCAACGGTCGAGAGCGTGAACGGCCCCATCGACGTGGAGGAGCTCGGACCGACGCTGATACACGAGCACTTCCGTTTCCGTGACGAGGGCGCCGCGATGCAGTGGCCGCACCTCTACGACGAGCAAGACGAGATCGAAAAGGCGCTGGCGGACGCGCGCGGTGTCATGTCGCATGGTGTCAAGACCGTGGTCGACCCCAACGCCATGACCGGCAGCCGGGACGCTCCCTTCTCCAAGCGCGTGGCGGACGAGACGGGCGTGCAGATCATCCTCGCGACCGGCATCTACACCTACGAGCATCTGCCCCAGGTGTTCCTCAATCGGGACGAGGACGCCGTCGCCGATGTCTTCGCGCACGACATCGAGCAGGGCATCCAGGGGACGGAGATCAAGGCGGCGTTCCTCAAGACGGCCTGCGACGCCCCCGGCATGGTTTCCAATGTCGAGAAGCTTCACCGCGCCGCGGCGCGCGCGAGCCTGCGCACCGGAGTGCCGATCATGGCCCACTCGCAGCCGTCCAGCGGCACGGGCCTCGAGCAGGTCCGGGTGTTCAAGGAGGAGGGCGTCGACCTGAACAAGGTTCAGATCGCGCACACGGGCGACACCGACGACCTCGACTACATCGAGAAGCTGCTCGACACGGGCGTCTGGATCGGGATGGACCGCTACGGCCTCGACCTGTTCCTGCCGACCGACAAGCGCAACGCGACCGTGCTCGCCCTGCTCGAGCGCGGCTACGCCGATCGAATGTTCCTCTCCCAGGACTATTGCTCGACGCTCGACTGGTTCCCCCCCGAGGTCCAGGAGGCGCTGAAGGCGAGCGAGGTGCCGCAGTGGAGCATGACCATGCTGTTCGAGAGCGTGATTCCCGAGCTGAAGGAACGGGGCATGACGGACGAGCAGCTCGAGACGATGATGGTGGACAACCCCAAGCGCTGGTTGTCGGCTTAGGATTGGAGCGTGCGCGGACCGATCGTCGTTGGCACCGATGGCTCGGAGACGGCCAGGACCGCGGTCCGTCAGACCGCCGAGCTGGCCGCCCGGGTAGGCGCGCCCGTCCACATCGTCTCGGCCACCTATCGCGCGGAGGTGCCGCAGGCGGACGGTCCCGTGAAGAGGACGCTCGAGGACGCGGTCGCCACAATGCGCGCACAAGGGGTCGCGTGCCAGACGCACGCGCGCACTGGGGAGCCTGCCGACGCGATCCTCGATGTTGCCGAGGAGCAGAACGCGGGACTGATCGTCGTGGGCAACAAGGGGATGAGCGGGAGCCGCCGCTACCTGCTTGGTGACGTCCCCAACAAGGTCTCGCACCACGCCTCTTGCAACGTGATGATCCTTCGCACTGCGGAGACATCGGAGCGTGGCACGGTGATCCTGGCTGGCTTGGCCCTCTCCAGCGTGGCCGCGGTCGGGACCGCCGAGATGGTCAGGTTGTGGCGCATGGGCTCGCGGGACGCAGGCCGCCAGTCGGTCGATGTGGCCGTGGAGGGCTACCGCACCGGGACCTCGCGGGAGCGAGCGCTGCTCAACGTCCTGGCCGCCTTCGTGGGCACGTCCGCCATCACGCGTCGCAGCACTTGGGTGATCCGCCGGCAGGGCAGCTTCGGGCCGATCAAGGACATCGTGCGCGGCCCGCGCCACATCCACCACTTCGTGCCCGGGATCATCCTGGCCTTCGTCAGCGGCGGGGTGGGCATCGTCTCGAACAATCGGCGCCTACGCGAGGCTCTCTCGATCCCGTTCGGGGTGGGGGTCGCGCTGACGCTGGACGAGTGGGCGCTGCTGCTCGAGCTGAACGACGTCTACTGGAGCGACGAGGGCATCGTCAGCATCCAGGTCACGCTCGGCACGACCGCGCTGCTCGCCGCCCTCACGCTCGCGCTGCGCCTGCTCGCCCGCGGCGAGCGCCGAGTGGTCCCCCGCAGGCGCTGGATAGGCGCCTAGAATCGAACACTGCGCGGGCGTGGTGTAACGGTTGCACAAGAGCCTTCCAAGCTCTCGGTGCCGGTTCAAGTCCGGTCGCCCGCTTTAGGTCCGAGCTGTGCAGTAGTCAGGAGCGTCCGAACGAAACCGCCTCGGTGCGCGGTGCGGCGACGGTGACAGTTTGCGCAGACGACCTCACATTTCGCCATCTCGTCCAGCACGGCCTGCCAGGTCAGCTGTCTCAGTCCGTAGGAGATGTTGAACTCTTTGTCGCCCAGGTGGTCGAACTCAAGTACGACGGGATCACCTCCGACCGACGTGCACGGCAGTAAGTGTCCCGCTGCCCACGCGCTTTGCGGTGGCATCCAAACTCGTTCGCTGGTTTTGATTCGCTGCAACGACTGCACCTTCGCGGCTGATCGGCCTCGCTCATATCGAACGTATGTTCGCAGGGGGCGTCGGACAGAACTTCACGTAGAATCCGGTCGGAATAGCGGGGCGTGGCGCAGCCTGGTAGCGCATTCGGCTGGGGGCCGAAAGGTCGTCGGTTCAAATCCGACCGCCCCGACTAGCCGGAAGCCCGCTTCCGAAGCGGGCTTTCGCGTTCCGGTGCAGCGAGGTGACGGGCCCGTGGAGGGCTCGTGGTACCGCCCGTGGTACCAGCTGCGCGTGATTCGGGCTCGTGCTGGCCGCACCGCCGGAAGCCCGTCCGGTCGAGTGACGGACGCGCAGACGACGGCTGAGGCAATACGTCGGCCCGAAGCAGGAATACGCTTCTTTTTCACGCCATGGGCGCCGGTGCGGCCACCTATCTCCTGATCCTGGGCGAACGGGAGGCCCTCGCCTGGGTCCTGCGCGAACAGCGCATGGCGTTCAGCGCTCGGCGTGCACGGTCCGCATCGGCGCTCACTCTCGGCGACCGGCTCCTGCTCTACACGACCCGGGGTTGTTTCCACAACCCGACCCGCGACCGCGGGCGAGTGATCGGCGCAGGGGAGGTG
>DATFQM010000047.1:0-3875 GCA_035264265.1 Thermoleophilaceae bacterium
GCTGCCGGCGGCCGAGCGCGAGTCGGTCGACAGCGCGATGCGCCAGGTCGAGTTCTGCGAGTCCGAGATCGCCGCGATCGAGAAGGTGGTCGCTTCCGAGGCCCTGGGCTCCGAGGAGATCCGTCGGCTGATGAGCGTGCCCGGGGTCGGCGCGATCACCGCGGCGGCGTTCATGGCGGCGGTCGGCGACATCCGCCGCTTCCCGAGCGCGAAGAAGCTCGTCGGTTATCTCGGCCTCGATCCGATCGTCCGCCAGTCGGGCTCGAGCGAGGCCAGCTACGGGCGGATCTCCAAGCAGGGCTCGGCCGCCGGTCGCTACGCCCTCGTCGAGGCCTCGTGGAGCGTGGTCAAAGCGCCGGGCCCGTTGCGCGCCTTTTATGAGCGCACCAAGGGCCGGCGCGGCGCCTCGGTGGCGATCGTCGCCACCGCCAGAAAGCTCGCCTGCCTGTTTTGGATCCTGCTGGTCCGCGGCGAGGACTACGCCTACACGCAGCCCTCGTTGACCACGAAGAAGCTGCGCCGGCTCGAGCTCACCGCCGGTGCTCGCAAGGGTCGGGGCGGCGCAGGCGTCTGGAAGGCCAACGCGGCGGTCCGCGATGCCGAGCGCAAGATGGCCGAGCAGGCCGAGGCCGCCTACCGCCGAAACGTCGCCGAGTTCAAGCGCGTTGAGGCGCTGCGGGCCAAGCAGCGCAAGGAGGCCGAGAAGGCACGGGCCGAGCAGCACGAAGAGGGCGCCGGCGCGACATCGGGGCGCGCATCTTGAAGTCACCCAGTCGGGGACAAGCAGCGCGGCGGGCCCATGCCCCGGGCTCCGCTCTTCAGCTCGTCGTCTACCGGCGCCCGTCCCCGACCCTGCCACAGGAGGTCCAACCGGGCAAGCCGCACTTGACTTTCATCCGTCGCGCAAAGGAGCAGCGAGTGGAATCGAGGCGTCAGCTCGCGGGCGGCGCCGGCGTGAGGCCATGCCGGCGCATGACCTCCGCGGCCTTCGCCATGTCCGGCGGGCCTCCTGGAGTCGACGCCAGCACCTCGTGAATCTCACGGAAGTAGTCCGGCGTCATCAGGCCGGGGCTGGATATCGCGAGGAACTTGGCGTCTTCGTTCCCGTGGTTGTCGAACCCGTGCACCGCGCCGCGAGGTATGCAGAAAGCTTCGCCGGGGTGAAGGTCAAGCGTTCGGCCGTCAATCGTCCAGGTCGTGATGCCTTCCAGCCCGTAGATCGTCTCCTCGAAGGCGTCGTGGCTGTGCGGCGCGGGCATCTTGCTGTCGGCCGGAACGAAGCACTCGAAAACGCTCGCGCTTCCGTTCGAATCGGCGGCCTCGACCAGAAAGCGCACGCTGAGCGCACCCACCTGAATCGTTTCGGCCGACGCTGAGCTCATCCTGGCTCCAGTTCCAAGGTTCCGCGGGCTCGCGCCCAAATGATCTCACGCAGATGCGCTCAGAGGCCGGGCCTAGGCCTGCCCGATCAGCGCTCCGCTGACCGCGACGATGGCCCCGCCGAGCGTCACCTGGATCAGGGACGCCCGGAGCGAGACGTCGAGGAAGCGCTTTCGGATCCAGGCGATTGCGATCAGCTCACAGCCCACGGTGAAGGACGCCACCAGAAGCGCTGTGTTGAGATCGCTGATCACGAACGGCAGCGCGTGGAAGCTGCCGCCGAAGAAGGTTGCGCCGCCGGTGATCAACCCCCGCGAGAGCGAGCTGCCCCGGCCTGTGAGCGTGCCGTCGTCCGAGAGAGCCTCCGAGAGGCCCATGCTGATCCCGGCGCCGAGCGCCGCGGCGAGGCCGACGAAGAGGGCGGCGTGCGAGCCGGCGAGGAAGGCGGTGGCGAAGATCGGCGCGAGGGTCGAGACGGTGCCGTCGATCAGCCCGATCAGGGCCGGCTGGACTCGCTGAAGCATGAACCGCTCCTCGTCCGCCGGCGTTAGACGCCCCGCCAGATGTGCCACCAACTCGCTCATGCGGGTCATAATACAAGAGCGTTAAGATAAGGTTCCCCTAAGATCTACGATCAAGTTAGGCTGACCTCAGGCGAATGACTGCGAAGGCAGACATCCCTCCCCGCGACGACGCCGAGCTCTCCGAGCTGCTCCGGGAGCGCGGTCTGCGCGCGACCTCGCAGCGGGTCGTCATGCACCGCCTGCTCCGCGAGCGCGATCGCCACGTCACCGCGGAGGAGCTGCTCTCGGAGGCGAGCGAGCAGCTGCCGGGCGTTTCGCTGCCGACGGTCTACGCGACGCTCGAGCTGTTCGAGCATCTCGGCATCGTCAGGCGGGTCAACGGGGGCGGCGGGACCCTGCTCTGGGACACCCGCGCCGAGGCCCACGGCCACATGATCTGCCGGCACTGCGGCCGGATCGAGGACATGGAGATCCCGGTGGACCTCGAGCGCGCGCGGCGCGTGGCGGCCCGCGCCGGCTTCGAGCCGGACCGGGCCGAGGTAGTGGTCAGCGGTCTCTGCGCGGACTGCGCGGCTTAGCGCGGTTCCGGGTAGCGCGACTCGAGCAGCGAGACGTTCGCCCCCTGCGGATCGAATACGACCGCCATCCTTGCGATCGGGATATCCACCGGACCGAAGATCAGGTTCCCGCCCGCGGCCTTGGTCTTCTCCACGGCCACGTCCGCGCTCTCGACCATGAGGTAGACCTGCCAGTACGGCGGCGCATCGGGCGGCATGTCGGTGCCCATTCGCATCAGGCCGCCCAGACCCTCCGGCCAGCGCTGCCCATCGACCTGCCAGTTCCAGATGTAGTCCGGGGCTCCCTCCGGGTGCGTCGCCCTCCAGCCGAACACCTGGCCGTAGAAGTCCATCGCCGCGTCGATGTCGCGGGTAAGCAGGTTGTTCCAGGTCCAGCTACCGGGCTCGTTGACGAGCTCGGCACCCGGATGCTTCTGCTGCTGGTTGATCGAGATGAAGGCGCCGGTCGGGTCCTGGAGGACCCCCATCCGCCCGGACTCGTCCGGTAGATCGACCGGGCCGAAGATCACCTGGCCGCCGGCCTCCCTCGCCTTCCGCGCGGTCGCGTCGGCGTCCTCGACCTTCACGTAGCTGGACCAGACGGGTGGCTGG
This sequence comes from Thermoleophilaceae bacterium, assembly GCA_035264265.1. Lineage (GTDB taxonomy): Bacteria > Actinomycetota > Thermoleophilia > Solirubrobacterales > Thermoleophilaceae > DASXBA01. The sequence continues at coordinate 3,074 of DATFQM010000047.1, forward strand.
CCCTCCTGCTGGGTGGGGCCCATCCCTGCGACCTGCTTTCCGCCCTTGACGAAGAACCCATAGCCGCCGGTCTGCTCGGGCGCGCCCGGCGCCGGCTGCCACTCCACCCCCAGAAGCTCACCGTAGAAGGACGTCGCTCCCTCGACGTCCGTGGTCGCGAGGTCGACCCAGCAGAACTCGCCGCTCGCGTACTCAGCCCGTTCGCCCATCGCGCTCTCCCCTATCGCTTCCTGCGCGCGCCCGCCAGGACCACCCTACTGACCAGCTCAGGGTCGTCCCAGGTGGGCACGTGGCCACAACCGGGGAGCTCAACCTGCTCGACCCGCCTCGGCAGCAGCTTCGAGGGCAGCGGCCGGTTTCGCACGAGCGTGTCGTGCTCCGCCCAGGCGAGCGTGATCGGGACCTTGATGCCCTTCAGCTCCTCGACCCGGCCCGCCCGCATCAGAGCGCTCGCATCGTCGTACGCCGGAGCGGTCACATAGGCGCGGGCGATCGACTCGGCCTCGCCCGGGCTGAGACGCTCCGGGCGAAAGATGAAGCGGCCGAGCGCGCGCCGCCGACCTCGGGCAGTGGACATCATCGGCCGGAGCAGCGGCCGGGCCAGGCGACCGCGGCGCCGCGCACGCGCGACGGTCCGGTCGGAGGAGGCGAGCGAGCGCCTCCAGAAGCCCGCCGGGCAGAGCGCGACAACGGCGCTCGCGCCGCCCTGGCGGGCGCACTCGATCGCCACCCAACCGCCCAGCGAGATCCCGGCAATGGCCGGCTTCCCCTCGATTCCGAGCGCGTCGTAGAAGTCGAGCAC
>DATFQM010000048.1:0-9666 GCA_035264265.1 Thermoleophilaceae bacterium
CTGGGTCGCGCGAGGCCAGGTAGGGCGCGAGGTGGCGACCGGAGACGTGCCCGGGCGGCCACCAGAGGCAGTGGGTCACCGGCTCCCCGCTTCCGAGCCACGGCGAGCCTCGGGCGCCTGTGAGGTGAGGCGGGACCGTCAGGATCCCGTAGAGCACCGGTGACCAGGGGGAGGGGTCGATCTTCGCTCCGGCCTTGGCCGCGATCGACTCTGCCGCCGCGCTCCCCTGACTGGCCGCGAGCGTGCTGTGCTTGAGGGAGAGCGCCGTCGCGTCGCCCGCCGCGAAGTGATGAGGGGAGCCGGCCACGCGGGCGTGGCCGTCGACCCGCAGGAACCCGCGCCGGTCGTGTGCCATACCCGCCACGGCGGGGCCCTGGGCGACGGGCAGGAAGACCGCCCTGTCGACCACCAGCGTCGAGTCCGGCTCGAGGTGGAGCACGAGTCGCCTCTTTCCGCGACGGCCGCGCCGGGTGAGCTGCGAGATGACGGACGAGAACGCGTCGAGACCGCGCTCGTCGTGCGCCTTAGGGTCACGCACCTCGACGCCGGTCACCAGCTCGACGCCGTTGCCGGACAGCTCGGCACCGACTGCTTCGCTTGCCGCGGGCCCGAGCGCCTCGAGCGGGCGCTGCTCCGCGGTCAGGAGGAGCACCTTGGCCCCGGCCTTGCCGCGGCGTCCGGCGAGGCTGGCGACGAAGGCGAGCTCGTACGCGTCCAGTGGCCAGGCGGCGCCGGGGGGGACGACGAACGCGACGCTCTTGGCCGCGCCGCCCTCGAGCTCTCTGAGGAGCTCGGCAAACGCCCGCGTTCCCTCCCGACCGCGCCTGAAGGTCACGCCCGGGGGCGCGCCACGTGAAACTCGGGCGCCGACCGCGACGAGCAGGGCGTCGTATGAGAGGAAGTCGCCGTTCCGGGTCAGGACGCGGTTGCGACCCTCGTCCACCTCGACCAGCGCGTCGCCGACGAAGCGCGCGCCGAGGCCCTCCGCGAGCTCGGCGAGCGGCCGGGTCCGCTCCTCGCGGAAGGTGAACGGCACCGCGGTGGACAGTGGCCGGTAGGAGAAGGAAACGGCCGGGGCGAGCAGGGTCGCCTGCACGCGATCGCCGGCGAGGGCACGCAGACCAGAGAGGGCCTCGAGGGCGGCGATGCCCCCGCCGGCGACGACGACCCGCATCACGCTCAGTCGGCCCGGGTGCAACGCAGGTAGACGAGCCCGACCATCACCGCACCGCGATCGCGCTTCGGATCGTCACCCGGATCAGGTTGTAGGAAACGGCGTTCGAGATGTTCAGCTCTGGAAAGTGCCCGGGCGTCTGCCAGTGTCACTCTAGAGTGCGTCGGCGGGCCCCGTGTAACAACGGCTCTCCGACGGGCGGCGTTACCGGCCGCCCGTCGCGTCGAGCCGCCACGGCGCTGCCCCCAATCACGGTGCGTGCCAAGGCGCTACCGTCGAGACGTGGCTGCGCGCGAGGCACCGCTTGCGGCGCCCGAGCCGCTAAGCGCCGAGGATCTCGCCATCCTCCGGCTCGAGTCCGACACCGTCGCGGGCCACACCCTGAAGGTTGCGATCCTCGACCCGCCCCCGAACGAGCGCAGGCCCGACGTTGGGGCGCTCCGCGCTCGCATCGCCGCAAGGATCGAAAGCGCGCCGCGGCTGCGGCGCAGGCTGCAGATGCGGTCGAGGCGCCGGGCGGCGTGGGTCGACGATCCCACATTCGACGTCCGCGACCACGTGCGCGTGGTCCTGGTGTCGGGCACGGTCTCGGATGACGACCTGCGGCGCGTCTGCGCCCGCATGATGGCGGAGCGGCTCGATCGCTCGCGTCCGCTTTGGACTATCGACCTGCTCGACCCCCTCGAGAAGGGGGGCATCGCACTCGTCTGGAGGCTCCACCACAGCATGGCCGACGGCGCGATCGCGATGCGCCTCGCGGGAGGTGCTCTGGGACGCGGCTGACGTCGCGCGACCCGACAACGGGGGCAGCGAGCATTCGGGCCCGCTCGCCGACCTCCGTGAGGCGCTTGACGCCCGCCGCCCGGGGCGTCTGCCCGGGACGCTGCGACGGGAGCTCCGCAGGACCCGTCACCCCTCGCCGTTCGACGGCGTCGTCGGCACCAGCCGTGCGGTGGCGTTCGCTTCCATACGACTCTTCGCGTTCAAGCGCGCACGGCGACCCGGCACGGTGCGCCCCTCAGCAGTCGAAGGCCCACCTCGCCGGCTACGGTCCGGCGTTTTCCGCCGCTACCGGCCGACCCCACGATCAGGCGGTCCGCTCCAAGCTCTGCAGCCAGGTCCTGGAGGCCGTCGGCGGGTGCCTCGCTCACGACGACCGCCGGCCGGCCGCCCACGGAGTGGGCGGCTTGCATGAGCTCGGAGAAGGACCCGTTCTCCGGTCCTCCGCCGGCTCCCACCGGTAGACGCGCGCGACGATCAGATCAGCACGAACCGGCTCGGCAAGGATCTCGCCCAGCGCGAGGGCGTCGCGCGCCGACTCCCTCCCGTCGTAGCCGACGACAACCGTGCCGAGCATGGTCTCAGTCGCGGCCGAGCGCGAGGAGGTCGCGCTCTCCGACAACGCCCTCCGGCAGGCGGCCGGGGCCGTGTTGTACCAGCAGGTGTGTGACTCCGGGCTGCAGGATTGCCCGAACGGCCTCATCTACCGATGCGCTCGGCTCGATCATCGTGGGCGGCTCCGTGATGGCCTCGCGTGCGTGAGCGAGCGACTCGTCTCGATCGACCCAGCCGAGGAGACCGCGGGTAGTGACCCAGCCTAGCGGGCGTCCCTGCTCACTGCCGACCACGAGGACGGCGTGTACGCCGTGGGCGTGCATCGCCCGCCGCGCCTGCTTGACCGACGCATCCTCCACGATGGTGACGACGCCGGGCGTCATCACCTCACGAACCTCCAGGGCGAGGGGAACAGGGGCGCCGAGCGGTGCGCCGGCGGAGGTCGACGGATTCGATGCGGATTCCCTGAGCGTGGTCGTGGACTCATGATCGGCGCTCGCCTCCTGCCCGGCGTCGGTAACGGGCCGCCTACAGGCTGCGGGTTTCCCGCATCGCCGACTACTAGCTTGCTGGCGGCGGCGACTCGATGTCGACGGTGACGTCGCGCTCCGCCGGCATCGCGGGCGGCTGGAACTCGGGGGCGTCCTCCACGCCGAGGTACCTGAGGAGGTAGCGACCGAATACCTTGCTCTCCGGCCGCCACAGCGCGGGCCGCGCCGGCTCGCCCTGGTCGGCGACCCCTCCGAGCCGGCGCTCGAGGTAGTCGACCCCGGAGCCGGTCAGCAAGAGGCCGCGCATCAAGGGCCGGAAGGGCTGCGGATCGATGTCAGCACCCAGGCGTGCCGCGATCGACTCCGCCACAGCATCCGCTTGCTGGGCGGCGAGCCCTCCCTGCTTGATTGGAAACGCGACCACATCCCCCGCCGCATGCACGTTCTCCTGTCCACGCACCTTTCCGTGGTCGTCGGTCACGATGAAGCCTTCCTCGTCGCTCGCGAGTCCGGGGAAGCCGGGGCCCACGAGTCGCGGCAGCGCCACTACCCGGTCGGCCTCCATCTCGCCGAGGTCTGTGATCAGCTTGCCGTCGGTGACGCGGTCGGGTCGTGTGCCGGCCAGGAGCTCGATGCCGGCTCCCTCGAGGAGTTCCCCGACCGCCTCGCTGGCCTTATGCCCGAACACGGCCAGCGGCTCAGGCTCCGGAGTGACCACCGAGAGCCGAACTCCTGAGACTCTCCGCGAGGACAGGCTCGCCGCGGTCAGTAGCGCGAGCTCGTAGATCGGCAGCGACCAGCCGATGAGCGTGGGGACGGCGAAAGCGAGGCTGCGCAACTCGCGACCGGCATACTCCTCGTGCAGCAGCGCCAGGCGGCGCTCGTCTCCCGGTCCACGGAAAAGGATCGCTCCGGGCACCGCCTCGAGCGCCCGCGCGCCGGCCGCGACCACTAGCGCGTCGAAGGGCCGCTCGTCTCCGCGGCCCGTTCGCACCGTCCGGGCCTCGGCGTCCACTGCGACAAGTGTGTCCTTGACGAGGGCCGCTCCCTGCTCCGAGGCGAAGCGCGCGAGGTCGATCTCCCGCGTGTCCGCAAGGGCGAAAGGCACCAGCACGGACAACGGCCTCAAGGGGGAGGCGGTCTGGGGAGCGAGCAGCTCGATGGCAGCGCCGGAGGCAAGGTCGCGCAGCGCGAGCACGCACTCGATCGCGGCTATCCCTCCACCGGCGATGGTGACCCGCGCGGTAGCTGTCTCTTGGGCGTCGGTCATGGTGCTACGCGGCGCAAGCCTAACCCTCCAGGCCGGGATAACCTGTGGCCGCCATGGATGGAGGCAAACTGGGCGAGCCCCAGCTCTCCCGGCTCCTGGGCGTCGGACGTGGACTCGTGTCGCAGCTCGATCTGGAGTCGGTGCTGCGCCAGGTACTCGAGGTGGCCCGTGAGCTGACCGGAGCGCGTTACGCGGCGCTCGGGATTCTGACCGAGGACAAGGGAGAGCTCGAGCGCTTCCTGTACATCGGGATCGACGAGGTGACGCGCCGGGCGATCGGCCCACTTCCTCGGGGGCGCGGCATACTCGGGGAGCTGATCCGCGATCCTCGGCCGCTCCGGCTCGGTGAGCTCAGCGACCACCCGCGCTCCTACGGCTTTCCGAGCGGCCACCCGCGGATGCGCAGCTTCCTCGGCGTGCCGATCCTGATCCGCGGCGAAGCCTTTGGAAACCTCTACCTGACCGAGACTAAGCATGGGGAGTTCCGCGACGCGGACGAGCAGTCCCTCCTGGTGCTGGCGGAGTGGGCCTCGATCGCGATCGACAATGCGCGTCTCTACGAGCGCGTCGAGGGCCGCCGGGATGAGCTCGAGGAGGCTGTGCGTGGCCTCGAGGCCACGACTGCGATCGCGCGCGCGGTCGGCGCCGAGACCGACCTCGACCGGGTAGTCGAGCTGATCGTCAAGCGGGCCCGCGCCCTCGTGGAGGCGCGTTCGGTGGCGATCCTCCTGTCGCGGGGCGACGACTTGTACGTGGCGGCGACGGCCGGGGAGCTCGAGCGGCCGCCGGAGTCCCTTCGCGTGCCCACTGAGGAAACCGTGTTCGGCGAGGTCCTCCGCTCGGGCGACTCGGAGTCGCTGGCGGATCTCTCGAGCCGGGTGCGTTTCGGTCCGGACGAGCTTCGCGGCTCGGCGTCGGCGGCGCTCTTGGTACCGCTGCTCTTCCGCGGTCGCACGCAGGGTGTGCTGATGGCTCTCGATAGCCTCAAGGACAGCGACCTGAGGTTCGACTCGGACGCGGAGTACCTGCTCACCTCCTTTGCCGCAGCAGCCGCCAACGCGATCGCGACCGCGCGCTCCGTGGAGGCCGATCGTCTGCGGCATTCGCTGGAGGCCTCCGAGCAGGAGCGGAAGCGCTGGGCGCGAGAGCTGCACGACGAGACCCTGCAGGAGCTCGGCGCGCTCAAGTTCATCCTGACCGGTGCGCTCCGGAGCCACGATCCCCAGCGGATAGGCGGCGCCCTTCAGCAGGCCGTCGAACAGATCGGGCTGACCATCGGCGGTCTCCAGGGCCTGATCACGGAGCTGCGGCCGGCGGCGCTCGACGAGCTCGGTGTCCGGCCGGCGATCGAGGCGCTGGCAGAGCGGATCCGTGCCACCTCGGGCCTCGAGGTCAAACTCGACATCGAGCTCAGGGGAGAGCGTGGAGCAGGCCCCGCGCGGCTCCCCCCGGCCGTCGAAAGCACGACCTACCGGCTGGTACAGGAAGCCCTCAACAACACGGTCAAGCACGCGGGCGCTGAGCGAGTAGATGTCGCGATCCGCGAAGACGAGACCTCCGTGACCATCACGGTCCACGACGACGGCGCGGGCTTCCGCATGGACGGCGCGCACACCGGATTCGGGTTGCTCGGCATGCGCGAGCGGGCGGAACTGATCGGCGGAGAACTGAGCATCGAGTCGGTCCTCGGTGAGGGCACTACGGTGTCCGCAACCCTTCCGGCCCGACACGACGCCGATTGGGTCGGTCCCGCGTCTCAGACCGGCTGAAGCCGGCCGCGCCGCTCAGTTCGGGAGGTCGAAGGCGTCGAGGCGTCCATTCTCGTCCTGCGCCGGCGCGATCACCGTGCGCCTCTGTGGTCCGGGTGGCGCCTTCGGATTGAGGGCCACCTCGACCGGCACACCGCCGCTCGGCCGCGCCAGCTCGCCGTGGTGAAGCCCCATGTAGGGGGAGAGGTAACGGCCGGCGATCTTCGAAGGCGGCCACCAGAGGGCGGACTCGGAGACCTCCCACTCCTCGCCCCGCCCGCCGGAGACCTCGGCCCGCATGAAGCGAGGGGTTTCACCCGTAAGAAGCAGACCGCGCAGGACCGGTCGGAACGGCTCCGGCTGGAGCTGAGCACCCGCCTCGGCGGCAATCGCCTGAGCAGCGGCGTCCGCCTGCTGGGTGGCGATCCCTCCCTGCTTGATTGGGAAGTCGGTCGCGTCGCCGGCGGCGAAGACAGCCTCGAGCTCCCGGACCCGCCCATGGAGGTCCACGGGGATGAACCCACCCGCATCCGAAGGCAGACCGGCGATGGCCGGCCCGCGAAGACGCGGGAGGCTCACGACGCGATCCGCCGGCACCGGCCCGTCCTCGCCCGGGATGAGGGTCAGTCCGTCCTCCTCGGCCGCGGCCGGGTAATGACCGGTGTACAGCTCGATGCCGCGCTCGTCGAGCATGTTGCGGACAGCCTGCGACGCCTGCGTCCCGAACAGCTCCAGCGGCTCTGCCTCCGGGGTGACGAACCGCAGCTCCACCTTGCGCAGCCCGCGCGCACGCACGAGGCCGGCCGTCATCAGAGCGAGTTCGTAGAGCGGGAGCGGCCAGGAGGCTCCCGGGGGGACCGCGAACGTCAGCCGCCGCAGCCGGCGCTCCTGCACCTCGCGGATCACGGACCGGAAACGGCCCGTATAGCCCGGGCCCTTCACCGTGACCGCGCCCTCGATGCCGATGCCCATCCGAGCACCGACGGCGACGAGGAGCGAATCCCAGGACAGCTCGTCGCCGCGAGTCGTGCGGACGACGCGTTCCTTCGCGTCGACCTCGTGCAGGGTGCCGAGGCGGAAGCTGGCGCCCAGGTCATCGGCCATCGAGAGGAGGTCGTAGCGCATGATCGGATCGGAGCCGAACGGCTCGGCCACCGCGAGCGGGCGATAGGCGAATTCGGCTTTGGGGGAGAGAAGCTCGACCGATACGCGCTCCTCGGCCAGCTCACGCAACGCGATCACCGCCTCGAGCGCGGCGACCCCGCCGCCTGCGACGAGCAACTTCATGGGACCTCCTGATCGCTTGGTCAACACCCATAGCGTGCGCCTGCCGGGCCGCCGCCACATCGGGGCGCTTCACTCGAAGGCCTCAGTGGTTTCCCGCAGGGCTAGTGGGCGAGCACGACGCCCAGCCACACGATCGCCAGCGACAGAACGAAGATCGCTCCCCCGAAGAAGTGGAGCTGCGGCAGGCGCATGTGCAACACAACGAGGAGGCCGACCGCGCCTACCAGCGCCAGCTTCAGGTGCAGCGTGCTCTCGCCCCATTGGTGGAAGTGGGAGGCCATCGCGGCACCGGTGGCAGCGAGCACCGCGATCGCCCCGAGGGTCCCCCAGCCGAAGCGGCGGGCGACAGAGCGCAGCCGTTCCCGATCAGGGGCGCGACGCTCGGCGGGCACGACCGCCACCGCCAGAAGCAGCTGGCCTCCGACAAAGAAGGCCATCGCGACGAGGTGGACGGCACGGATCAGCAGCCACCCGTCCACGCTCATACCCCCAAAGCCGCCGCGAGCACGAGCATCGCGATGGCTCCGACGAGAGCCCCTGCGGCTGCGCGCCGCCAGCCATCGCAGGTGAAGGCCTGCGGCACGAGCTCCACGATCACGAGCGACAGCATCGCCCCAGCGGCGAAGGCGAACGAGAACGGAAGGAGCGCGGCAACCTGCTGCACGAGCAGATAGGCCGCAACAGCGCCAACCGGCTGCGGCGCCGACGTGAGGACCGCCCCCCAGAACTGCTGGGTGCGTCCGAACCCGGCCGACTCCATCGGGATCGAGACACTGGTCCCCTCGGGCACGTTTTGCAGCGCGATCGCCAGAATCACGAATAAAGCCAACCCCTCGGTGTTCGACGAAAGGCCGTTCCGATCGCGAAGCCTTCCGGCAAGCTGTGCACCAGGAGCACGCCGAATACGAGCAAGGCCCGGCGCAGGCTCGCGCCGCTGAGGCCGGCGATGTGAACGTCGTGGCCGGCTAGCCAGCGGCGCGAGGCCAGGAGGAACGCGACGCCCACGACCAGACCCGCGCCGACCTCACTCGGTCTGCCCTCGTCCAGCGCCCGAAGCAGCAGGCCCACGATCGATGCGACTCCCATGAGGCCGACCGTCATCCCCCATAGGACCGGACGCAGCCGCTCCGCGCGCGATCCCAGCAGGAAGACCGGGACCGCGCCCAGCCCGGTGGCGAGCGCCGAGCTGCTGCCCGCAGAGCCAGCAGCGCGATCTCCAACCGCCCCGCCCGCCTAGCGACCGATCAGCCCGTTGTCGAGCGCGTAACGGACCAGGTCGGCGCGGCTCGAGACCCGCAGCTTCTGCTGGATGTGGGCGCGGTGGGTTTCCACCGTTCGCACGCTCAGGTGGAGCGTCTCCGCGATCTCGGCGTTGGTGTGGCCGAGAGCGATCAGCCGCAACACGTCCACCTCGCGCTCGGTCAGGTCGCCGGGTGGTCCGTGCCGGTCCGGCTCCTTAGCGATCCGCGCCCCGAGCTCGGGGTTCAGATAGGTCCCTCCGCCGACCGCGGTTCGGATCGCCTGCACCAGCTCCTCTCCGGCTGCCTGCTTCAGGACGTAGCCTCGCGCGCCTGCGCCCAGCGCCTCGCGGGCGAAGGCCGGGTCGTTCTGCATCGTCAGCACGACCACGGCCGTTTCGGGTGACGACTCGATCATCCTGGGTATCGCCTGGAGGCTCGGCTCGCCCGGCATGTTGAGATCAAGGACGATCACGCTCGGCTTGTAGCCGAGTACGTAGCGCTTGGCGGCGTCCACGGCGCCCGCCTCAGCCACGACCTCGAGGTTCGGTTCGGCCTCCAGCAGCATCCGGAGCCCCTGGCGGACGACCGGGTGGTCGTCGGCCAGGACGATCGTGATAGTTGCTTCCTCGGGGCCGCCTGATTCCGATTCCACCACGGCGACCCTAACGGGCCTGCTCTGAGCCGGGCTCTCCGCGCAGATGAGCTCGCAGGCGATTTCGCGGAACCGCCGAAGGCACTCGCGTCCGTGGAGCGCTACGAGGCGATCGTCGTGACCTTCCCGCAGCGGGCCGGCTCGCGGGCAACAGGTGCCGCCGCCGGGCTAAGAAGCGGTTTCACAAGTCGGCCTGCCCGCTGCTCCGTTTCGTCCGAAGGGAGCGCTTCGGGGGTGGTCACTGAGACGCTCGCTGGCATCTGGAAGCGAACATCACGACCCCCGGTAGGTAACGCGGCGATCAAGAAGCGCGCCCGCTACTCAGCCGACCCACTGGCGGCGCTACGGGATCATGGAGGGGCACACCACTGGCGCTCCGCATCCAGCCCGACGAGGGCATCTCGCTGGTCTTCAGGGCCAAGGAGCCCGGCCCCGGGATTGCGCTCTACGCCGTGCCGATGAACTTCT
>DATFQM010000049.1:0-18420 GCA_035264265.1 Thermoleophilaceae bacterium
ATCGACAAGGAGGGCTCCGACCCCAACCGCGTGCGCGGCGAGCTGGCCCAGCAGGGCCTGACGCCGGCGGACTGGGGCGGCGACACCGAGTTCGTCGACGTCTCCGCCAAGACCAGGCAGAACCTCGACGACCTACTCGAGACGCTGGTCACGCTCGCGGAGATCCAGGAGCTCAAGGCCAACCCGGACACCGAGGCCTCGGGAGTCGTGATCGAGTCGCGCCTCGACCCCGGCCGCGGGCCCGTGGTCACGTTGCTGATCCAGCGCGGACAGCTCGAGGTCGGCGACGCCCTCGTCGCCGGGGAGCACGCCGGGCGCGCCCGTGCCATGCACGACTTCCGCGGGGAGCGCGTAAAGCAGGCCACCCCAGGCATGCCGGTGGAGGTGCTCGGCTTCGACGGCGTCCCCGAGGCGGGCGAGCATTTCCGCGTGGTCTTCAACGAGCGCGAGGCCCGAAGGCTCGCCGGCGAGCGCTCGAACAGGCTGAAGACCGAGGCGCTCGCGCGCCGGGCCGGCGTCCGCGTCTCGCTCGAGGACGTCATGGCACGCGCCCAGCGCGGCGCCGTGGAGCTGGCGCTGATTCTCAAGGCGGACGTCGCGGGCTCGCTCGAGGCGCTGACTGACGAGATCGCCAAGCTGCCCCAGGAGCGGGTCACCGTCAACGTGATCCACGACGGGGTTGGGGGCATCAACGAGTCCGACGTCATGCTGGCCGCGGCCTCGGACGCCGTGATCATCGGCTTCAACGTTCGCCCCGTTCAGAACGCCCGCCAGGTCGCGGACCGCGAGGGCGTCGAGATCCGCACCTACTCGGTGATCTACAAGGTGATCGAGGACCTCCGCGACGCGATGGAGGGCATGCTGGAACCCGAGGAAGTCGAGGAGACCGTCGCCAACGTCGAGGTCCGGCAGCTGTTCAAGTCGTCGCGAGCCGGGACCATCGCCGGCTCCGTGGTCGTCGACGGCACGGTGCGGCGCGGAGCCCGGGTTCGCCTCGTGCGCGACGGCACCGTCGTCTACGACGGCCGCATCGCCTCGCTGCGCCGATTCAAGGACGACGTCCGTGAGGTAACGGCCGGCCTGGAGTGCGGAATCGTCCTGGAGAACTTCGCCGATATCAAGGAGGGGGATGCGTTGGAGGTCTACGAGACTAAGCAGGTGGAGCAGACGCTGGCTTAGTCCCTAGTCCCCAGTCCGCAGTCCTCAGGAACGACCCACGGCCCGGAGGACTGAGGACTGAGGACTGCGGACTATGAGCTTTGTCTGTCTCCTAGAAATCCACCTGCATTTCCCGAAAAACGGGAGCCTGAAGGGCAAGCGCAAGGAGCTCCAGGCGCTGAAGGCGCAGCTCCAGCGGCGCTTCGGCGCGGCAGTCTCCGAGACGGACCACCACGACCTGTGGCAGCGGGCCACGATCTCCGCCGCGCTGGTGGGGCCGCGCCCCGGGCCGCTGAGCGACGCCGCCGCGGGTCTCCAGCGTTATGTCGAGTCGATGTTTCCCGACGCCGTGCGCGTGGAACGAACAATGGTGTCGGGGGACGAGCTGCTGGACGGCTAGCATGCCGACCGAGCGAATGCGGCGAGTCAACGAGGCCGTCCGGGAAGTTCTGTCCTGGCGGCTTGCCGAGGGCCTGAAGGACCCTCGCATAGGCTTCGTGACCGTGACCGCCGTGGAGACCAGCCCAGACTTGCGCCGTGCGCGCGTATTCGTCAGCGTGCTCGGCGACGAGGCCGACCGGGACCGGACCCTGGCCGGGCTCGCCTCCTCCCACGGCGTGCTCCAGGCCGACATCGCTCGTGCGCTCAGGATGAAGCGCACTCCCACGCTCGAGTTCGTGTACGACGAGTCGATCGACAGGGGGATGCGCATCAGCGAGCTGCTCGACGAGGGCGACAAGGCTTGAACACCGTCGCCACAGCCGCCCGCGATCAGGTCCTGGTGGAGTTGCGAGAGGCGGACAAGCTTCTCCTGACCACGCACGAGAACCCCGACGGCGACGCGCTCGGGTCGCTGCTGGCGATGCACCAGATCCTCCAGCAGCTCGGCAAGGACTCCCTGATGTACATGGCGGCGGACGAGTTCCCGCTGCCCTGGGAGTACCGGAGCTTCAAGTTCGAGGGGCTGGTGGGCGCCCCGCCCGACGACGTCGACGAGCGCACGATCGTCTTCCTCGACTGCGGGAACATCGACCGCATGCCCATGGACTTCCTCAAGCGGGACGGGCTTCACGTGCTGAACATCGACCACCACCACGACAACACCCGCTTCGGGACCGTGAACCTGGTGGTCGGCGGCGCCTCCTGCACCGCGGAGATCGTCTACGCCCTGGCAAAGGAGCTGGGCGCCGAGATCACGCTCCCGATCGCCGATGCGCTGTACGTCGCGCTGGTGACCGACACCGGCCGCTTCATGTACGAGAACACCACGCCGGAGGCGCACATCATGGCCGCCGAGCTGATCCAGGCCGGGGTCGCCGCCCACGACGTCTATCGCAGGCTCTACGAGGACCTGCCCTTCTCGCGCCTCGAGCTGCTGTCACGCGCGCTCTCGAGTGTCGAACGGCACGACGGCGGGGCACTCACGGTCGCCCACCTGACCAAGCGGGACTTCGAAGAGACGGGAGCGGTGGAGACCGACTCGGAGGGCGTCGTCGACCACGTGCGCGCCGTGCAAGGGACGGCCGTGGCCGTGCTCGTGCGCGAGCTGCTCGGCGACGAGCGAGCCGGCATGCGAAAGGTGAGCCTGCGCGCCACGGACGGCCGCGTGGACGTGTCGGTGATCGCGCGGCAGATGGGCGGCGGGGGGCACCGGCAGGCCGCCGGGTTCACCACCGCGCTGCCCTATGACGAGCTTATCCGCACCCTGCACGAGCAAATCGCAACCCAGCTCGCACGCAGCTAGTTGGTGCCCGCCGGCGTCGTCCTCTACCCGAAGCCGGCCGGGAAGACGTCGCACGACGTGGTGGCGGAGGTGCGGCGCCGCTTCCCACCCGGAACCAAGGCTGGTCACGCCGGAACGCTCGACCCGTTCGCCACCGGTCTGCTTCTGGTGCTGGTCGGTCGTGCCACGCGGGCACAGCGCTTCTTCGCGGCGTTGAACAAGACGTACCGGGCGGTGGCCCGACTCGGCTGGGTGTCGGACACGGGCGACCGCGAGGGGAGGCTCGAGCACACCGGTCGCGTGCCGGGGAAGCTCCAGCTGCCAACCGGCGAGCTGATCCAGCGCCCCCCGGCGTACTCGGCCCTGAAGGTCGGGGGCAAGCGGGCGTACGAGCTCGCCCGCAGGGGCGAGCGGGTGGAGGTGGCCGAGCGTCCCGTCACCGTCCACCGGTACGAACTCCTCTGGCGCGAGGGCGACCGCTGCGGCCTGGAGGTCGAGTGCTCCTCCGGCACCTACGTGCGGAGCCTGGTCGCCGACCTCGGGGACGCCTACTGCGACGAGCTCGAGCGCACTGCGATCGGCGAGTTTCGGCTCGAGGACGCGGATCCCGACCGGGTGGTGCCGCTGGCCGAGGCGCTGGCCTTCCTGCCGGAGCGACCCCTGGACGAGAGCGACGCGGCCGCGGTGGCGCACGGCAGGCGGCTGGCCGCCCGGGGTGAGGCGGGGGCCGTCCGCCTGACGCGTTCGGGCGAGCTCGTGGCCATCGGTGAACCACGCGGCGACGAGCTGCGGCCGGCCATAGTCTTCTCGCCGCGATGAAGGTCACTCCCCTGCCCGAGATCCCCACGGGGGAGGGTCGCCCCCGCAAGGTCGCCATCGGGACCTTCGACGGCGTGCATCTCGGGCACCGCGAGGTGATTCGCGGCAACGACACCGTGATGACCTTCGAGCCGCACCCGCTGGCCGTCCTCCACCCCGAGGCCCTCCCGAAGCTGATCACGCCGCTGCCGGTCAAGCGCGACCTGATCGCGGGGCTGGGGGTTGAGGAGCTGGTGGTGATCCCGTTCGACCGTGACTTCGCGAGCCGCAGCGCTGAGCGCTTCGTCGAGGAGGTGCTGGTCGGCCAGCTGAACGCCGAGGAGGTATCGGTCGGTGAGAACTTCCGCTTCGGCCAGGGCGCGAAGGGAACCCCGGAGTTCCTGCAGGGGCGCGACGAGTTCCGTACCCGCGTGGTTCCGCTGGTGGAGGTGGCCGGCGAGACAGTCTCCTCGAGCCACATACGCGGCCTGGTGCTGGCCGGGGAGGTGAGGAAGGCGGCCGACTTCCTGGGCGGGCCGTTCCTGTTCGAGGGTGAGGTCGTGGAAGGCGATCGCCGCGGCCACGAGCTCGGGGTGCCCACGGCCAATCTCGTGCCTGACGATCGCTACGTCTGCCCCGGCCACGGCGTATACGCGGCCTGGGCCCACGGCTACCCCTCAGCTGTGAACGTAGGGGTCCGGCCCACCTTCGAGACGGGCCGCGGCCTGCTCGTGGAGGCCCACATGATCGGCTTCGAAGGCGACCTCTATGGGCAAACACTCCGGATCGCCTTCGTCGAACGCCTGAGGGGGGAGCGGCGCTTCGAATCGCCTACGGCCCTTGTTGAGCAGATGCAGCGCGATATCGAGCAGGCGAAGGGTCTAGTCGCCAGTCGCCAGTCGCCAGGAATACGGCCCTAGCCCCTGCCAACTGCCAGCTGCCAGCTGCCAGCCCGGCGTTGCTACCGTTTCGCCGCGGAATGACGCTGACTGCCGACGCCAAGCGCGAAATCGTCGAGAAGCACGGCAAGAGCCCCGGTGACACCGGCTCCACCGAGGTACAGGTCGCCCTGCTCACCGCTCGGATCAACGACCTAACCGAGCACCTTCGCCGGCACTCGAAGGACCATCACTCCCGCCGGGGCCTGCTGATGCTGGTGGGCAAGCGGCGGCGGCTGCTGCGGTACCTCCAGAGCAGCGACATCGACCGCTACCGCGCACTGATCCAGGAGCTCGGGCTGCGGCGATGATCGAGCCGGGCAGCCCTGCCCCGGACTTCACGCTCCGAGATCAGGACGGCCGGGAAGTCTCGCTGGAGGACCTGCGCGGGCAGAGGACCGTCCTGGTCTTCTATCCGGCCGACTTCAGCCCGGTCTGCACCGACCAGCTCTCCGTCTACCAGGAGGTGGTGCCGGAGCTGGAGGATCGTGGGGTGAAGCTCTACGGGGTCTCCGTCGACAGCGCCTTCTGCCACAACGCCTTCCAGCAGAGCCTGGGCGTCTCGATCCCGCTGCTCGCCGACTTCCACCCCAAGGGCGAGGTGGCTCAGCGCTACGGCGTCTATGCGGAGGGCCACGGAATGGCCAAGCGGGCGCTCGTGATGATCGGCCCGGACCTGACGGTCGAGTGGGCGCACAAGTCACCTTCGCCGCTCGAGATCCCCGGCGCGAACCTCATCTTTGACGCGCTGGACCAGCACACCCCCGCCTGAGCCGGGGCCGGACGACCATGTCCGCGGCGAGGGCCCCCTCGTCCTCGAGTACGCGGACCTCGAGTGTCCCTATTGCGCCAAGGCTCACGCGCTCCTGTCGGAGATCCCGGCGCGGCGCGTCTTCCGGTACTTCCCGGTCGTCTCGAAGCATCCCCGCGCCCGCGTGCTGGCCCACGCCGCCGAGGCCGCGGCGCGCCAGGGGCGCTTCTGGGAGTTCCACGACTCCCTGTACGAGGACCAGGGGCATTTGGACGACCCGCACCTCTGGGCGCGGTGCAAGGACCTCGGTCTCGATCTCGACCGCTTCGAGGCGGACCGCCGTTCCGAGCCGGTGGCGGAGCGTGTCGAGCGCGACTTCCGCAGCGGCATCCGCGCCGGCGTGGTGACAACGCCCACGTTGTTCGTCGACGGCTCGGCCCACCCGGGGGTGCCGGGCCAGGAGCTCCTCAGGCGGCTTCGCCGGAGCGGGTGATCCTGCGGACCACCGCGCCGTCAGGTCTGGCCGGCTCAGCGCGCCGTCGGCCACCGGCTCCAGGTGCGACTCCGGTAGCAAGCTGGGAACGCGGTCCGCCAGCTCGACCGGAAACCAGGGGTTGCGCGGGTGGGCAAGGATCCAGAGTCGGTCGCCCCAGGGCCCGAGCGGTTTCCCGCACCTCCGCGGCGATCCAGTTGCGCATGCGCACAACCGCCGCGTCGTGGGAACAATGGGCGACGACGCTATCCACGCGCTCGCGCACCTCCGAATCGTCGAGGTCCGGATTCCCGGTCTCCAAGATCGTCCTGATCCCTGCCCGGTAGTCGTTCTCGAGCAGCTTCACCAGCGCCGCCAGTACCGGCCCGGACGCCGACAGGGCCTCGGCCCCACGCACCTCCTCGCGGAAGAGCGAGGGGTAACCCGATATCACCACCGTCTCGATCAGGATGACCACCCTCTCGAGTAGGCGGCGACCAGCGCGGTCGGACCCTCGCCTTGCTCTCCCAATGCAGCGTCGCGCCCTCGGGCAGCTCTACGAGCGGCATCGCCCGTAGCGTGCCATGGCGGCGGCTCCGACCCCCACTGCTAGCATCAGCTCGGATTCGTATCGACAGATGCAAAGGCGACGCTGCCAACCGGAGGCGGCGCTGAAAGGAACCACATGACTGATGCAGTAAGCCGGGTCTCGGCCGAGATCGGCGGGAGCGAGATCGCGATCGAGACCGGCAAGCTCGCCAGGCAGGCGAGCGGGGCCGTCGTCGTCACCGCGGGGGAGACCAAAGTCCTCTGCACCGCGACCGCGGGCGACCAGCGCGACGTCGACTTCCTCCCGCTGACCGTGGACGTGGAGGAGCGGATGTACGCAGCCGGGAAGATCCCGGGCAGCTTCTTCCGCCGCGAGGGCCGTGCAGGCGAGAAGGCCACGCTGACGGCGCGCATGATCGACCGGCCGCTGCGCCCCCTCTTCCCGACCGGCTGGACGCGTGAGACCCAGCTAGTGGCGATACCCATGTCGGTGGACCACGAGCACCCCTATGACGTGCTCGCGATGAACGGCGCGAGTGCCGCCCTGATGGTCTCCGACATCCCCTTCCCGGCCCCCGTAGGGGCCGTGCGCATCGGGCAGGACGCCGAGGGCAACTTCCTCGTCAACCCGGATGAGGAGTGGCTGCTGGAGAGCCCCTTCGACCTCGTCGTGGCCGGCACCGAGGAAGCGATCCTGATGGTCGAGGCGGGGGCCAGCGAGGTCTCGGAAGCAGAGATTCTCGACGCGCTCGACATCGCCCACGAGGAGATCAAGAAGCTGTGCGCGGGGATGCACGACCTGCGCTCCGAGGCAGGCAAGGAGAAGATCGAGATCGAGCCGCCCGAGGTCGACGAGTCCATCCTCACCGAGATCCGAGAGCGTTTCGGCGCGGGGCTCGATGAGGCCACCCAGGTGGTGGACAAGCTCGAGCGCCAAGAGGCCACGAAGGCGGTCGAGGAGCAGGTGCGCGAGGAGCTATCCGGCGATCCGGAGGCCGACCCCGAGGCGTACAGGGATCGGCGGAGGGCGGTGCAGCTCGCGTTCGACAAGCTCGAGAAGGACATCATCCGGCGGCGCATCGCCGTGGACAAGAAGCGGCCCGACGGCCGGGCGGCGGACCAGATCCGGGACATCTGGATCGAGATCGGCGCCGCGCCGCGCGCCCACGGCTCGGCGATCTTCACCCGCGGCCAGACGCAGGCCTTCTCGGTGGCGGCGCTCGGCACGACCCGGGATGAGATGCGACTCGACACCCTCGGCCTCCAGGAGTCCAAGCGCTACTTCCACCACTACAACTTCCCACCCTTCTCGGTGGGGGAGGCCGGCTTCATGCGGGGGCCAAAGCGTCGCGACATCGGCCACGGTGCGCTCGCCGAGCGGGCGCTCCTGCCGGTGATCCCGCCGGAGGAAGAGTTCCCGTACACCGTCCGGGTCGTATCCGACATCCTCGAGTCCAACGGGTCCTCCTCGATGGCTTCGGTGTGCGGCTCGACGCTCGCCCTGATGGACGCCGGAGTGAAGGTCAAGGCGCCGGTGGCGGGCATCGCCATGGGCCTGATCAAGGAGGTCGAGGACTACATCGTCCTCACCGACATCGCGGGCGTGGAGGACCACCTCGGTGACATGGACTTCAAGGTCGCCGGCACGGCCAAGGGCATCACCGCGCTCCAGATGGACATCAAGATCGCCGGCGTGACCTTCGAGATCCTGCGCGACGCGCTCACCCAGGCGCGGGAGGCGCGGCTGACGATCCTGAACGAGATGGCCGCGGCGATTTCGGAGCCGCGCGCCGAGCTGTCGCCCTACGCGCCGCGGATCACCCAGATCCAGATCGACGTGGAGAAGATCGGGGCCCTCATCGGCAAGGGCGGGGAGACGATTCGGGGCCTGTCCGAGGAATACGAGGCCCAGATCGACGTCGACGATGACGGGGCCGTGCGCATCTACGCGCAGTCGGGCGAGCAGGGCGAGGCGCTGGTCGACCGGATCCGCCAGATGACCAAGGAGGTCGAGGTCGGCGACGAGTACACCGGCAAGGTGGTAAAGACCACCACGTTTGGCGCATTCGTCGA
Source organism: Thermoleophilaceae bacterium (assembly GCA_035264265.1). Classification (GTDB taxonomy): domain Bacteria; phylum Actinomycetota; class Thermoleophilia; order Solirubrobacterales; family Thermoleophilaceae; genus DASXBA01. Next base: position 8,463 of record DATFQM010000049.1, read on the forward strand.
GCTCTCGAAGGGCACCGACGGCCTCCTGCACATCTCCAACATCGCCCCCGGCAAGCGTCCGAACACGGTGGAGGACGTCCTCAACCGAGGCGACGAGGTGACCGTGAAGGTCGTCGAGGTGGACCCGGAGCGGGGCCGCATCGGGCTACGCCTGGCCGACGACCCCGAGGTGGAGGGCAAGTCGGCGGACGAGCTGGCCAGGGTCGGCACGGGCGATCGCGGCCCCCGCGGCGGCGGCCGAAGGCGCGACGGCGGCGATGGGCGGCGCCGCGATGGCGGGAGACGGGACCGCTAGGCGCCAGCTCCCCAGTCCTCAGTCGTCAGGAACGGCAAATGCCGGTACACATCCCTGAGGACTGCGGATTGAGGACCGAGGACTCGTCTTGACCGACGCGCCCCAGATCACCACCCTCGACTCTGGCGTCAGGGTCGTCACGGAAGCCGTCCCCTCCGTGCGCTCTGTGGCGCTCGGCTTCTGGATCCGGGCCGGCTCGCGCGACGAGAACACGGAGCAGGCCGGGATCTCCCACTTCCTCGAGCACCTTTTGTTCAAGGGCACCGACCGCTTCAGCTCACGAGAGATCGACGAGCTCTTCGACGCGATGGGCGCGGAAGTCAACGCCGGGACCGGCAAGGAAACGACCTCCGTCCACTCGCGCTTCCTTGACCGCCACCTGGAGCGGGCGTTCGACGTGCTCCAGGACATGGTGCTCCGGCCCTCCTACCCGGACATCGACTCGGAGCGCCAGGTCGTGATCGAGGAGATCGCGATGTACGAGGACGAGCCGCAGGACAAGGTCCACGACGTGCTCGCCGGTGCGGTGTTCGGCGACCATCCGCTTGGGCGACCGATCATAGGTCGCGCCGAGATCGTCTCGTCGGTGCCCGTCCCCGACATCGCGGCCTGGCACGACAGCCACTACATCGGGGCGAACATGGTGGTCGCGGCGGCGGGCAGCGTCGACCACGAGCGGGTCGTCGAGCTCAGCGGGGAGGCGTTTGGCAAGGCCCTCGGCGAGGCGCCGACGGACCCCGCGTCGCCGAACGGCGCCGGACCCAGCATCGCCTTCCATAGGAAGGACACCGAGCAGTACCACCTGTGCCTGGGCGCCCCGGGGATCCCGCGGTCGGACGATCGCCGCTTCGCGCTCCGTGTGCTCGACACGATCCTCGGCGGCGCCAGCTCCTCGCGGCTGTTCCAGGAGGTCCGGGAGAAGCGCGGTCTGGCGTATTCGGTGTTCTCCTACGTCAGCCACTACGCCGACTCCGGCCAGGTGGCCGTCTACGTCGGCACCCGGGCCGAGAACGTCGGCGCCGCGATGGAGGTGATCGGCGCCGAGCTCCGCCGGCTGCTGGAGGACGGGGTGGAGAACGAGGAGCTGGAGCGGGCCCGCGAGAACGTCAAGGGACGCACCGTCCTGTCGATGGAATCGACCCTCTCGCGCATGAACCGCCTCGGGACCTCGCTGCTGATGGGCGTGCCGATCCTCACTGTGGACGAGGTGCTCGCCGCCATCGACGCCGTGACCATAGAGGACGTGACCTCGCTGGCGCGCGAGCTCTTCGCCCCCGAGCGGATGTCCGCCGCCGGCATCGGCGCGGACGAGGACGCCTTTCGCTCTGCGCTGGCGGCAGTCAACCCGGCATTCTCCGCCGCATGATCAACGTCGCGGTGTCCGGGGCGGCCGGGCGGATGGGCAGAACCGTCTGCCAGGCCGTGGAGGAGGCCGACGACATGGCGCTGGTGGGCCGCGCGGATCCTCAGCTCGACACAGCGCTGGCCGATGTGCTCGGCGATGCAGAGGTGGCGGTCGACTTCACCACGCCGGACGCCGCGCTCGAGAACGCCCGGAGCTGCCTCGAGGCGGGCGTGCACTGCGTGATGGGCACGACTGGGGCCGACTTCTCCGGGCTGGAAGGGGTCGGGTCCGCAAACCTCTTCGTGGCGCCCAACTTCGCGATCGGCGCGGTGCTGATGATGCAGTTCGCGGAGCAAGCCGCGCGGCACCTATCCGAATGCGAGGTGATCGAGCTCCACCACGACCGGAAGCTCGACGCTCCCTCGGGGACCGCGAAGCGAACCGCGGATCTCGTCCGTGAGGCGGGCGGCAACGTCCATGAGCCGATCCACTCCGTGCGCCTGCCTGGCCTCGTGGCCCACCAGGAGGTGGTCTTCGGTGGACTGGGCCAGACCCTCTCCATCCGCCACGACTCGGTTGCCCGCGAGTCGTTCATGCCGGGTGTGCTGCTCGCTGTCAGGAAGGTGGGCTCGCTGGACCGCTCGCCGGTGGTCGGGCTGGAGAACCTGCTTTAGCTGCCGGGCACCTCCGGGTAGTCATACCTCCGAATGGGGACTCTCGAGAAGCTCAAGCGGAACCTGCGAAAAGGCAGCGGCCGCGGCCGGCGGCGCCAGCGACCCCAGAGATCAGGACGGGACCGCGCTCCCGGGCGGATCGAGCGCCAAGGAAGCCGCGGAGGCGCCCCGGGCAGGGCGGGAGAGCTGGCCGACTGATGCGCGCGTGGCCGTCCAGTGCTCGGGCGTCCGACGCCGACGAGCCCCAATTAGCGGACCTGGGCTCTTTCGAGCCCGATATACGGGCCACAAAGAGCCCAGGTCCAAAATTGAGCGTTCATGCGCGAGGTCCATACGGAGCTCATCGCCGGCGAATGGCGTCAGGCGGCAGGGGCCCGCTTGGCCCTGCGCTGGCTCCGCGGTACGACGAACCGGATCCCCGAGCGCTCGTCGTCGATCGAGCACGTCTTGTTGTCGATCAGGCCGATCCGCTTGGCGTGCGGGACCAAGGTCATCTGATTGAGGTAGCGCTCGTGTCCCCTCTTTCGGGTGAGGATCCACAAATAGCCCGAGTCGCGAAGCCGATGGCGGTAGCGGACGAGCGTCTCCTTCGCCTCTTCAAGCGATTCCACCAGCACGATCGCACCGTCGAGCTTTCCCGAGCGGACCAGCCCGCGACCAAGTTCTTCCTTGATGTCGCGGCGCAGCGCCGAGCCCACGTCGCCGGCGATCTCCACCCGCTCGTCGGGCTTGACGCCCAGTTTCTGCACCGCCGTGCGGTGGCTGTAGTCCCGCTCTTGGCGCATCCTTCGCATGGAATTTTGCCATTTGCTTCGTACGTGCCGGAACGGCCTGCGCCCGCCCGCCCGCCGCGCTAAGGTGCGGTCGGGCGCTCGAGGAAGGAGGCGAGATGGGGATCATGGACAAGGCCAGGGACGTGGCCAAGCAGGCTCAGCAGAAGCTCGACGAGGTCCAGGGGCGGTTCGGCCAGAACCAGCAGGGCGGGCAGCCGGACGGGAAGCCAGCGCGCTATGACCAGCACGGCCGGCCCGCCGAGGAGGGCCCGCTTGCCGGTGAGGCCCCGCCTCCTTCCGCGGAGCCCCCGGCGGAAGTCACGGAGCCGCCGCCTGGCGAGCAGCCGCCGCCTGGCGAGGCACCGGCGTCCGAGCAGCCGCCGTCCGAGGAACCGCCGACCGCCGAGGCGCCGCCGTCCGAGGAGCGGTCGCCCGACGAGAATCCGGACCCCACGAGGCCGATCCAGTGACGATCTCCGGCGTACTCACCGCCATGATCACGCCGTTCGACGCGAGCGGCGCGCTGAACGAGGAAGCTGCGGCCCGCCTGATGCACCACCTGCTCAACAACGGGTCAGACGGCCTCGTCCTCGCCGGTACGACCGGCGAGAGCCCGACGCTCTCCGAGGAGGAGATGGTGCGACTCTGGAGACTTGGGGTAGCGGAGTGCGGGGACGGCACCGTGGTCGCGGGCGCCGGCTCGAACGACACCCGGCACGCCGTCCACCTCACGGAGCTGGCCACCGACGCCGGGGTGGACGCGGTCCTCGTGGTGGCGCCCTACTACAACAAGCCCAACCGGCGAGGGTTGCTCGAGCATTACCGCGCGGTGGCGGCCGCCACCGACAGGCCGGTGATCCTCTACAACATCCCCTCGCGATCTGTCATCGACATGCCGAACGAGTTCCTCACCGAGCTCGCCGCCGAGATCCCCAACGTGGCGGCCGTCAAGCAGGCCCGCTTCGAGGACATCGCGCCAATCGAGGGGCTCGACCTGCTCGCCGGCAACGACGACAAGTTCGCCGAGACGCTCGACCTCGGCGGTACGGGAGGCATCCTGGTCGCCTCGCACCTGGTGGGTACGGAGATGCGGCGGATGATCGACGAGCCGGAGGCGCGCCATGAGATCCACGAGTCGCTCCGCGACCTGTTCAAGGCCCTCGTCGTGACCACCAGCCCGATCCCCGTCAAGGCGGCGCTGAACATGCTCGGGCACGACGTGGGCGGGCTCCGGCTGCCGCTGGTGGAGGCGAGCGAGGAGGAGAAGGAGGTCGTCCGCGAGGCGATGGAGCGCCACGGCCTGCGAGGGGCCGAGGGCGCCGCCGCGAGGCCGGTAGGCCGAGAGGTTTGACTGACGGAACGCTGCGCGTCCTGCCCCTCGGCGGCCTCGGCGAGATCGGCAAGAACATGGCGGTCGTCGAGTACGACGGTCGGATCGTGGTCGTGGACACCGGGCTGATGTTCCCCGCGCCGGACCAGCTCGGAATCGATCTCGTCTTGCCGGACTTCAGCTACCTGCGCGAGCGCGCGGCCGATATCGAGGCGATCATCCTGACGCACGCCCACGAGGACCACGTCGGCGCGCTGCCGTTCCTGCTCCGCGAGCTTCCCGACGCCCCGCCCGTCTACGGGGGGCCGCTGACCGTAGCGATGACCCGCTCGAAGCTCGACGAGCACCGCCTCGAGGACGTGCCGCTCCAGGACGTGCTGGCCACCCAGCGCTTCGGGGCGGGGCCGTTCTCGGCGGAGATGGTGAAGATGGCGCACTCGATCCCGGACGCCTTCGCCGTGGCGCTCACGTGCGAGCTCGGGACCACGCTCGTGACCGGCGACTACAAGTTCGACCAGACGCCCGTCGACGGGGCGCCGACCGACGTCTCACGGCTGGCGGAGCTCGGCCGCGAGGGGCTCCTGCTGCTTTGCGGCGACTCGACGAACGCCGACCGCGGAGGCATGTCGCCCTCGGAGTCTTCGGTGGGGCCGAAGCTCGAAGAGGTGTTCTCGCGCTGCCAGGGGCGCATCATCGTCACATGCTTCGCCTCCAACATCCACCGCGTTCAGCAGGTGGTCGACGCGGCCGCCCAGCTCGGCCGCAAGGTGTCCCTGGTCGGGCGCTCCATGCGCAAGAACGTGAACGTCGGCCGACAGCTCGGGCACATCGACATCCCGGAGGGGCTCCTGGTGGGCGCCAAGGAGATCGAGGACTTCCCCGATCAGCGCCTGGTCGTGATCTCGACGGGGAGCCAGGGCGAGCCACTCTCGGCCATCCGCCGGATGGCGCACCTCGACCATCCGAACGTGGCGCTTCATGAGGGCGACACCGTGATTTTCTCGGCCAGGCCGATCCCGGGGAACGAGCGGGCCGTCAACGAGACGATCGACCGCATCTACCAGCTCGGGGCGGACGTCATCACCCCGAGCGACGCCCCGATCCACGCCTCGGGCCACGGCTATACCGAGGAGCTGAAGCTGATGATCAACCTGACTCACCCCCGCTACGTGTTGCCCGTGCACGGCGACCACCGGCGCATGAGGCTGCACGCGGAGCTGGCGGGGGCCGTGGGCATGGCTGCGGAAGACGTGTTCCGGGGCGAGAACGGCCTGCCGCTCGAGATCGATCGCCAGGGCGCGGGCTTTGGCGAGCGCGAGCAGGCCGGGATGATCTTCGTCGACGGCGTCGACATCGGCGACTCCGGCGACGTGGCGCTGCGCGACCGCCGCATGCTGTCGGCGGACGGCATCTTCATAGTCGTGGCCACCGTCTCCGAGCAGGACGGCCGCTCGGTGGTGCCGCCGGAGGTGATCTTCCGCGGCGTGCCGTTCCTCGAGCAGACCGACGGCCTGGTGGAGGAGATCAGGGGGGCCGTGGAGGACTCGCTCGCCCGCTCTGCCGCCGAGGAGATCCGCGAGATCGACCTCCTCCAGAGTCACCTCCACGACGACGTGGCGGAGTTCGTCTACGAGCGGCTCAGGCGCCGGCCGATGGTGCTGCCCGTCGTGGTCGAGGTGTAGGTGGCGTCAGGCGGTCTGTCGCCGGACCGGCACCGCTCCCCGCTCCGTCTCCACCGTCGCTCCGAGGGGGAGCCGCACCACGAAGCGGGCTCCCCCGGACGCGGCGTCGCTCAGCTCCACGGAGCCGTGGTGCGCGTCCGCCACCGCACGCACGATCGCCAGGCCGAGGCCGCTCCCGCTCCGCGCCGGGCTGAGGTCGCCGGCGCCCGCCCCGCGGGCAAAGCGCTCGAACACCCGGTCCCGCAGCCCGGGGGGGATGCCCGGGCCCCGGTCGGCGACCTCGAGCACGGCGGCGTCGTTCTCGACACGCACCGAGACCGTCACCGGCGTGCCCTGGGGGGTGTGGATCAGGGCGTTCTCGATCAAGTTGAGAGCCATGCGATGGAGGTCGTCGGACGCCCCCCGGACGGGCACCGGCTGAGGCGTGTCGAGGGCGACCTGGTTCTCACCGGCCAGCGGCGCAGCCTCGGCAGCCGCCTCGCGGGCGATCGCGGACAGGTCCAACGGCCGAAACGGGGCCTCGCGGCCCGCGTCGGCGCGCGCCAGCAGCAGAAGGTCCGCCACGAGCCTCCGCATCCGGCGCGACGAGCGCAGCGCCGAGCCGGCTATCTCCTGCTGCTCGCCTTGGAGCTCCGCCTCGAGCAGCTCCAGGTTGGCCAGGATGCTGGTGAGCGGCGTGCGCAGCTCGTGGGAGGCGTCGGCGACGAACTCCCGCTGGCGGGACAGCGCCGCCTCCGTCTCTGTACGTGCCGAACCCAGCTCGCGCAGCATGTCCTCCAGCGTGTCCGCCAGCTCCGCCACCTCGTCCTGCGCCACCGGCTTCGGGAGCGCGACGTCCGGGTCGCGGGTACGAGCCACCTCCCGGGTGGCCTGGGTCAATCCGGCAATGGGCCGCATCGCGCGGCGCGCGACGAGGAAGCCCGCCAGGAAGGCGAGCCCGGTCCCGCCAAGGACCCCGAAGGCCAGGAACAGCCGGATCTTGGCGATCGTCGTGGAGAGGTTGCGTTCGGGCTTCGCGTACTGGAGGTAGCCGACGACGGCGTTCTGTGACCCGAAATGGAAGGGATTCGTCTCGGGCAGGTCCCCTCCGAACACCGGGCGGGTGGCCACGTGGTACCCACCAACGTCGGCAACGCCCTCGGAGGGCGCGACCAGGGGCGCCGCCCGCGTGGATGCGACGACGGCACCGCTGCGGTCGAGGATCCGGATCTGTGCACCGCCGGCCGACGCGGCGCGGAGCACCCCGAGGGCGTGCTCGGGCCCGCCACCTTGACGTTGCGCGATTTGCTGCAGGTCGGCAGCGGTCGCGCGCAGCTCGTTGTCGAAGCTCCCGCTCACCCGGCGCTCGGCCACGGCGCCGACCACCACCGCGAAGAGGAGCAGGATCACGAACGTAAGCCCCGCGGACACGAGGGCGAGCTTCAGCCTGACGGGCAGTCGCAGCCGCACGCTGTTCAGGACGCCTGCCGGGCTCACGGCTCCCTCAGCACGTAGCCGGCGCCTCGGACCGTGTGGAGCACCCGCGGCTCGCCTTCTGCCTCGAGCTTGCGGCGCAGGTTGGAGACGAACACGTCGATCGTGTTGGTCTCGGCGAATGGGTGATAGCCCCAGACGTCGTCGAGCAGCGCCTGGCGCGAGACCACGAGCCGCTCGTTTCGCATGAGGTACTCGAGCAGCTCGAACTCACGGGACGTCAGCTCGATCCACCGTCCTCCCCGGCGAACCTCGCGGGTGTCCGGGTTGAGGGTCAGGTCGCCGGCGACCAGGTAGGCGCTGCCCCGGGGCGGGCGCCTGCGCAGCAGCGCGCGCATCCGTGCGAGCAGCTCGTCCCGCTCGAACGGCTTGACCAGGTAGTCGTCCGCTCCGGAGTCGAGTCCCTCGACGCGCGAGTCGAGAGCGTCCCGCGCCGTGAGCACCAGGATCGGCACGTCGCCATCGGCTCGCAGCCTCCGGCAGACCTCGACCCCGTCGAGCTTAGGCAGCCCGAGGTCGAGCACCACGGCGTCGGGCTCGAACACCGCGGCCTGCGCGAGCGCGTCCTCCCCGTCGCCCGCCACCCGGACCTCGTAGCCCTCCTTGTCCAGGGAGCGCCGCAGGACTCCTGCGATGTCGATGTCGTCCTCGACGACCAGCACGCGCGCAAAGCGGGACATCCCCCAGATGGTAGGCACCGGACCCCCTGCCAGGCAGGGTTTTTAGCCCCCGCTTAGAAGAACCGATGAGCCATGGCAAGCCGCAGGAGGAGACGCCGCCGCGGCCGGCGGGCGCGCCGGCTTCTGCCGTCCGTGCGGCTCCCGGCACTCGAGCAGCACCACCTCGACGTGATCGGACTCGGCCTCGTGGCGCTTGCGGTCTTCTTCGCCACCGTCTTCTATCTGGGCTGGGCAGGAGGCGAGGTGGGGGAGGCGATGGCAGACGGGATCCTGTTGCTGTTCGGGGGGGCCGGCTATCTGGCGCCGATTGCGCTCTTCGCCGTCGGCGCGCTGCTGGTGCTTCGCCCGATGCTGCCCAGCGTGCGGCCGTTTCGCGCCGGGGGCGTGTGCCTCGCGGCGGCGCTCACGCTGGGACTGGCGGCGGGGTCGCTGGGGCTCGGCCCGGACCACGCCCCGCGCGACGGCACCTTCGACGGGGCCTACTTGCGCCACCACGGCGGCCTCGTCGGCGAGGCGCTGTTCTGGGTGACGCGCACCCTGTTCTCCACGGCCGGCGCACACATCCTGTTCGTCTTCCTGCTCCTCGCGGGGGTGCTGCTACTCACCGGGGCCTCCATCGCCGGGGCCCTCCAGGCCACGCGCGAGAGCGTGACCGCCACGACTCGCCGAGTGCGGCGGTCCACCCATGAGTTCGCGGCCGTGCTTTCCGGGCCGTCCCGGGCGGAGACCCAGCCGCCCGAGGAGGCGGAGCCCCCCGAGGAGGCCGACGCGCCCGAGGTGGAGCCCGTGGTGCGGGCCACCCACGTGGAGGTGCCGGTCCTCGAGGCGGACGAGCCCGATCCCCGCCCGTCTCAGGAGCCGGTTCAGGCCGGCGAGCCCCTCGATCAGCCAGCGGCGCAAGAGCCCTACGCTCGCTTCTCCAACGAGCCCGAACAGGCCACCCACCCACCTGAGGAGGAGCTCACCCCGCAGGGTCTGAGACGCTCGGCGGTCACCGAGGCCGACGACATCGACTACCCGCTGCCGAAGCCCGGCTTCCTGAAGCGCTCGAACAGCTCCCACAAGCTCGACACCGAAGGCATAGAGCGCGTGGGCTCGCAGCTGATCGAGGCGCTCGGCCACTTCAGCGTGGAGGCGAAGGTGATCGGCACCGTCACCGGACCCCACGTGACCCGCTACGAGCTGCGCCTGTCGCCGGGGATCAAGATGTCCAAGGTCGCGCACCTGAAGGACGACCTCGCCTACGCGCTCGCGGCCGAGCACGTTCGAATCCTTGCTCCGATCCCCGGGAAGCAGGCGGTGGGGGTGGAGGTGCCGAACCGGGTTCGGCGCATGGTCCATCTGGGCGACGTGTTCCAGCCCGCCCCGAAGACCTGGTCGCCGCTCACGGTCTGGCTCGGGAAGGACATCGCGGGCAAGGCGATCGGCACAGACCTGGCTAAGCAGCCTCACGTGCTGGTGGCCGGGACAACCGGTTCCGGCAAGTCCGGCTGCATCAACGCCATGCTCTCGTCGATCCTGCTCCGGGCGACGCCCAACGAGGTGCGGATGGTGCTGGTCGATCCCAAACGCGTCGAGCTGAACCACTACGAGCAGGTGCCGCACCTGCTGACCCCGGTGGTCACGAGCCCTCGGCTTGCGGCCAACGTGCTCGGCAACCTGATCCGGGAGATGGAGGAACGCTACGCGATCATGAGCGAGGCGAA
>DATFQM010000050.1:0-23792 GCA_035264265.1 Thermoleophilaceae bacterium
AAGCCGAATGCCGGCGGTGAAGGACGTCGGTGAGCCGTGTGCGGGAGAACCGCATGCACGGATCGAGGTGGCGGCGGGAGGAAACCAGATCAGTCGGGCTCAGACAGCCGCACGGTCCAGGCGCCTCCCGCCGACCCGACCACGCCACGCGCGGGAGTGCCGCGTGCGCGGAGGCGACACGGTGGACTGAGCGCCAGACACAACGTAGCTTTCTCAGTTATCGGAACCATCCCTGGCGCTTCATTTCCCTGCCCAGCGTGAATCGGCACGGGTGTCCGGTTGGCGGCCCGATTGTCCCTTCGAGCGACGCGCGGATCACGCAGGAGTATCGGGTGACCGCATAACGGCTTCGGCGGCATAGAGGCCTCCTGTTCTCGTGGACCGCGCGGGTGGGCGGCGGAGCGGGCCGCCATAGCCGAGTAATAGCTACCCGGGCGCGGGCGGCTTCCGCGCGCGGCTCGGGACCGGCAGGAAGCCCTTGCCATAGTCGACGCGCAGCGGTATGCGGATGCCCCGCCGCAGGCGAAAGGCCACCACGAGCGGCGCGATGCTGCCCGATTTGATCGTCACGATCTGTCCCAGCCGGCGGCGCTCTTCCTCGGGTAGGGGATTTGGCTTCTGGTAGGCGCCGTAGAGCCCGTGGGCGAATGCGGCGGTGAACTGGGCGTTCGCGCGAAGCCTGCGGCCCTCGCTGTCGCGCACCATCAGGTTCCCGGCATCCAGCTTGACCTCCCGAAAGGATTCGTTGCGGACGTTGCCGACCAGCACGCGATCGCTTCGCAGGTTGGTCGCACGCGATACGAGCGGCTGTTTTTCCCACTCGAGCGGACCGAAGCGCCCACCGTTGTCATCCCCGCCGCCACAACCGCCGAGGAGGACCAGTGCGAGTGCCGGCGCGGCGCCGAGGCGCACTACCTGGGCTCTGGCGGGACGTCGAACCAGTCGCAGGCTACCGGCCGCGGGTTGCGCTTCGGGTCCCAGGCCGAGCAGGGCAGGAGAGCCCCTGACTTGAGAGGATCGGCCGGCCGTATCAGGTTCGACCCAGGGCAGGCGGGGAGGCTCGCCGGGTCGCTGTGGCGACCGGTCCCGGACTTGGAGGTGTTCCGAGTCCAGCAGTTGCGTGCCCCCTGTCCGTCCCACCAGAAGTCCAGCCCGTTCGGGTCCGCCTTACCGTCGGGGCGCATCCCCATCTTGTTCCCTACGAACTGGTTGCCGTTGGAGGTGTCCGACTGGTGCGCGGGGTCGTTGTCGCCGCGAAGTGCGCCGGGTACCCAGAAGAGCACAACGCCCCAGCGCCAGTTGTCGTAGATGAAGTTGTTGCGCGCGAGGTTCCGGTTCCCGCCCCCGATCAGAAAGCCCGTACCGACGGGCGCCTGGAACTGCGGGCAGACGATCCTCCTCGGCCGCCTCTCGAACGGGACGCCGTTGCAGTAGGACTGGCGCTCGGCCGTGAAGAAGTTGTTGTTGTTGGAGTAGATCCGGTTCTTCTCCCAGCGGAAGCACTCCTGGGGCATGCCGGGGTGGCCCGAGGCAAAGGAGTCGGTAGTCAGGCCGGCGGAGTTGTGGTGGAACTCGCTGTCGTGGATGTAGGTGGAGTTCCCCGCGGTACCCGAATAGCCGAGCACGTTGTCGTGGGAATTGACCCGGCGCAGCTCGGTCGTGGGCGGCCCGCAGCCGGCCCGCGAGTCCGTTGCCGTGCCCCGGTCGCACATCCCGTAGGCGTTTGGGTTTACGTAGTCGCAGCCCTTCTCGTTCGAGCCGGGATAGACGCCGGAGTCGCCGTTCCGGTACGCATCGATGTGGTCGTACAGCCCGTGCTCCGAGGTATACGTGAGGATCCCGTAGTTCTGGTTGTAGCGGGCGACGACCTTGCTGATCCGGAAGCCGCTGACCTCCACGAGGTCGATCCCGTTGAACCAGCCTTGCTCCACGGAGAGGTTGCGAATGTAGATACCGGTCGCGCGGTCGATGCGGAGGACGTCGAGCTTGCGGCGGTCGCCGACGATCCGAACGTCGGTGGGCTTGCGGCCCAGCCCAAGGATCTGCAGGTGGCAGAGGTGCACGCACTTGGGCGTAATGGGGTGGTCCGGATCGGGCTCCGGCCGCGTGTCGCCCACGACCGCGATCAGGTTCTTCGAGTTCGGGCATTTGCGCTGGTAGTTGCGATCGGGTCGGACGGGCGGGTCGTTGGAGCGTGGGCCGGCAGGCGGGGGCGCAGTGTTCGAGAAGCCCTCGGTCTCGACGTAGTCGTTCGGGCAGGGCTCCTTGTGGTAGGCGCCGACGGGTACCCGGCGGCTCGGAAGCTCCTTGTAGACGCCGGGCATGATCAGGATCCGGAAGCCGCTCCGGGCGTGATTGATCGCGGTCTGGATGTTGCGGTAGCGGCAGCGGCGCAGGATCCTAAGGCGCTTGCGGAGCGAGCGCGGGTGGTGGCGGTAGATGCGGCGCAGGCGCCGGCGAGAATCGCGCTTGCAGACGACACGAGAGGCGCCGTGGTGCCGAAGCTTCGGAACCGCGCCCTTCTTCAGGCTCGGGAAGACGGTCGTGCGCTCCGGATGCGCGTTGACCGTCACGGACACCGCGAGCACCATCGCCACGGCCGCGGCGGTCCAAAGGGCGAGCCAGTGCCACCGCATCCCCGCAGCATACTTCCGCCCCGCCGCTGCCGCGACTAGTGCGGTTAGCAGAGCTGTGTTTTGCAGTCCCTCCGACCAGGCGCGCAGCTACCAGGCTATCTCCCTCGTGTTCGTGGAAGCGGCGTGGAAGCACGAAGCCGCGCTGAGGCAGCAGGCTGACCGCCGACCGACCCCATAGCCCCGCCGCCCGAGCGGGATGAGAGACACAGGGCAGCAAACCGCAGCAGCTGCTCCTCCCCAGTCGACTGTTCGAGCCAGGCACCGCCCATCGCCGCGAGACCGCTTCTGAAGCGGAATCTCAGCCGTCGCAGCAGCGAGCCGATTGCTTCCAGTGAGCGTTGTGGAAGCGTCGTGGAGGCGCCCAGATGCCAAGCGCCGTACGACGTGCCGCGGAACAGTGCATCCCTCCGCGTCCCGGCGTCCCGCCCCCGCTTTTGCCGGAGGGGCTGCCGGCGTCCGTCCTGAGGCCAGACATAGCGGGGCCCCCCGATATGTACCTCGGAGCAACGCTCGGCCGCGAAGGGCGGGTGGGTGTGGCCTGGGCTGGTCCAGAAGTCGACCGGCGGAAGGCGACAGCGACGTCGAGTTGGGACACGCTGCGCTACGGCGCCCGCTGGCGACCGTCGACGGTTCTGGGGCAGACTTGTGTGCGTTACGACATACGGTCGGGACTCTCCCCGATCTACCTGGAGGAGGAGATGCGATGAGAAGTTTGCTCATGCTGGACCGCGAGCGGGCGATGAGTGAGGCCGGAGCCGGAGGGGGCCTGAAGCCCCCAGCGCCCGAGGCCATCGCCCAGCGAATCGAAGGGCTCGAGGCGCTCGACGCGTTGGCCGAGCCACTTCAGAAGGGAGTGCGCACCCTCGTGCCGCAGGAGTCCCCGCTCAAGGATCTCCTCAGCGGCACGTGGCTGGGGCACCCCCTCCACCCGCCCCTGACCGACGTCGTCGTCGGCGCGTGGACGAGCGCCCTGCTCCTCGACCTGGTCGGCGGGGACCGTGGCGAGCAAGCGGCAGACCGCCTCGTCGCCGCCGGCATCCTAGCCGCCGTCCCGACCGCCGCGGCTGGCCTGTCGGACTGGGCAGAGCTCCGCGGCGGGACCCGTCGCGTTGGCACCATCCACGCGAGCGGCAACGTGAGCGCGCTCGTGCTGCATGCGCTCTCCTGGACGGCACGTAGACGCGGCCAGAGAGGCCGCGGCGTCGTCCTGTCCGCGCTCGGCTACGGCGTGGCGACGTTCTCGGCCTGGCTCGGCGGCCACCTCTCGTTCGGCAAGGGCGTCGGCGTCAACCAGACCGCCTTCGAGGACGCGCCGTCGGGCTGGACGCCCGTGCTGGACGAGGCGCAGCTCGGCGAAGATCAGCTGATCCGCGCACTAGCGAACGGCGTCGGCGTCTTGCTCGTGCGCAAGGACGCCCGCATCTCCGCGCTCGCCGATCGCTGCTCGCATCGCGGCTGCTCACTGCATGAGGGACAGCTGAACGACGACACCGTTACCTGCCCCTGTCACGGCAGCACCTTCCGCCTCGATGGATCGGTTGTCAAGGGACCCGCGACCGCCCCGCAGCCTAGGTTCGACGTCCGCGCGAGCGAGGGAAAGGTCGAGATCAGACGAGCGGAGGCGACCTGACTACAGAGGAGGGGCTCGGCGGTGAGGCGCCGGCGCGGGCGAGCTCCGCAGCCACACCTCCTTCGAACCTCGTACCTACGCTGGGCACCGGCCCCAGCATTGGAGGAGGGTGAACGTGGTGCCCCAGCGGCCGGGCTCCTGAAGCTCGGCCTCGCCCTCGCCGCGAAGCTCCTCCAGCTCGTCGGCGCTCACCAAGGACAGCAGCCGCTCCTCCAGGGAGGTGGCGAACTGCAGCGGCAGACGCAGGTAGGGATGCCCTGGGGGAAGCGCCAGGACTTCAGCCCCGACGTTTCCCTCGATGCCGAACTCGCGCAGTAGGTCGAGGTGCTTTCGCCCCGCCCCCCAATCTCCCCCGCTCAGCCGAAACGCCTCCTCGATCAGCGCGATCAGCCTCTCCAGAGCGGGCGCCGGCGGATTGAAGTGCCAAGAGCCCGTGTCCGGGTCCTCGAGCACGATGGTGCCGCCGGGCCGCGCGAGGCGGACGTACGTTTCCATCTGCTCGTGGCCGCGCCCGAGGGGGCAGATCTCGTAGCGGGCGTGCACGAGCTCGAACGAGTCGGGCTCGAGCTCGCTGGCGAAGAGGTCGTCCTTGACCAGCGCGACGTTACCTAGGCCCTGCTCGGTCACGAACCGGGCGGCCGCGGCGAGCATCGCCTCGTCGACGTCGGTCCCCGTCACCTCCCCGTCGGGGCCCACCCACTCGCTCAGGACCCGCAGCCACCCGAGCACGCCGCAACCGACATCCAGCGCGCCGGCGCCGCGGCCGTCGCCGATGTCCTGGAGCAGGCGCCGGCCGCTGGGCTCCCAGACTCGCGACTGGAGCTGGAGCCGCTCGAGCTCCGAGGCCTGCCCGCCCAGCAGGTACGCGGCCGAGCCGGCTGCCGCTCCCCCTTCCTTCGCGCCCTCACCCTGGGCGTGGTCGCTGCTCTCGGCGAGCGACATCTGTTCCTCTCCCTGCTCGATATCGCGGTCGAGTATCGGCTGGTGCAGAGTCGGTGTCAACGCTTGATCGAGCCAACTTCGCGCGTCGCCCGTCGAGGCCAAGCGGCCAAGCCCGCAGGGCCCTACAGCAGGTGCAGCCGGTTCGCCTCCGCCACATCACTCCCGCTCCGTACCAATGCAGGGACGTCAGAGCCCGAGACGCGCGTGCTAAGGAGGAGGACCGGTAGCCCCGCCCATGCGCCTTCAGAGTTTCGCTTCTCAGTGCGGCAGTGTCCGCTACGTGACTTCGCTCAACCGGCGCGTGGAGACGTCATAGACGAACCCTCGGATCTCGGTGTCGTCCGCCACCAGCGACGACCCGCTCAAGAACTCAAGGTCGTTACGGACGCTGCCCTCGAGGTCACCGAACGGCATGAAGTCCATCTCGCTCGCGTCCGCGCCGAGATCTTCGCGCACCTTCTGGTGCACGTCCTCGTTCTGGAAGGTCAGCATCCCGCAGTCGGTGTGGTGGATCACCATGATCGCGTTTGTCCCGAGCAGCCGTTGCGATATGACGAGCGAGCGGAGCGCCTCCCGCGCCAGACCGCCCGCGTTGCGGATCACGTGGGCATCCCCTTCCTGAAGGTTGAGGATGCGAGCCGGCACGATGCGTGCGTCCATGCACGTGAGGATGGCAACCCTTCGAGTGGGCGGAAGGGGCGGACTCTCGATTTCGCCGAGCGCGCTCGCGAAGTGCTCATTCGCCTTGACCAGGTCGTCAATTACGGACACCGCCGCCTCCTTACATGCAAGTCGAGCGTCTCCTGTCGAAAACTATCGAAATCCGAAGGAGAAACAGGTCTTTGGGCAGCCGCGGCATGGCTCCGATCGGCCGAAGCACGTGCAACAGGATCGCGCGGCCGAAATGTCGTCCCTTTCAGGGGGTGGGAGGGTGGACTCGCCGCTGCCCGCGTGGTGCCGGCCTCCCGGGCGCAAGGCCCCATGACTCCTGCGCGGTGCGGGGAGGGGCCGGCAGCTCGGCCTCGATCGCGTCCAAGTCGCTGGACGAGGCGTCCGTTCTGGCGAAGGAGGTTCACGATGAACCACCACTGGAGCGCGAGCACCACGAGGAGCGCGAGCCCGCCGCCAGGGCGGCGAGCTCGACGCGGTCAGCTCGCCGACCCACGCCACGGCGCGGTCAACGCTCGCACCGGGCCCCGCGATGGCGACGCATGCGGCCAGACCGCCGAGCACGACGTTGCGCGCGATCGCCGGTCCGCCGGCGGGCTTGGAGGTCAGCCGGCCGAAGCAGTGGCACTCGGGCCTTCGCCCAAGCGCGACGCCCAGCGTGATCGCGGCGGTGGACAGGGCCAGGATTACCATTGCGGCGACCCCTGCGGCCGTCGCCGACCGGTCCCAGACGAGGGTGGTCGCGATCACCAGCTCCGCGAGCGGCAAGATGAGCGCGAGCGGCGATGCGAGCGCGGCGGGGACGCCGAGCTCGGTGACCGCCGAACGTGCGCCGGCGCGATCGGCGAGCTTGGCCACGCCGGAAGCCGCGAGAACGACGGCCAGGACCAGTCGCGCCATGGGCGAGGCTACGTCCATCACGGGCGGAGCTTTCCTACACCTCGGTCTGCGCTTGGAGAATCCGCCGTGGCGCCTTACTCCGGCCAGGGAGCGAGTCCGGCGCCGCCCATCTCAGCCCGGGTTGTGGCCGAGCGTTACGAGATAGTCGGAGGGGATCCGGATCTCGCCGCCGTCGCCGGCGTCGTGCTTCTCGATCGCAGCCACCAGGTCGTTCCGGGCCGCCGGCCAGTCGTCTCCGAGGGTCGCCTTGGCGGTGACCACCGGGCCGAACTTCTCCTCGTGGAAGCTCGTGAAGTCCTCGACGCTGCCCTGGTGGACGAAGACGACGGTCTCGTGGTGGAACTCGAGCTGGAGGCCGCGGAGCTCGAACATCGCGCGGACGTGGTCCTCCTCGCCCCACAACGGGGGCGGCTGAGCCCACGTGGGGGGCTGCGGCAGGTGGTTGTCCAGCGTCTTGAACAGGTCGCGGGCGAAGCCCGTCGGCCTGCAGGTCGCGGTACCGACCATCCCGCCAGGGCGGCAGACTCGGACCAGCTCCGCGGCCGCCCGGTCGTGGTGAGGCGCGAACATATGCCCGAAGGTCGAGAGCACCCGGTCGAAGCTTCCGTCCGCGAAGGGAAGCGCCTCGGCGTCGGCCTCGACCCACTCGACATCCACGCCAGCCTCGGCCGCCCGCCTCCGACCCGCCTCGAAATGCTCGGACACGAGGTCGGACCCGACGAGCCGCGCGCCGCGAAGCGCCGCGGGGATGGCGACGCTACCTCCGCTGCCCGTGCCCACGTCGAGCACCTCCATGCCCGGCTCGATCCCCACCAGGTCGAGCAGCCTGGGCCCCACCTCGGCGACCAGCCGGGAGACGTCGTCCCAGTCGCCGGACGCCCACACGGCCCTGTTCCGCTGCCTCAGCTGAGCCGAGACATCAGTCATCTTGCCCCCTCGACGCGAGTCCGAGCGGCGACTCTAGCTCAGCTGCCGGGGATTCGCTCGCCCTCCCAGCAGGCGCCCTCGACCACTTCCAGTCGCCCATGGCACAGCCGGCGGAGCTGTGACGGTCCTGGAGCGGCCGCCCTCCGCGGCGCGGCCCGGGCGAGACGGCGGCTCAGGAGAGGGCGGGGACTCCCCACGCCGCGGAGCATCGGAGGTAGATTCCAGGGGTCAGCCCGTTACTCCAAGGGGGAGCGCTTGGATCCCAGCCGCCTCAGGTCGATTCCGCTGTTCAAGGACATACCGGACGAGGAGCTGAGGGAGATCGCCACCTTCGCCGACGAGGTCTCGGTCCCCGAGGGCAAGCACCTGGTGGACGAGGGTGACTACTCCTATGAGTTCATGGCTATCGAGGAGGGGAACGCCGAGGTGTTGCGCGACGGCCGGCACGTCGCCGACCTCGGACCGGGTGACTTCTTCGGCGAGATTGGCCTGCTCGAGAAGGACCGCCGCAGCGCCACCGTGGTCGCCAAGGGCCCGATGCGGATCATCACGCTGACGGGCTGGGACCTGAAGCGCATGGAGAAGAGCGTGCCCCAGGCGGTCGAGCAGATCCGGGCAACCATGGAGGAGCGTCGGCCACAGTAGGGCTGTGGACGCTCGAACGTCCTCTTCGGCGTTAGGACTGCGCGCACCGGAGCGGGCTCGTGGACCGGCGAGATAGGCGGGCGCGCCTGAGCCGGGATCCCGCCGGAAGGCGGCGCCTGGCCACGCTCGGGGCGGTCGCGCTCCTGGCCGCGGCCGCCGGTGCGGTGGCGGGGTCGGATGCTGGCGAGGGCGGGCCCTCGCGGGGCGATACCGCCCAAGCTGGGGGGATGCGGCTCCCGCTGCGAGGCGATGCCGCGCAAGCTGGGGCGGCGCGGCTCCCGCTACGGGTTCAGGTGGGCCAGCTGATCGTCTCCTCCTTCGGTGGCGCCCGGCTGCCCGAGTACCTGCGCCGGCGCCTACGCCGTCGCCAGACCGCGGGCGTGATCCTGTTTCGCAGGAACGTGTCGTCCCGCCCCGGGCTGCGGCGACTCTCCCGCCGGATCCAGGGCGCCACCGGCCGCGGGGCCCTGGTGATGACCGACCAGGAGGGCGGCCCGGTCCGGAACCTTGTCTTCGCAGGTCCCGTCCCGTCGCAGCCCCGGCAGGGCTCCCCCCGCCGGGTCGGAAGGCTCGCTGCCGGAGCCGCGCGCCAGCTGCGGGCCGCCGGCGTGAACGTCGCGCTGGCGCCGGTCGCCGACCTCGCCGCGGGGCACGCCATGCGGTTCCGCGCCTTCGCCGGCGCGAGCGGCGCAGTGGCGGCGCGCGTGGGCGCCTCGGTTCAGGGCTGGCGGCGCGGCCGGGTGGGAGCCACCGCTAAGCATTTCCCCGGCTTCGGGGCGGCGGCGGTCAACAGCGACCTGCGACCAGTGACGATCCGCCTCTCGCGGCGGCGCCTGGAACGGCACCTGCGCCCCTTCCGTTCCGCCATCGCGGGCGGCGTCCCGCTCATTATGGCTGCGCACGCACTCTACCCGGCGTACAGCCTGCGCCGGATCGCCTCGCAGTCCCGAGAGCTGCTCACCCACCTGCTCCGGGACCGTCTGGGCTACGAGGGCGTCGTGATCACCGACAGCATCGAGGCGAAGGCGGTGGTGCGGCGCTCGTCGGTGCCGCTGGCGGCCGAGCGGTCGATCGCGGCGGGGGCCGACCTGGTGCTCACGACGGGGTCTGCGAGCTGGAAGCTCGTATTCCCGCGTCTTCTGCGCCGGGCTCGGCGCTCGCCGGCGTTTCGGACGCGGGTACGGGAGTCCGCGGCCCGCGTGTTGCGGCTGAAGCGCCGGCTGGGGCTCCGCGCTCCAGGCTAGCGGCATCGGCCGAGGCCCGCTCGAGCGCACGCTCCATCAGCTCCGCCTGCGCAGAGCGATGCCCGCCCGTCCGCCGCATCCAACCGTTATCGGCGTGGAGCTCCCAGCCGAACGTGTCGTCCGCCAGGCAGCGACGCAGCGTGTCCTCCAGCTCAGCGCGCAGGTCGGGTGCCTCCACCGGGGCCAGAAGCTCCACGCGCGTATCGAGGTTGCGCGGCATAAGGTCCGCCGAGCCGAGGTAGTAGCGGCGCTCGTCGCCGCGGTGGAAGGCGTAGATGCGGGAATGCTCCAAAAACCGCCCCACCACCGACACGACCCGAATGTTGTCGCTCACGCCGGGCACCCCCGCACGCAGGCAGCAGATCCCACGGATGTTGAGGTCGATCGGCACGCCGGCATGCGAGGCCTCGTAGAGAGCGCGTATGCAGCGGGCGTCCACGAGCGAGTTCATCTTCATGCCGATCCAGGCCTTCTCGCCCTCCCGGTGGGCCTCCACGGTGCGCTCGATCTCCTCCAGCAGGCGGTCGCGCATGTGCTCGGGAGCGACGATGACCTTGCGATAGGAGGGCGACCGAGCCGCGCCGGTGAGCGAATTGAAGAGATCCGCCACGTCGGCGGCGATCTCGCTGTCGCAGGTGAAGAGACCGAGGTCCTCGTAGAGGCGGGCGGTCTTGGCGTGGTAGTTGCCGGTGCCCACGTGAACGTAATGGCGCACGCCCTGGCCCTCGCGGCGGACCACGAAGAGAGCCTTGGCGTGGGTCTTGAGGCCCGGCAGCCCGTGGACCACGTGCGCACCCGACTCCTCGAGGGCACGCGCCCAGCCGATGTTCGTCCGCTCGTCGAAGCGCGCCTTGAGCTCCACCAGGCAGACTGCCTGCTTGCCGCTCTCCGCGGCCTCGATCAGCGACGGCACGAGGGCCGAGTCGTCCGAGGTGCGGTACACGGTCATCTTGATCGCCAGCACATCCGGGTCGGCCACGGCCTGCTGCACGAAGCGCTCGACGCTGGTGGCGAAGGAGTCGTAGGGGTGGTGCACCATCAGGTCGCCACCGCGCATGGCGCCGAAGACGTCCGGCCTGCCCTCGTCGGGATCGTTGAAGGCCGTCTGGCTGACCGGCGTCCAGGGCTCGTCGCGCAGCTCCTTGTGTCCCTCGACGCCGTGGATCTCCCACAGATCGGTCATGTCGAGCACCCCGTCGACGTCGATGACCTGGAGCTCCTCCACCCCGAGCGACTCCACGAGCAGCCCGCGAAGGTCCGGGTCCATTGTCGAGCTGACCTCGAGTCGTACGGCCTCCCCGAAGCGCCGGCGTCGCAGCTCGTCCTCGACGGCGCGCAGAAGGTCGTCGGCCTCGTCCGAGACCGTGAAGTCCGCATCGCGGGTGACCCGGAAGTAGTCGTGTCGCAGGATCTCCATCCCGGGGAAGAGTTCGCCGAGGTGGCGCGCGATGACGGCTTCGAGCGGTACGAACGTGCCTCTGTCTAGTCGTAGGAAGCGGGGCAGGACCTCCTTGGGCACCTTCACGCGGGCGAACGTCTCGCTGCGGGAGACGGGGTCGCGCAGCCACACGGCGAGCGACAACGAGAGGTTTGAGATGTAGGGGAAGGGGCGGCCCGGACCTACCGCCAGCGGGGTGAGCACGGGAAAGATCTGCTCGGAGAAGGTGCGGTCGATCTGCTCCAGCTCCGCGGGCGAGCACTCCGCGCAATCGACGATACGTATCCCGTGCTCGCCGATCGCCGGACGGACGACCTCGGCCCACTGCCGCGACTGCCGGCTGCCGAGCTCACGGACGCGCTCGGTGATTCGCTCGATCGTCTCCGCTGGCGCCAGGCCGTCGGGGCCGCGCGCGTCGATCCCGGCGTCCACCTGGTCGTGCAGGCCCGCGACGCGCACCATGAAGAACTCGTCGAGGTTGGACGAGTAGATCGCGAGGAACTTGACGCGCTCGAGCAGCGGAGTGCGCCGGTCCTCGGCGAGCTCGAGCACCCGCTCGTTGAAGTCGATCCAGGAGAGCTCGCGGTTCTGGTAGAGCTCGGTGTCGGTGAGGTCGATCGCCTCCGGCGCCGCCTGAGTCGCGTGTGCTGTGAGCGCCTCAGCTTGAGGTTCCATGTTCACGTCCCATTGTCGCGCACCGGGTATCGTCCGGGGCTGTTGTGATTTGGCTGTTGCGTCACGCCGAGGCAGAGGACGGCTCGCCTGACGCGGAGCGGCCGCTCACACGGCAGGGCGAGGCGCAGTCGCGCGACACGGGAGCCGCGCTCGCCTCCATGGGCGTGAGCTTCGATGCCTGCGCGTCGAGCCCCAAGCTGCGCGCCGCCGACACGGCGCGCATCGTATGCGAGCAGCTCGACGGCCTCGAGGTGCAGCTCGACGAGCGGCTCGGTGGCGGTCCGTTCGACCCCAGGGCGCTCGCCGCTGAGCTCGGCGAGGAGGTGCTGCTCGTGGGCCACGATCCCGACTTCTCGCTCGCGGTGCACCGGATGACCGGCGCACAGGTGCGGATGCAGAAGTGCGGGCTCGCGGCGGTCGCCAAGGGAGAGCTGATCCTGTTGCTGCGACCTTCCGAGCTGAGCGCCATCGCCGCGGCGGTGCCGGCCCGGTCGGAGTAGGCACCGGCTCACGCGGCTTCGCGCTCCTCGAGCAGCTCCAGCAGCACGCCCTCCCGCAGTCCTCCGCGCGCAATCCGCAGCGGCAGCTCGAGGCGGTCCGACAGCGCCTCGAGCACCAGGATCCCGGCCGGGAGCAGCCGCACGCGCTCGGGATCCAGCTCGAAGCGTGCGGCGACCTCGGCGATCGACGTCTGGGACAGCACCCTGATCCCCCGCTCCAGGGTCTCGTGCGAGAGCTCAGCGCCCACCAGCCGACGCATGGAGGTCGCGGTGCCGCCCACCGCCACCGCCTCGGAGGCCGCCGGCGGGTCGATTCCCTCGAATGTCCCCTCCACCTGGGTTCGGACCTTCTCGAGCTCCTCCACGGCGGGCGGATCCGAGCGGAGGTACGAGTCGGCGAGGTAGCCGGAGCCGATCCGGAAGGTGGCCGACCAGCTCACCACCCCGTCGGGCGAGCCCACGGCGAGCTCGGTGGAGCCGCCACCCACGTCGATCACCGCCACCGTGCCGCGCGCCGGAGACGTGAGCGTGCGAGTCGCCCCGACGAACGCCAGCCGGGCCTCCTCATCGCCGGTCAGGATCCAGAGCGGCATGCCTCCGGCATCCTCCACAGCGGCCGCCAGCTCGTCGCGGTTGGCTGCGTCCCGGATCGCCGCCGTGGCAACCGCCACGCATTCCACCGCGCCGACCTCCTTTGCCACGCGGCACTGGGTGGCCACTACGTCCGCGGTCTCGTCGATCTTCGACCGGGGGATCTCGCCGTCGGTGAGGAGGCTCTTCCCGAGGCGGGTGAAGGCGCGCTGGGTGACGAGCTCGCGCAGCCTGCCGTTGCGGCGCTCGGCGACGAGCAACCGGGTGGTATTGCTGCCGATGTCTATGCAGGCAAGGACCACGATGGGGTCCACGCCTCAGGCGTGCTTCACGACGATGCCCTCGAGCACGTGGCCGACATGGTCGCAGGAGTCGATGCCCCGCTCCAAGCGCTCGAAGATGTCCTTCCAGCGGATGACCAGCATTGGATCGATGCCGTCGTCGAACAGCGCGGTGAGGCTGGCGCGTTCGAGGCTGTCGCCCTCGTCCTCGAGCCGATCGAGCTCGACCACGTGCCGCCGAAGGTCGGCCGGCTGGTGGAGGCGCCCCATCGCCGTGGCGATCTCGGCGGCGGCGCGGCGCAGGACCTCCGCAAGCGAGACCGCCTGCTCCATCGGCGCCTCCACCCTGTAGAGGAACATGAAATCCGCCACCTCCTCGGCGTAGTCGACCACGTCGTCGACCACCGAGGCCAGCGCGTGGAGGTCGCCCCGGTCGAACGGCGTGCTGCTGCGCTTGTAGAGGTGGTGGATGATGTCGTGCGTGATGCGGTCGCCCTCGTGCTCGCGGTCCACGAGCTCCTGCCTCGTGCCTTGCTCCTCGGGCCAACCCCGCATTAGCCGCTCGAGCAGCGAAGCGGCGGCCTCGGCGTTATCACCCGCACGGCGAAAGAGGCGGAACAGCTCGTCGTAGTCCGGCGCCCGGCCGAACAGCCCCCGTACACGGGTACCGAAGCTAGGGGCTGCCACCGACGCTGAGCTCCGGGTGCGAGGCGTCCTCGAACTCCCGGAACAGGCCGGTGACGACAAAGGCGGTCTGCTCGCCGACGTCCACCGCGTTGTCTCCGATGCGCTCGATGCAGCGCGCCACGAGCATCATGTGCATCGCCCACTCCCGCCGGTCGTGGTCGTCCCCGATCTCGATGGCGAGACGGAAGCAGTCTCGGTTCAGGCGGTCGATCTCGTCGTCCTGGCGCACCAGGTCCTGGGCCAGGGCCACGTCCCGGCGCTCGAACGCCTGCTTGCACTGGACCACCTGGCGGCCGGCCTGCTGGCCCATATCGGCGATGTTGCGGAGCATCTGCTCGTCGGCCGGCGGCTCGTGGCCTGCCAGGGGAACGAGCTTGGCGATGTTCACGCACTGGTCCCCCATGCGCTCGACATGCTTGATGACGTGCAGCAGGGCGGCCACCAGCCGCAGGTCGGTGGCGACCGGCGCCTGCAGGGCGAGCAGCGAGAGGATGCCCTGGTGGACCTCCAGGTAGCGCCCGTCGAGGCGGTCGTCGTCCTCGATCACCATGCTCGCGAGCTCGACGTCCTGGTGCTCGACGGTCTCGAGCGCCCGCCGAACCGCCTCAACGACCATGTCGAGGCCGCCGAGGGCCTGCCGCTCGAGCCGGGCCAGCTCCTCCTGGAAGTGAGTCCGTGTCGTGTGGGGCACGCTACTACCCGACCCTGCCGGTCACGTACGCCTCCGTCCGCGGGTCGGCCGGGTTCGTGAACATCTTGTCGGTGTCGTCGAACTCCACCATGCGTCCGGTCCGCTGCTGCTCGCCCTCGTCGAGCTCGACGGTGAAGAAGGCGGTGCGGTCCGAGACCCGCGCCGCCTGCTGCATGTTGTGGGTCACGATCACGATCGAGTAGAGCTCCTTCAGCTCGAGCATCAGGTCCTCGATCCGACCGGTCGAGATCGGGTCCAGCGCGGAGCAGGGCTCGTCCATCAGGATCACGTCGGGCTCGACGGCGAGGCAGCGCGCGATGCACAGGCGCTGCTGCTGGCCCCCCGACAGCCCGAAGGCGCTCGACTTCAGTCGGTCCTTGGCCTCGTCCCAGAGTGCGCCGCGGCGCAGGGCGCGCTCCACGATCCCGTCGAGGTCGTCCTTCATGCCGAGCACTCTCGGCCCGAAGGCGATGTTGTCGTAGATCGACTTCGGGAACGGATTGGGCTTCTGGAACACCATCCCGATCCGCTTGCGCACCTCGACCGCGTCGACGTCGGGCGCGTACAGGTCCTGGTCGTGGTAGAGCACCTTGCCCTCCACGACGGCCCCGGGAATCAGGTCGTTCATGCGGTTGAGACAGCGGATCAGCGTGGACTTCCCGCAGCCGGAGGGGCCGATCAGGGCGGTGATCTCGTTCATGGCGATGTCGAAGCCGATGTTCCGCACCGCGGCAACGCCGCTGTAGGTGACGGTGACGCCTTCGAGGCTGAAGATCGCCTCACCGGCCTGCTTCCGTTCCGCCGCTGGCCCCTCCACGGCGGGAGCCCGGGCTGTCCCGATCCGGCGCTTGAGCGGACCTCCCGTCCGCGCCTGCTCACCCTGCTCCTGCCGCCAGTCCGTCACTTGATCAGCCACCCTGTTTGGTCTCCTACCACTTCTGCTCGTAGCGGTTGCGCAGCCAGATCGCGATGGAGTTCATCGCCATCAGCAGAATCATCAGCACGAGGATCCCTCCCGCGGCGAGCGGCTTGTAGTTGTTGATGTCGTTGGACGGCCGCGAGATCCAGTCGAAGATCTGGATCGGCAGCGCCGTGAATGACGAGTCCAGGCCGCTTGGGTTGAACGCCAGGAACGTCGCCGCTCCCACCACGATCAGCGGCGCTGTCTCGCCGATGGCCCGCGACAGCGCGAGGATGACGCCGGTCGCTATCCCGGGAATCGAGGCCGGCAGCACCTGACGCCAGATCGTCTGCCACTTGGTCGCGCCGAGCGCGAGCGAGCCCTCGCGGATGGAGGCCGGCACGGCGCGGATCGCCTCCCTTCCGGCGATGATCACTACGGGCAGCACCAGCAAACCGAGCGTGAGCCCGCCGGCGAGCACGACGTTGCCGAGCGACAACGGTCCCCTCACGAGGAACGCCAGCCCGAGGATCCCGTAGACGATGGAGGGAACGGCGGCGAGATTCTGGATGTTCACCTCGATCAGCCGGTTCCACCACCTGTCGTTGTCGGCGTACTCCTCGAGATAGATGGCCGTGGCGACTCCGACCGGCACGATGAACGCGGCGCAAACGGCCATCAGCCAAATCGTGCCAGTGAGGGCGGCCTCGATCCCCGCCTGCTTGGCGTTGATGGACGAGAAGCTCGTGAGGAAATCGAAGCTCAGCTGCCCGATCCCGTCGCGAACGACGTCCACGAGCAGAACGCCGAGCAACAGCATGGAGAGTCCGATGCAGGCGAGCAGGAGACCGCGGAAGCCTGCGCCCTTGAGCTTTATCGCCCGCGACGACCTCACTCGTACACCTGCCGGTACTTCCGGACGAAGCGGATCGAGATCAGGTTCATCGCGAGGGTGATCAGGAAGAGCGTCATCCCGAGCGCGAAGATGGTCTTGTACTCGACGCTCCCGGTCGGGATGTCCCCCTTCGCTATCGCGCCGATGAAGGAAGTGATCGTGTAATGAGGGCCCCTCGGGTCGGCGGACATGCTCGCGATCTGGCCCGCCGCCACGAGCACGATCATGGTCTCGCCGACCGCGCGGGAGACGCCGAGCACTACCGAGGCCACGACGCCGGAGAGGGCGGCGGGGAAGACGACCCGCAGAGAGACCTGTAGCCGCGAGGCGCCAAGCGCGAAGGCGCCCTCACGCAGCGACTGGGGGACCGCCGTCAGCGCGTCCTCCGAGATGGAGGCGACCGTCGGGACGATCATGAAGCCCATGATGATTCCCGCGGACAGAGCGTTGAACACGTCGACCCTGAGGTGCAGGATGTCCTGGAGGATGTTCGGCGTGAAGTAGGTGAGGGCGAAGTAGCCGAACACGATCGTCGGAACGCCGGCGAGCAGCTCCAGGATCGGCTTGATCGTCCTTCGCACGCGCGGCCGCGCGTACTCGCTCAGGTAAATCGCCGAACCGATGCCCAGCGGGACCGCGACGACCATGGCGATGCCCGTGATGAGGAAGGTCCCCACCAGCAGCGGGAGGACGCCGAAGCTGGCGGGCTGGAAAGTCGGCGTCCACTTGGTTCCGATGAGGTAGTCGCCCAACCCGACGCTCTGGAAGAAGACGACCGTCTCGCGCAGCAGCGAGATCACGATGCCCGTCGTTGTCAGGACCGAGATCAGGGCCGCCAGGAAGAGGATCCCCTTGATCAGGTCCTCCCCCCAGCGACGGCGCGCCGCCCCGATGTACGGGACGGCGCGCCGCGTGGTCGTGGCTGTGCCGGCTTCCATGGCTAGCTGGCCTTGGCCTCGCCTTGCCCCAGCTCCTTCTTCGCGTCGGCGACCTGACTGCTCGTCATCGGCACGATCTGCGCATCCTTGGCAATGCCCTGATAGTTCTCGACGACGTACCGCATGAAGGCCTTCACCTCGGGACGGGCCAGGGCCTTCTCGCTCGGATACATGAACAGCGGGCGCGAGAGCGGCTTGTACTTGCCGCTCTGGATGTCGGCCGCGGTCGGTTTCACGCAGCCCGAGCCGTCATCGACCCCGACCAGATTCAACTTGCTCGCGTTCCCCTCGTAATACGAGAAGCCGAAGTAGCCGAGTCCGCCGCCGGACCCCTCGATGCCCTGGACGAGGACGTTGTCGTCCTCGGAGGGCTGATAGTCGGTCCGGGAGACCCCCTCCTCACCGTTGATCTTCTCGGTGAAGAAGTCGAAGGTCCCCGAGTCCGTGCCGGGTCCGTACAGGCTGAGCTTGGTGCTCGGCAGGCCCGACTTGACCTCGGACAGCGACTTGACCTTGGAGCCCTTGTTCCAGAGCTTCTTGAGCTGGGCGACGGTCAGACAGTCCACCGTGAGGTCCTTGTTGGTGGTGACCGCGATGCCGTCGTTCGCGACCTGCACCTGCTGGTAGGTGATGCCCTTCTTCTTGCAGACCGGTGCCTCCTCGTCGGGCTTGATCGGCCGCGACGCGTCGGAGATGTCGGTCTCACCGGCGCAGAACTTCTCGAAACCGCCGCCGGTCCCGGAGGTGCCGACCGTGACCTTCACGTTCGGATTCTCCCCCTGGAACTTCTCGGCCGCGGCCTGGGCGAACGGCCCAACCGTGCTCGAGCCGTCGATCTTGATGGTGCCGGAGAGGTTGCTGTTTCCTCCGCCACCGCCGTTGCTGTTGTCGTCGCTGCCACAGGCGGCGGCACCAAGGGCCAGTACGCCGACGGCCGCGAACGCGAGGAGCATCCTCATGCGCTAGCTCTCCTTCGTTCGGTCATTGACGCAGCGACGTTGGCATCGACCCGGCGCAAGTCTGTTATCGATCTGTCGACGCCCTGTGAAAAACATGTAAAAGGGCTCGATAGCGGGTGGCAGCGGACCGCCACGGGGGCCTTCCAGTCCCGCGTCGCCGGGAGCGCTATGGGGCCTTCCGCTCCGGCGTGAACCGGTACCCAAAGCCGAAATGGGTATGGATGAAGCTGCTGGCGGGGAGCGCATCCTCCAGCTTGTGCCGCAGCTTGCCCACGTAGACGTCTACGGACCGATCCGATTTGCGGAAGGGCTCGCCCCAGACCTCGGTGTAGAGCTCCTCGCGGCTTACGATGCGGCCGCTGCGCTGCGCGAGCGCGGTGAGCAGCTGGAGCTCGCGGACCGTGAGCCGCAGGGGCCGGCCGGCGGCGCGGACTACGAACTCCTCCGGCCGGATCTCGAGGGCCCCCGCACGAAGGATCGTGCCGTTCGTCGCCACTCCCATGGTGGTGTGACCTTGCCATCGGCGCTCCCAAATGCCGTTATTTGGGCGTTGATGGGGTGTGAAGAACCTGTAAAGAGGGCCAAACGGCGGATCGCTCGCGTAGACTGGCGGGCGAATGGGAATTCAGCGCGCCGCACGGCGCTTCCCGCTCGAGGCCCGGACTGCAGCAGGGAAATGTCCGACCCCCTCCGCATAGCGATCCTCGACACCGACTCCGGCTTCATCCGCGTGCTCGCCAAGCGCGCCGACGACCTCGGCTGGCAGTACCGCCGGCTGGAGTCGCCTCCGCGCGCCGAGGACGTCGTGGCAATGCGGGTCAACGCGCTGGTGGTCGACCTCGCGGTGCTCCGCGAGGGCGCATGGGACTACGTGGAGCAGCTGTCAGCGGCCCTGCCGGGCATGGGAATCGTCGTGTGCACGGGTCGCTCGACCGTGGCGCAGCGCGTGCGCGGCCTGAGGCTCGGCGCCGACGACTGGGTCTCGAAGCCCTGCCACCCGGAGGAAGTCCTCGCGCGCGTGGAGGCGGTCGTTCGGCGGCGCAAGCGCGCCTCCGCCAGGGTCGATGAGGCGCCCCTCCTGGTGGGCGACCTCGAGATCCGGGCCGACCAGTTCCAGGCCTTCGCCGCCGGCCGCAGCGTCGACCTCACACGGCGCGAGTTCGAGGTCTTGCAGCTTCTAGCGAAGGCGCACGGCAAGGTGCTGCAGCGAGAGGAGATCTACCAGTCCGTCTGGGGTTACGCCATGGCGCACGGCGATCGCTCGGTCGACGTCTTCATCCGCAAGGTCCGACAGAAGCTCGAGAAGGCTTCGCCGGACTGGGAGTACGTGCACACGCACTTCGGCGTGGGCTACCGCTTCGAGCCGGAGTCGCAGTCGACCGGCGAGGACACCGCCCTGCCTGCCGCTGCGACTACCGAAGAGCCCGAGGTCGCGGCGAGTCCCGTGATCACGCCCGAGGCTGCCGAAACGGTCCGCTGATCACGTAGATCGCGCCGGTCCGGAACGCGCGCTGGGATGAGAAGTAGAGCCGGCGGCCCGAGGGGTCGAAGGCGGCGCCCGTGAGCTCTGAGCCCTCGTGCTCGCGGCCTGTCACCGACAGGAAGCGGCTGACGGCTCCGGAGCGGTCGATGACCCCCATGTCGATCTCCTCCGTGGCGATGTCCTCGCACACGAACAGCTCGCCCGCGCGCGAGCCGGTCAGCTGGTCGACCCGCAAGAGGGGCGCCTCGACGGAGGCCAGGCCGTCGTAGATCACCTCGATCCGCTGGCGGCGGACCTCGTAGGCGTGCACCCGGCTGTCGACCGTCGTGGCGATGTACACCGTTCCGTCGTCGTACCAGATGCCCTCCGCGCGCTTGAAGCGAGAGGCGGTCGGCTGCTGGTCGCGGGTCTCCGTGGAGCGGGCTGCGGGATCGGGCACCTCGGTCCAGGAGACCGAGCCTCCGGCCGAGACGCTGGCGGCCTCGAGCAGGCCCGCCTCCAGGCTCGGCCAGTGGGTCGGCGTGAAGCGGTAGAGCAGACCGTCCTTTAGATCCTCGGTCAAGTAGACGCGCCGCTCGCGGGGGTCCACGGAGGCGGCCTCGTGCTTGAACGCCCCAAGCGCCGGTAGCCGCCGCGCGCGGCGGCGTCCCGTGGGGTCGCACTCCCAGACATAGCCGCCCTCGACCTCCTCGCAGGAGAGCCACGTGCCCCAGGGCGTCCCACCGCCAGAGCAGTTCTGCGTCGTGCCGTAGAGGATCCGGTATGCGTCGCGGATCTGGCCGGCGGAGCCGAAGCGAATCGCGCTCGCCCCGCCCTTCAGCTCCTCCGAGTTGGAGACGAGGATCCAGCCGCCGTCACGGGTCGGAAAGGTCGCGGCGCCGTCCGAGGCGGTATGCCAGCGATAGTCGCTGCCCGGGACAAGCCACCCGCCGCGCGCGATCAGCTGGGAGCGGAAGCCCTCGGGCAGGCGGATGCCGTGCTCGTCCAATGGCCGCAGCGGGCCATAGCCGGTTCCGCCACGACGCATCTTCTGAGCCCCCTCGAGGACGCCCTTCCAGACGCCGGCGCCGAGACTCACCGCGGCTACGCCGCCGGCGGCCAGCCCGATGAACTCTCTCCTGCGGTACGCCGGCGGCTGTGGTTGCTCCACTCGCACGGAACGCTAGACGGCGGCCGGCGGGGGCGCGACCACCTCGTGACCGGGCTCTGCTCCGCACGCCCGCGCGGGGAACGGTCAGGCCGGATATCACCCCGAGCCTCCATTGGGGCGAGGATGGCGCGCCAGCGGCGAAACTGGGTCGCGGGGCTGTGACCGGCCTGTTTCGAGCTTGTGAAGATGCTCCTGCCATACTCCCGCCGAGCCATGCCGGCCAGCCGCTCCAGAGTTCGCGGGGCCGCTCTCCTGGCTCTGGCGGCATTGTCCCTGCACGAGCTTCGCTACCTGCTCGCCCCGGCAGACGGTCTCGAGCAGGCAGACCACGCGTACATCCCGTTCGCGGCGACAGGCGTGGTGCTCCTCTTCGGCCTGGCGGCGGGGCAGCTGGCCCTGCGGGTGGCAGGGGCGCGGGACGACGGCGACGGCGAACCGGCGCCCTGCGGCTTCGCGCTCGCCTGGCTCGCCGCGACCGCAGGGCTCGTCCTCGTCTATATCGGGCAGGAGCTGCTCGAGTCTGCGCTGGCGGGCGGTCCGGTGCACGACCCGCTCTCGGGGGGCGGTCTGCTGGCGCTCCCGCTGGCGCTCGTGCTCGGCGCGCTGGTCGCCTGCGCCCTGCGCTGGGCGGGCGGAGTGGTACGGGCGGCGATCCGGCGCGCCCGGCGGCGCCGGGCGCGGCCCGGGCCTGCTAGCCGCCCGGTGTGGCGTCCGGCGCGCCCAGCCGCGTCGGTGCTCGCCCGCCACCTGGCGGGCAGAGCCCCTCCGGCGACCTCCTGAGTGAGGCTCCGGCGACGCCGGAGCGCGAACCACCCGGAAGGAGGAAATCGACGTGTCCAGAAACGGGCGAGTCGCCCTGATCGCAGCCGCGGTGGTCGTGGCCGTGGTGGCTTTCGTCTTGATCAGGTCGGGTGACAACGGCGGCGGCGGGTCGCCGACCAGCACGGCCGAAGCACCGGGCGCGCCGGCGATCAAGCGGCTCACGGTTCGCGACGGCAAACCGGTAGGCGGGGTCCGCACCATCGCCGTCACCAAAGGGGACACCGTCCGACTGACCGTCGGCTCCGCGGACACATCCCAGGAGATACACGTGCACGGCTACGACCTGAAGCGCGACATGGCGCCTGGGCGCCCCGCTCGTTCAGGTTCAAGGCCGGGATCGAGGGGGCCTTCGAGATCGAGCTCGAGCAGACGGCCACCAAGATCGCCAGCCTGCAGGTCCGGCCGGGGTGAGCGGAGTGCTGCTGATCGCCCACGGCCTGGTCGTCCGCTCCGACCTACCGATCCCGGAGTGGCTGTTCGGGTGGGCGGCGGCGATGGTCCTGGTCATCTCCTTCGTCGCGCTTGCCGTGCTGTGGCCGGACCCGCGGCTCCAAGAGGCGGGGTGGCGCCCGCTGCCCGGCGGCCTCGGTCGAGTCTTGACGAGCCGCCCCGTGGAGGTCCTCTGCGGGGCGGTGGGGGTGTTCCTGCTCGGCCTCGTCGTCTACAGCGGCTTCGAGGGGACGCAGAGCTCAACGGCGAACTTCGCGCCCACGTTCGTATACGTGATCTTCTGGGTGGGCCTCGTGCCGGCGAGCGTGCTCTTCGGCGACCTGTTCCGCGCCTTCAACCCCTGGCGGGCGATCGGGCGGGCAGTCGCCGGAGTGGCGCAGGCGGCCGCCAGGGGGCCGATTCCCGCGCCGCTCGCCTATCCCGAGCGGCTCGGCCGCTGGCCCGCGGCAGCGGGGATCTTCGCCTTCGCGATGATGGAGCTCGTCATCTCGAACGGCAGCAAGCCGGAGAATGTCGCGATCGCCGCGCTCGTGTACTCCGCGCTCACGTTCGTGGCCATGGCGCTGTACGGAGTGGAGGCCTGGATCGACCGCGGCGAGGCCTTCTCCGTCTACTTCAATCTCTTCTCACGGATCTCCCCCCTCGAACGTCGCGGCAACCGGATCGGGCTGCGCAAGCCGCTCTCGGGACTAAGCGCTCTGGAGCCGCTACCCGGCACCGTCCCGCTGGTGGCGGTGATGATCGGCTCCGTGACGTTCGACGGCGCCGCGGAGGCGCCGCTCTGGACGAACCTCGCCCCGGACCTGGCCAAATTCTTCGAGTCGATCGGGATCAGCCCGGAGCACGCGCTCGAGGCGTCGTTCTTCGTCGGCCTGCTTGCGGCGGTCCTCGTCATCTACGGCTTCTACAGGCTGGGGGTGGCCGGCGCCCGCACCGTGGGCGGTGGGTTCTCCTCGCGCCGGCTGGCCGGGACCTTCGCGCACACACTGGTCCCCATCGCGCTCGCGTATGCGTCCGCCCACTACCTGACGCTGCTGCTCTTCCAGGGCCAGGGGCTCGTCGTCCTCCACCCGATCCCCCAGCCCGGCTTCCTGGCCTCCGATCCGCTCGGCAACGGCTCGGACATCTTCGGCACCGCGGGCAAGGCGATCAACTTCGGGGTGATCTCGTCGAACCAAACCTGGTACTGCCAGGTCGGCTTCGTGGTGGCGGGGCACGTGGCCGGCCTGACGCTCGCCCACGACCGTGCGCTCTCCATCTACGATCGTGCGAAGCTCGCAGTGCGCTCCCAATACTGGATGCTCGGGGTGATGATCGGCTTCACCAGCCTGGCCCTCTGGCTACTCTCGCAGGCGAACACATGACGTTCGTGGTCGCTCACGCGGGCCACTGGCTGGTCAACCTCGGGTACTTCGCTCCGGTGATCGGCTTCCTCGTCTGGCTGGCGATCGTGCAGATCAGGGACCGCCGCCGAGGCGGCAACGAGTAGACGCTTGAGCCGCCAGACCGGGACCCGGCTGCCCGGATGGCGGCCGAATCGAAGAACGGTCAGCGCTTCGGCTGCCAGAACGCAATCTCGCCACCGGCGGGAGTGGCGACGACGCTGCGCCAGCCGGCCGGTCCCTCGCGGGGCTCGAGCAGCACGTCGGCGCCGAACAGGCGCGCCCGCTCGGTGACCTCGGCCAACTCGCCGACCTCCACGTAAGGCAGCCACAACGGTCGGTGCGTGTCGCACTCG
>DATFQM010000051.1:0-3863 GCA_035264265.1 Thermoleophilaceae bacterium
GCCGGCGCGGAAGATCGCGATCGTCGCCTGTATGGACGCGCGCCTGAATCCGTATCCGATCCTCGGGCTCTCGATCGGGGACGCGCACGTAATCCGCAACGCCGGCGGCGTGATCACGGATGACGAGATCCGCTCCCTGGCGATCTCCCAGCACCTACTCGGTACGGAGGAGATCATGCTGATCCATCACACGGACTGCGGAATGCTCACCTTTAGTGATGTCGAGTTCGAGCAGATGCTCGAGCAGGAGGCCGGCCAGCGGCCCGAGTGGCGCCCGCGATCCTTTCCCGACCTGGAAGCGGATGTCCGCGACTCGATCCAGCGGATAAGGGAAAGCCCGTTCATCCCCAGGAAGGATGAGGTGCGGGGCTTCATCTACGACGTGAAGACCGGCCGGCTCGACGAGGTCAGCTGAACGCAGGCCACTCCCGAGCTGCGTGCCCGCAGTCTCCTGGCGTGCAGAAAGCGTTGTCCGGAGCGCGACGCTGGCGCTTCGGGAGGACCCCGTCCGGCAGGGGAAGGGCGAACTCGCGGACCTCGGCCTCGAGGTCGGCGAGCGACACGAGCCGCACGCGGTAGCGGCGGGCCGCCTCGCGGAGTCGCGCTGGCGGGCCGGTGGAGCGCGACGGCTGGACGAGGGCGATGACCGCGGCGTACTCGGCTCGGAAGCCGGCGGCGTAGACCTCGATCTCGCCCCACGCCGCGATCGCGCCCACCGCCGGATGCCCGAGCTTGAGCCTCCCATCGTCGGGGTCGTGAAGCGCATGGAGCCCACAAATGCAGCGGGGCCCGGGCGCCTCATGGGCATCGTCTCGGCCGGCGAAGCAGCGGGCGCGGTTGACCGCGGGCTCCCACGGTGGCGCGGCCGGGAGCGCCAGGGGAAAGAGAACACCACCCGGACCCAACTGCCAAGCCCGATAGCCGGCGACGGCGGAGGCGAAGTCTGGGACGCCACTCACGCCGGCGCACGTTCGCGCTCGGGCTTTCGCGGCTGGGGGATCGGCCGCGGCCGCCTGGTGGTCCGGCGGGGATCCTCGCTCGGGTGTCGCGCCGGCTCGGGTAGACGAACAGGCTCAACCCGGATCCGCCGAGACGGCCCGGGGAGGTCGAGCGAGCGAGGTTCCCGTAACCGGCGCCGACCCTCGTCTCGGATCCCCGGGCGCCTGCTCGTACCAGCCATCACCGGCAGGGTAAGCGCGGCGTCAAACAGGCCGCGCGCAGCCTCCGACCCGTCCGGACTCCTCGGCGGCTGGTCGGCCTTGGCGGGTTCCACGTGGGAAGCAGTGTGACCCCGAGAAAGGGAAGGGGCCCATGCCGCGGTCAGCGAAAGCTCGACATCGAGCCGTCGCCCGAGCAGGGGTGGTGGCCATCTCCATCCCGGAGCGCTGCTCCAGGGCTACCCCGAGACCGCTCACGAGCCGGCGCGGATGGTTGCTCCGGTGGAGCAGGCGCGAGAACACGCCTGGGGATTCCCGCTCAGGTCCAGTTGGCTCCGCCATCGTTCGCCCCCAACGACGACAGGGCCGACTTCGCGCTCGATCGCACGCTTCCAGGGAGCAGTGAATCGGCTTGCCGTTGCATTATTTGTTTGGCGCGATCCCGGTAGGCGCCTTGGACTAGTTTCGAGCTCGGACTTCTGGTTTCACGCGGGAGCGACACTCTGGGAGCCGGAAGGACTGAAAGAGAAGTGGCGAGAGAAGGAGGGCTAGTGATGCCCACGTTAGGAGTTGCTCGTGGTTGATGACCTCAAGAAGGGCGAAGCGCCCTCGTTGCCTCGTCGGGGCACCACACCTCGGCCAGATAGCCCGAGGCCAGAAGCTCGGCGAGCCGGCGGGCGTCGAGGCGGTCGGTCTTCGCCTTCGCCTCGGAGATCGCGCGCAGCTTCTTGGTGTTGACCACCACCACCCGCGCCACGTTCGGGCGCAGGATCCGGGCGATCGCCTCGGCGCCGCCGGTGGACTCGAGCGCCACCTCGTCGTCTCGGCCGAGGCTCTGGGCAAACAGCTCGAGCTCTGCCCTGCGGGTCCGGATCCGCCCGGCCGAGCGCACCCGGCCCTCTTCTGAGATCGCCACCTCGCAGAACTCGCGGTGGACGTCCAATCCGATGTATCTCACTGCGGCCTCCTCTAGGTCGTTGACGCGGGAGACCAGGTGGGCAAACGACACCGACGGATTCGTGCTCGCAGCACATCCGGGTCAGTCGCAGGGGCGGCCACGGAAAAGCACGGGCTCGCAGCCCATCGCGCAAACGGCCTACCCATCCTGCGTTCTCCCAGAGAGCCCCTCGTCCCGGAGCGCCCGACGCTACGGCTGGGCCCGGACGCTTCGGTCAGCGGCCCTCAGGGGTGAATCTTCATGGCAGGACAAGGAGCACTGCCTCGTCTTGCTCTTGCATTATTTGTTTGACGCGATCCCAGTGAGCGGCGGCGGGTAGCTCAAGCGCTGTTGCTTACGCACGGGAGGAGGCGTCAGCCCAGCCCACTCTGTCCTACCGCTCGTCGTCCGGAGCGGGAGCGCGCCGAGCGCCACCCGAGACGCTCGCTCGTACCCGCATTGGGGGAGCGGCACGTCGAGGCCCGAAGCCACTGCCTCCCATGGAGCAACCCCCAGTCGGACGCCCGGAGGCGGGTCAGCTGGCGGGCGGCGCCGGCGTCAGGCCGTGCCGGCGCATGACCTCCGCGACCTTCGCCGGGTCCGGCGGGCCCCCGGGAGTCGAGGCCAGCACGTCGTGGATCTCACGGAAGTAGTCCGGAGTCATGACGCCGGGGCTGGAGATGGCGAGGAACTTGGCGTCTACGGTCCCGTGGTTGTCGAACCCGTGGACCGCGCCGCGAGGGACGCAGACAGCATCGCCGGGGCGAATCTCGAGCGTCCGACCGTCAACCGTCCAGGTCGTGACGCCCTCGAGCCCATAGATCGTCTCCTCGAAGGCGTCGTGGCTGTGCGGCACCGGCATCTTGCTGTCGGCCGGCACGAAGCACTCGAAGACGCTCGCGCTTCCATTCGAGTCGGCGGCCTCGACCAGGAAGCGCACGCTGAGGGCGCCCACATGAATCATCTCCGTCGATGCTGCAGTCATCGCGCCTGGACTCTAATCGCTCCGAGGGCCTCGGCTTCGGTCGCGAAGTTACGCCACCAGACACACCTTCCGTCGCTCCACCGGATCAACTGCCACCAGTTCTCGACCACCGGCGTGGAGCTGGCAGCACCTTGTGCCGTACCCCGGATCTGTCCGAGCGTCATGTCCCCGAGGTCGTCCAGTTCCTCGACTTCAGCGGCGTAATCAGGGAGGAACTCGAGGAGGTTGCCCCACCACCGGCGGACTCCCTCGTGGCCGCGATAGTCACCCTCCAGCGCGCCGATACGGGGCTCAATCTCGACCTCATCGTGCATGAGCGCGAGCAGTGCGTCGAGGTCACGGCGGTTGAAGGCCTCATACAGGAGCACGGCCAGATCCACGTTCTCGCGCGACATCCTTCCCCCAGTATCGCCTGAACCTCCGGCTGCCGCTTCCCCTGCAGAGGAGCAGCGCCGTGACTCGACATGCTCGCGCCCGCTCCGGACGAGCGTCGAGCACGTCGGGCTGCGTCCTTCCAACGCTCGCGTTCGCTGGGCGAAGCGAGCGCCCCGAGAGCACAGTCGAGCACGATCGCGACTCGTCCCGAGCGAGCGTGTGGCGGCCGCCGGCTCGGACGTTCGCTCCTCGCGCGTTGCGGGAGTGCGACGCAAGGTCGTCCCGCTTCTGCTTGCCGTCCACCCGATCCGTAGTACGGCTGGGTCCGTCCGCCACGCTCGTCATAGCCGTAAGGAGGAGCGGTGGTGAGCTCGCCGGACGCACGGGTCCGCCGGAGCGTCGTGGATGA
>DATFQM010000052.1:0-49270 GCA_035264265.1 Thermoleophilaceae bacterium
TTCCCCTACACGATCGGCGGGGCCGAACGCTGGTACCGCAACCTGGCTGAGCGGCTGACGGAGGACGGCCATGAGGTGACCTACATAACTCTGCGCCAATGGCCACGGGGCGCGAGTCCAGAGGTCTCGGGCGTCGAGGTCAAGGCGGTCGGGCCCCGCATGGGGCTGTACACCGCCGGCGGCCGCAGACGAATTGGCCCGCCGCTCATGTTCGGAGCGGGCGTCCTCTGGCACCTGCTGCGCGCAGGCCGCACCTACGATGCAGTGCACACCGGCGCATTTCCCTACTTCTCAGTGCTCGCCGCCGCCACGGCGCGTTTCGCCCATGGCTTCCGGCTTGTGGTGGACTGGCACGAGGTCTGGTCACGCGAATACTGGCGCGAGTACCTCGGGGCGGCCGGGGCGGCCGGCTGGTGGGTGCAAGCCCTCAGCGCGCGGGTCGAACAGCGCGCTTTCTGCTTCTCCCGGTTGCACGCCCGCCGCCTGATACAGATCGGAGCGGGCGCACAGCCAACGGTGCTGGAGGGCGAGTACGCGGGCCCGCTCGAGCGCCCGGCGGCAGAGGCCGCCGAGCCAGTGGCGGTCTTCGCGGGTCGGCACATACGGGAGAAGCGGGTGCCGGCGCTGGTGTCGGCGATCAGGTTGGCTCGGGAGCGGCTTCCTGAGCTCCGCTGTGAGATCTACGGCGACGGACCCGAGCGGGCGGAGGTGGGGCGACGCATCGCGGAGTCCAACCTAGAAGAGGCTGTGACGGTCCGTGGCTTCGTGCCCGCAGAGGAGGTCCAGCGAGTGTTGCGCCGCGCGCTCTGCATGGTGCTGCCCTCGCGAAGGGAGGGCCACGGGCTGATCGTGGTGGAGGCCGCGGCCGCGGGAACACCGAGCGTGGTGGTCCATGGACCGGACAACGCCGCGACCGAGCTGGTCTCGGAGGACTTCAATGGAGTCGTAGCACCTTCGGCGTCGGCGGAGGACCTGGCCGCCGCGATCCTTCGGGTACATCAAGGCGGTCCCGAGCTGCGTGCACGGACCGCCGACTGGTTCGAGCGCAATGCCTCGCGCCTCTCGATGAGCTCCTCCCTTGAGAGGGTCCTGGCGACGTATGCCGACTAGCCGAGTCCGGGCTCGGCCCGGTCGGCGATCAGGCGTGCAATTGCCAGTGAGCAGGTGCCCGCCGGAGAGGGCGCATTGCGCACGTGCAGGGCGCGCTCGGTCTCCGAGAACACAAAATCATCCACGAGCCTTCCGTCGCGGCCCAGAGCCTGTCCCCGGATGCCGACGAAGCCCGGCTCGAAATCGTCTGGCCGCAGCTCAGGCACGTAGCCGGACGCGGCTCGCGCGAGCGCCCGCCTACTCAGCGCATGGCCGATCTCAGTAAGCCCGGTGCGCCACCAGCGCCGGAATAGGCGCCAGCTGCCCGGCCAGGCGAGCATGGCGACGAGGTCGCCGGGACGCACGCGGCTGAGCCGGTAGGCGTCCCTGCCCGGTGCCAGCAACGCCGTCGGCCCAAGCGACACCTCGCCACGGATGTGGCGCGTGAGGTGAACGCCCAGGAAGGGCAGACTCGGGTCCGGCACGGGGTAGATCAGCGAACGCACGAGGTAGCGCCGCTCCGGCTTGAGCAGCAGGTAGGCGCCGCGGAAGGGGACTATCCGCGGGTCGGGGTCGGCGCCGGCCTGCACGGCCAGCCGGTCCGCCCATGCGCCCGCACAGAAGACGGCGAAGCGCGTCGCCGTCTCACCCCGCGAGTGGCGGAGGGCGAGCCTGGCCGAGCCGGCATACATCCCCTCGACACAGCAGCCGTTGAACAGCTCGACGTCGCGCTCGAGCAGCTCGTCCGCCAAGGCCTTAGCGACCGCGGCGAAGTCGACGATGCCGGTCGCCGGCGAGTGCAACGCCGCAAGGCCGCGGCAGTGGGGCTCGATGTTACGAAGGACTTCGGCTGTAAGCCGGCGCAGACCCGGCACGCCGTTCGCCCGCCCACGCCGCTCGAGCTCCTCTAGCCGCCCGAGCTCCGACGCGTCGCGGGCCACGATCAGCTTGCCGCAGCGCTCCACCGGAACGCCGCGCTCGTCGCAGAAGCGGTAGAGCTCGGCGGCCCCCTCCGCGCACAGCTTAGCCTTGAGGGAGCCCGGCTCGTAGTAGATCCCCGCGTGGATGACGCCGCTGTTGTGGCCGGTCTGGTGGGCGGCGATCCGGTCCTCGCGCTCAAGCACCGCGATCTTGAGTCCCGGCCTGCGCTCCCGCAGCTCGCGCGCCACCGCGAGGCCGAGGATGCCCGCGCCGACGACCACGACGTCCACCTCGGCGGGCGGCCGGCTCACCCCGCCTGCTTCTGGGGCACGCCCTTTGCGAGCAGCTCGAGGTCCGAGTCCACCATAAGCCGGACCAGCTCCTCGAAGCTGGTCCGGGGCTCCCAGCCGAGCTTCTCCTTTGCCTTGGAGTAATTGCCCACCAGGTGCTCGACCTCGGCCGGCCGCAGGAAGCGGGGGTCGGTGCGCACGTGGTGCTTGGGGTCGAGTCCCACATGCTCGAATGCGACGTCGACCAGCTCCCGAACGCTGTGCGCCTCGCCCGTGGCGATCACGTAGTCCTCCGGCTCGTCCTGCTGGAGCATCAGCCAAATCGCCTCGACGTAGTCCTTGGCGTAGCCCCAGTCGCGCTCGGCGTCGAGGTTGCCGAGGGCCAGCTCCTCCGCCAGCCCGAGGTGAATGGCGGCGGCCCCGTGCGTCACCTTGCGAGTGACGAACTCCAGTCCTCGACGCTCGGATTCGTGGTTGAAAAGTATCCCTGAGCAGGCAAAAAGGTCGTACGACTCGCGGTAGTTGACGGTGATGAAGTGGCCGTAGCACTTGGCCACGCCGTACGGGGAGCGAGGGTAGAAGGGCGTGGACTCGTCCTGCGGGACCTGGCGCACCTTGCCGAACATCTCCGAGGACGAGGCCTGGTAGAAGCGGGCCTCCGGAGTAACCTCGCGCATCGCCTCGAGCATGCGCGTGACGCCGGCGCCCGTGAACTCCGCCGTGAGCACTGGCTGGCTCCACGAGGCCGCCACGAACGACATCGCGGCGAGGTTGTAGATCTCGTGGGGCTCGCAGGCGCGCAGGACGTCGACCAGCGAGCGCTGGTCGAGCAGGTCACCCGTGTGCAACGTCAGCCTGTCGCGGACGTGCTCGAGGCGCTGGAAGGTCTCCGTCGAGGAGCGGCGGACCATACCGTGGACCTCGTAGCCCTTCTCGAGCAGCAGGTCCGCCAGGTAGCTGCCGTCCTGGCCTGTGATGCCGGTGACCAGCGCGCGTCGCGGCTCGTTCATGGCCGGGCACGGTACCTCAGCGCCGGAAGGGCGGCCCGAGCACCCGATATGCGCCACACTCTGTAGCCCCTCGGGCCGCTCCCCGCGGCTGTTGCGGGGTTCTTCTTTCCCGATGGTCGGTCTCTTCCTGACGAGCTGGGTCGTGGCGCCTGTCGCGATGTTGCTGGTGGTCGCCGGTCTCGGCCTGCTCGTCCGGCGCTTGAGCGGCGGTGCGTTAGCACCATTACACGTCCTCCCGGTCGGATTCGCCGCGCTCCTCGTGGTCGGGGCGCTGATGACGCAGCTGGCGCAGACCGCCCCGTTGACCGGTGGCGCGCTGCTCGTGCTGGCGGCCACGGGCCTGCTGCTCGAGCGCCGGACGCTGCGCGCCGCGCGGTTCCGGAGCATGGCGTGGCCAGCGGCCGCCGCGGTGGCCGGCTTCGCCGTCGTCGCTGCGCCGGTCGTGCTGGCCGGCAGCCCTGCGTTCACGGGCTACACGCGGATCGTCGACATTGGGCATCAGCTCGACTTCGGTGCCTATCTCGCTCAGGAGGGCCGCACCTCCATCCCCGTGGCGCACTCGTCCTTCGAGGTCATCGCGCGTGGGCTCATCAATTCCGGCTACCCGAGCGGCTGGCAGAGCAGCCTCGCCGGCTTCGGGCAGCTGCTCCACACCGACCTGCTTTGGCTCTATCAGCCGTTTCTTGCACTCACGAGTGGCATAGGGGCGCTCGCGCTCTACTCGCTTTTGGGGCGCGCGGTCCCATTCGAGCCGGCCCGGGCCGCTGCCGCCGCCGTCGCGATTCAGCCGAACGTGCTCTATGGGTACGGACTAGTAGGCGGATTCAAGGAGCTCACCGTCGCCTGGCTGCTCGCGCTGATGGCCGTGCTTTTTCGGGCGGGTCCGTTCGAGCTGTCTCGCTGGCGCCGCCAGATCCCGCTCGCCCTAGCGCTCGCGGGCTCGCTGGCCGCCTTCAATCTCGGGGCGGTCCCCTGGCTCGCGATCATGCTCAGTGGCTTGTTGGTGCTGGCGCTTTGGGGACGACGCGAGCAGCTACGCGCATGGCGGACGTCGGGCCTGCCCCGCCCGCGGCGGAGACCCGCTTCGCTGCGGGCCACGCTCGGATGGACCGCCGTAGGCGCGGTAGCGCTTGCGCTCTCGCTGCCGGCGGCCACGACGGCCGTAAAGCTGGCCGAGGTCGCCGCGCGGGCCGACGCGGGTAGCGCCTCGGGGCGAACGGCAATCGCGGATCTCGGCAACTTGGCCGAGCCTATGCCCGTTCGAGCCGCCGCGGGGATCTGGCTCACGGGTGACTACCGCTATGCGTCTGATGGCGCCGGCGGAGTCACCGAGATCCTGATCGCGATCACCATCGCGCTCGCCCTCGTTGGGCTGGTCGTGTCTGTGCGACGCCGGGACTGGAGCATCGTGATGCTGGGGATCGCCTCTGTCGGGGCACTCATCTACTACGCGAACCGCACGGGGCCGTGGATCGAGCTCAAGGCGATCGCCATAACGGGTCCCGCCGCGCTCGCGTGCGCCTTCGCGGGCGCGGCGGGACTGGTGCGCTGGCGGCCGCGGCTGGCCCCACTCGGGTGGCTGCTGGGCGCCGCAGTCGCCGTGGGCGTGCTCGCCGGCAACGCCCTCGCCTACCACGAGACGTGGGTTGCACCCGCCTCGCGCTTTCGGGACCTCGAGCGCATCGGACAACGCTTCGACGGGCGGGGGCCCGCGCTCTATCCGCATTTCGACGAGCTTGCGGAGTACCTCTTGCGCGACGAGCAGGCGATTGTCGTCGTGAGCCCACCAGCCGGGCGTGACCCCCGGCTCCGGACGAGTCGGCACACCTCCAGGCCGATCTTCACCTACGACCTGGACGATCTCGATCAGCGGTACGTGCAGTCCTTCTCGCTGCTCGTGCTCCGCCGCTCCCCCCTACGGAGCCGGCCGGCCAGCAACTGGCGGCTCGTGGCGCGGACGCGCTACCACGAGGTCTGGCGGAGGGTCCGACCCGGCAACTCAGTGCTGCTCCACGAGCCGCCTCCGCCCGTTTCTACGCCAGCGGCCTGCCGCGCGCTCGCTGGCCGCGTTCGGCACGCTGGAGGGGTTGGGCGCGCCCGGCTCGCCTACGTCACGGCGCCGTACGCACGGAGGTTCCCCCTGGGAGGCCTTCGGCAGCCGGCAAACTGGGGCCGGGAGAGAGACTCGCTCTACGTCACCGGTCCGGGCGTAGCATCCGGCCAGATCCAGCTGAGCAAGCCGGGGCGCTACCAGGCCTGGCTGCAGGGCACGTTCGGTCGGGCGCTCACGATCGAGCTCGACGGGCGACGCGTGGGACAGCTGAAGATGCGGCACAACTACCCAGGCCAGTTCGAGCTGGTGGGCACGGCGCGCCTGGCCCGTGGCGCCCATCGGCTACGCCTCACCCGCGGCGGCGGCAATCTCGAGCCGGGCAACGGGGACAGCGACTTTCAGCAGGTGGGACCGCTCGTGCTCGCGAGGATAGGCGAGGAGAGCCCGCCGGTCCGGACGACGTCGCTTCGCGAGGCCTTCGGGCTCTGCCGCCGTGGGAGGCTCGACTGGATCGAGGTCGTTCGGCCCCGCGCCTGATCGGGCGGGGAGCGGGGCCTGTGCGAGAATCACCCGCCGGGCCTGCGAGACCTCCTGCTCCGAGCGGGGTTCAGGGCAGGACCAGCGAACCCCACCCGAGGACCACACTCCCATGTGCGGAATCAGCGGAGCCATCGACCTGCGCGGCAGCCCGATCCCGGACCTCGAGCGCCGGCTCGAGGTCATGAGCGTCCTGCTCCAGCATCGCGGCCCCGACGATGCCGGGGTCTGGTCCCACGAGCGCGGACACGTCGGCTTCGCGCACCGGCGCCTCAACATCATCGACCCCACCCCCGCCGGGCACCAGCCGATGGGCGACGAGTCGGGTAGCTGGATCAACTACAACGGCGAGGTCTACAACTACATCGAGCTTCGTGACGAGCTGGGGGCCGGAAGGTTCCGCACCGCCTGCGATACGGAGGTCGTGCTGCGCGCCCACCGCCGCTGGGGCACGGACTCGCTCGATCGCCTGCGCGGCATGTTCGCCTATGCGATCTGGGACGAGCAGGCCCAGGAGCTCGTGTGCGCTCGCGACCGGTTCGGGATCAAGCCCTTCTACTACGCGCAGGTGGGCGACGTCCTCTACTTCGCCTCCGAGGCCAAGGCGCTGCTGCCCTTCCTGCCCTCGATCGAGACCGACCTGGAGGGACTGAAGGACTACCTCGCCTTCCAGTTCTGCCTGGCGGGCAAGACCTTGTTCAAGGGCGTGCGCGAGCTGCTCCCGGGCCACTACCTGCGCGTGGGCCGCGGTTCGGCGACCCCGACCCGCTACTGGGAGGTCTACTACGACGTCGACTTCGACCACACGGACAAGTACTTCGAGGA
Source organism: Thermoleophilaceae bacterium (assembly GCA_035264265.1). Lineage (GTDB taxonomy): Bacteria > Actinomycetota > Thermoleophilia > Solirubrobacterales > Thermoleophilaceae > DASXBA01. The sequence continues at coordinate 6,726 of DATFQM010000052.1, forward strand.
GCGGGTCGAGGCGCTGCTTGCCGAGTCCGTGAGGCTGCACCTGCGCAGCGACGTTCCCGTCTCCACCTACCTCTCCGGCGGCCTCGACTCGAGCACCGTCGCCTCCCTGGCGAGCGTCCATTCGGACGAGCGGATGAATGCGTTCACCGGCAAGTTCTCGGAGGACCCCCGCTACGACGAGAGCCGCTACGCACGGGAGCTCGCCGGCTGGCGCGACCTCGAATTGCACGAGATCGACATCGGCGTCGGGCACTTCCTCGACTCGATCGAGCAGACGGTCTACCACCTCGACCATCCGGTTGCGGGCCCGGGCTCCTTCCCGCAGTACGTCGTCTCGCGCACGGCGGCCGAGCACTGCAAGGTGATCCTCGGCGGCCAGGGAGGCGACGAAACCTTCGGCGGCTACGCCCGCTACCTGATCGCCTACTTCGAGCAGTGCATCAAGGGAGCGATCGAGGGCACGATGCACTCGGGCAACTTCGTGGTCACCTACGAGTCGATCATCCCCAACCTCGTGGCGCTCCGCGGCTACAAGCCGCTGCTACAGGAGTTCTGGCGCGAGGGGCTCTTCGAGGACCTGGATGCCCGCTACTTCCGGCTCATCAACCGCGCGCGCGACCTCGACGGCGAGGTTCGGCTGAAGCTGCTCGGCGACTACTCCCCGTTCGAGACCTTCCGCCAGATCTTCAACGGCGAGAACGTCGGCCATGAGGCCTACTTCGACAAGATGACCCACTTCGACTTCAAGACCCTGCTGCCGGCGCTGCTCCAAGTGGAGGACCGGGTGTCGATGGCGCACGGGCTCGAGTCGCGCGTGCCGCTGCTCGACCACCGGCTCGTGGAGCTGGCCGCCACCATCCCGGCCGACATCAAGTTCAAGGACGGCACGATGAAGCACATCTACAAGCGCGCCACGCGCTCGCTGGTGCCGGACGCGATCGCGGATCGGACCGACAAGATGGGCTTTCCGGTGCCGCTCCAGGAGTGGCTGCGCGGCCCCGCGCGCGAGTACGTCACGGACGTCTTCTCAAGCCGCGAGTCACTCGGGCGGGAGCTGTTCGACAACCGCAAGGTGCTGGAGGGGCTCGACTCCGAGAGCCGCTTTGGCCGCAAGACCTGGGGGCTCATCTGCCTCGAGCTCTGGCAGCGTGCGTTCCACGACCGCGGGCAGCACTTCAAGGGGCTGTTGGAGAAAGGACAGGTGAATGAGGATTCTGATCACGGGCGGGGGCGGCTTTATCGGCTCCCATCTCGCCGATCGGCTGCTGGCTGAGGGCCACGAGGTTCTGGCGTTCGACAACTTCGCCACCGGCCGCCACGACAACCTGGAGGAGCGCGAGGGTCTCGTAATCGTGGACGACACGATCGAGGAGCCGAAGACGGTGGAGCGCGTCTTCCGGTCCTTCGGACCCGACTCCGTGGTCCATGCTGCCGCCTCCTACAAGGATCCCGACGCCTGGGTTCAGGACGTGCGCACCAACGCGCTCGGAACCGTAAACGTCGTCAAGGCCACGCACGCCGCGGGCGTCGAGCGCATCCTCTACTTCCAGACCGCCCTCTGCTACGGCACCACGCCGATCGAGCAGCCGGTGACGCTCGAGCACCCCCTCCGGCCCGACTCGAGCTACGCGATCTCCAAGACCGCCGGCGAGCAGTACATCGGGTTGTCAGGGCTGGACTTCGTCTCCCTTCGGCTGGCCAACGCCTACGGGCCGCGGAACATCTCGGGTCCGCTGCCTACCTTCTTCCAGCGCCTGATGGCGGCCAAGCCGGTGTTCGTAATGGACACGCGGCGCGACTTCATCTACGTCGACGACCTGATCGACGTGGTGATGCAGGCGGTCGTCGAGGGCGCCGGACACGGTCACTACCACGTCTCCTCCGGCTCGGACTACGCGATCAAGGAGCTGCTCGACGCGACGCTCGCGGCGCTGCCGGAGGTGGAGCCCGAGGAGGAGGTCGAGGTGCGGCCCAAGGGCGAGGACGACGCCTACACGATCCTGCTGGACCCCTCGCGCATCCAGCAGGACTTCGGCTGGCGACCCACCACGCCGCTCGAGGAAGGCGTCGCCCGCGCGATCGACTACTACCGGGAGCGCGGCATCGAGCAGACGTACACCCACCTGAAGGTGGGCGAGTGAGGGACGCCCGGATCCTGGTCGTGGGCGGGGCCGGCTTCGTCGGCTCCAACCTCGTGCGCAAGCTGCTCGAGCGTGAGCCCCGCTCGATCCTCGTGGTCGACAACCTCCTCTCCTCGGAGCGCGAGAGCCTCCCGGACGACCCGGGCGTGGAGCTCGTTAAGGGCTCTATCAACGACGACGCGATCCTCTCCGCGCTCCCCTGCGACCTCGAGCTCGTGTTCCAGCTCTCGACCTACCACGGCAACCAGAGCTCGATGGCGGACCCGCTGGCCGACCACGAGCACAACACGCTCACGACGCTAAAGCTCTACGAGGCGATCAAGGACCGCGCCGGGCTCGAGAAGGTCGTCTACGCCTCGGCGGGCTGCACGGTTGCCGAGAAGACCTTCGAGGGCGCCGCGGCCACCACGGAGGACGCCCCGGTGTCGCTGTGGCTCGACAGCCCGTACCAGATCTCCAAGGTGATCGGCGAGTACTACTCGAACTACTACTGCTCCCGGCACGGGCTGCCGGCGGTCAAGGCGCGCTTCCAGAACGTCTACGGCCCGGGGGAAGTGCTTGGGGCGGGCCGCTGGCGCGGGACCGTCAATACTGTCTGGCGCAACGTCACCCCGACGTTCGTATACAAGGCGGTCAAGCGCGAGGCGCTGCCCGTGGAGAACGGCGGCATCGCCACCCGCGACCTGATCTACGTGGACGACATGGCCGAGGGGTTAATCGCCTGCGCCGAGCGGGGTCGGGCGGGCGAGGTCTACAACCTCGCCTCCGGCGCGGAGACGTCGATCCGCGACCTGGCCGAGCTGATCAACGAGCTGGCCGGCAACCCCACCCCGATCGCGCTCAAGCCCGCGCGCGACTGGGACCACTCCGGCCAACGCTACGGCGATCCCGCCAAGGCGAGGCGCGAGCTCGGCTTCGAGGCCCGCACACCGCTGCGCGAGGGCCTCGAGCGCACGATCGAGTGGACGCGCGAGAACCTGGACTTCATCGAGAGCTGCATCGGGAAGCACGCGGAGCGGATGGCGGAGGCCGAGCGCGCCGCGCAGGCCGCCTAGCCGTGCCGATCTGTCCGGAGTGCCGTCTGTCCGCCATGGCCATCGACGGTGCCGCGTGTACTCGATGCGGATGGGAGCCCACCAGCGAGGACGGGGTGCCGTCCTTCCTGTCGCGGCGGGACCGGGAGTCCGGTCTTCTCAACGCCTACTGCAGGCTCTACGAAAGCATCGCCGAGGATGACCTGGAGAGCTCGATCCAGGGCGACGACGCGCTCGCGATCGAGGCCGAGCGCCTCGGGGCGGTCCTCGGCAATCTGCGTGGCTGTGACGTCTGCGAGATAGGCGTCGGAAAGGGATTCCTCCTCGAGAGGGTGAGGCAGGCGCAGCCGGCTCGGCTCGTCGGGGTGGATCTGGCCAGGGCCTACCTACGGCGCCTGCAGGGAAACGCCGACGGGGTGCAGCTAATGCGGGCGAATGCCGAGAACCTCCCCTTCCGCGAGGAGTTCGACGTGATCGTGGCCTCGGATGTCATGGAGCACGTCCTCAACCTCGCCGACTTCCTGGCCAGCGCGACCGAGGCACTGCGTCCCGGCGGCAGGCTCGTCGTCAAGACCCCCTACCGCGAGGACATCACGCAGTACTCGAGGCTGAGCGGTTGCCCCTATCCGCTCGTCCATCTCCGGACCTTCGATCGGGCCATGCTCCGGCAGCTCCTGGTGAACGCGGGCCTGGAGGTGAAACGGCTCTCGTACACTGGCTTCTACCTCGGCCGCTGGCGGCCGCTGATCGCACGCCTTCCGCCGCTTCGCGTGCGTGTCAAGCGCATGCTCGAGAGACGGTTCGGCGACAACCCGAATGTGAATCGCATTCGTCCCTGGCTCGGACTGGTCCTGATGCGCCCGACGGAGATCGTGGCCGTGGCATCGAAGCCGAACGGAGCCTCCGGGAAACGCTGATGAGCGCGAGAGTGCAGCGAGCGGGAATCGACACGAGCAACGTGAGCTTCTGGAACGAGCTGTGCGGCTCGAAGCTGGCGCAGAGCCTGGGCATCGTGGACGCCTCCAAAGAGAGCCTCGCCCGCTTCGACGATGCGTACTTCGCGATGTATCCCTATCTCTCCGCGTACCTTCCGGACGAGCTTGCGGGAGCTTCCGTCCTGGAGATCGGCCTCGGGTACGGGACGCTCAGCAGCGAGCTGGTGAAAAGGGGGGCGGAATACCGCGGCGTGGACATCGCGCGCGGTCCAGTAGAGCTCGTCCGCCACCGGTTGCAGCTTGCCAGCGTGGATGACTCCGACGGCCGGGTGGTACAGGGGTCGGCGCACTCGCTGCCCTGCCCCGACGACAGCTTCGACTTCGTCTACACCATCGGCTGCCTTCACCACACGGGCGACCTTCCCCGCGCGGTGGACGAGGTGAGGCGCGTGCTGCGGCCGGGAGGGACCGCCGTCGTGATGGTCTACAACCGCCACTCCTGGAGGCGGCTCACGGCAGTGACCGTGCCGAGGCTGATGCGCCGCCGCGTTCCCGAGGAGGACGTGCGAGCCATGTACGACGTCAACGCAGACGGGCAGGCGGCTCCCCACACGGACTTCGTGAGCCCGCGCCAGGCTCGACGGCTGTTCCGCCGGTTCTTCAGCGTGCGAGTCGACAGGCGAAACTTCCGGACCCTTTACCCCGTTCCCCTACTCGCGCGCATCCCGCGGGAGCGCCTGCTCGGGTCGGTGGACAGGGTGCTGGGGCTGGACCTCTACATCACCGCACGCAAGTGACGAGCCCGACTTCCAGGTCGGGACACGGGGTGGTGCTCCTCTACCACTGGCCCTTGGCCTTCTGGCACCGAAATGCCTCCACCGTGCTCGAGCACGTTGGCGCCTTCCGGCGGCATTCGCGCTTCCCCATCTTGGAGGTCAACGTGGACGCGGGCTTCCCCCCGGCGCTGGAGCGGGTCGAACCCCGCGCGATGATCATGCACTACTCCCTGTTCGGCGTTCAGCACTATCTGCTCGACGATCAGTGGCTCGCCTGGCTGGCGCGCTCACGCGCATACAAGATCGCTTTCTTCCAGGACGAGCACTTCGCCTGCAGGCGGCGGTTCAATTTCCTCAACGACTTCCAGGTCGACTGCGTCTACACCTGCCTCGAGCCATCCGAGTTCTCGAAGGTGTACGGCGCGTACACGGAGGTGCCGAAGCTCGTGTCGAACCTTCCCGGCTATGTGAGCGAGGGGCTCCTCGAGACCGGACAGCGCTTCACCCTTCCCGACGGCCGGCGGCCGATCGACGTCGGCTACCGCGGGCGCCCGCTCGCCGTATACATGGGAAGGGGCGCACAGGAGAAGCATCTGATCGGCCGTCGCTTTGCCGAGCTCGCGGCGGGAAGCGGGCTGCGCCTGGACATCGCCGGCGGCGAGGGCGACCGGCTCTACGGAGATGACTGGTACCGATTCATCAGTCGCTGCCGCGCTGTGCTCGGGGTCGAGTCGGGTGTGTCCGCCTTCGACCTCGAGGGTGAGGTGTACGCCGAGTACGTCCGCCTGCTCGAGGAGCGCGGCGCCGTGGGCATCGCAGACCTCGAGAGCCTGAGCGAATGGGAGGACGTCGTCTACTACCGGACCATCAGTCCGCGCCACTTCGAGGCAGCCGCGCTTCGGGCCTGCCAGGTGCTCTTCGAGGGCCGGTACTCCGGGATCCTCCAGCCGATGGTGCACTACATCCCGCTCGAGAAGGACTTCTCGAACATGGAGCGGGTCATCGCCCTGATCAAGGATGCGGAAGTGCGCGGAGAGTTGACCCGCAACGCCCATCGCGACCTGATCGCCTCCGGCGAGTGGGGCTACGAGCGCCTGATCGAGAGCGTGGACGGCACACTTCAGGAGGCGGGGGTCAGCGAGGAGCCCGACTCCGCCGGGCAGGCCGCGCTTCGCTCGGCGCTTCGCCGCGGGGCGCTAGTCCGCCGGACCCGACGCCAGCTGGACTGGCTGCTTCGTGCCTTGCTTTCGAGGCCGCTCGTCATCCGGGCCGCGCGGCTCGTCCACCCTGTCACGTCGCGCGTCAGGCGCCTGATGGGACCGCGCGCGGCTTGAGCGCGGCAAGCGAGACTCCATACTGTCGGATCGATGTCCACTCAAGTCCACACTCCCGCGTCCGTCGAGCCTGACGAGACGACCGAGGAGACAGTCATCACGCCGGTGTCCGGTTGGTCGCTCCCCAACCTCAAGGAGCTCCGGCACAGCCTCGACCTCGTCTACTTCCTCGCCAAGCGAGACGTAACCGTTCGCTACAAGCAGACCGCGGTGGGCGCACTCTGGGCCGTGCTGCAACCCCTCCTCCTGGCAGTCGTCTTCAGCGTCTTCCTGGGTCGTGTCTCGCACCTGCCCTCTGAGCACGTGCCGTACGCACTGTTCGCGCTCACGGGCATGACGATGTGGCTCTTCTTCGCCACGGCGATCTCGCGCTGTTCGGATAGCACCATCAGCAGCGCCGAGCTCATCTCGAAGGTCTACTTCCCTCGCCTGGCCATCCCGATCGCGGCGATGATGCCGCCGATCATGGACTTCGCGGCCTCCTTCGCGGTGCTGCTCGCGGTCCTGCTGGTCTTCGGGCAGGTGCCCGGGATCCAGATCCTCCTCGTGCCTGTCGTGTTCGCGGTCGCCCTCGCGCTGGCACTCGGGATCGGGTTCTGGCTCTCGGCGACCATCGTCCGTTATCGCGACATCAGCAACGTGGTGACGTTCATGACGACGCTCCTGCTCTTTATAACGCCCGTCCTCTATCCCCTCAGCCTGATTTCGAAGGCCTACCAGCCCCTCTACGCGCTCAACCCACTCGTCGGCGTGCTCGAGACATTTCGCTGGGCGGTGCTGCCCGACGCGAGCCCGCCGGGCCTCCTCCTCCTGATCCCGGCGACCACCGGCATCGCCCTCATCCTCACCGGGCTCCTCTACTTCGAGCGCGCGGAACGCCGCTTCGCCGACGTGATCTGACGCCATGGCGGGCGCGGGAAGGAAATCGATTCGTGTGGAGAGGCTGGGGAAACGCTACCGGCTCGGCGAGCTCTCCAGCCCGCTACTGGCCGAGCGCCTCGAGCGGGCCCTTCGTGTGCCCATGCGGCTGGTCAGGAATCGCCGGCCTCCCTCCGTCCGTCCATCCGATGAGTTCTGGGCGCTCCGGGACATCAGCTTCGACGTCGAGCAGGGAGAGGCCCTCGGCCTGATCGGTCGCAACGGGGCAGGCAAGAGCACCCTGCTCAAGATCATCTCCCGCATCACTCCCCCCACCGAGGGCCGCGCGCGTGTGGGCGGGCGTGTGGGGACGCTTCTCGAGGTCGGCACGGGGTTCCACCCTCAGCTCAGCGGCCGCGAGAACGTCTTCCTCAACGGGACGATCCTGGGGATGAAGCGCCGCGAGATCATGCGCAAGTACGACGAGATAGTCGAGTTCGCCGGCATCGAGCGGTTCATCGAGATGCCGGTCAAGCACTACTCGAGCGGCATGTACGTTCGGCTGGCCTTCGCGGTGGCGGCCCACCTCGAGCCGGAGATCCTGCTCGTCGACGAGGTCCTGGCGGTGGGCGACGTCGAATTCCAGAGGAAGTGCCTCGGAAAGATGCGCGACGTGGCCGGGGGTGGACGCACCGTGGTCTTCGTGAGCCACAACCTCGGCGCAGTACAGCGGCTGTGCAGCCGCACCTTGCTGATCGAGGGGGGACGGCTGACGGCCGACGGGCCACCGGCGGAGGTGGTGGCGACCTACCTCAATCGCACGTCCCCGGAGGAGGCCAGCGGGCGTGCGAGAGTGCCGGAGGAAGCGCCCCGAATCGGGACCGGCGAGGCTCGCCTCCGGGAGGTCGAAGTCAGCGACATGAGCGGCGAGCCGCTCCCCGCACTTCATCTCGGCCAGCGCTTCAGGGTCACAGCCGTGTTCGAGGTCACCCGACCGATCGACGATGGCGTGGTCGAGCTCGGCATCTCGCCCTTCGGCGGAGACCGCGTGGCGACCGTCCAGAGCACGGACCTGGAGGGGCCCCTACTGGGCTTCCGGCCGGGCCTTCGGGAGGTAAACGCGGAGATCGATGCCACCCTGCTTCCCGGCGAGTTCTCGATCGACGTCGCCCTCCACCACGCGACCGGCATCACGGTCGACTATGTCGTGGACGCCCTGCGCTTCACGGCCCTGAACGTCGCGGAGGACGGTGAGGACCATTACCGCTGGAGCGAGGTCCGAGGATATCTGCGCCCCCGGTCCTCCTGGACGGAGGTTCGCGAGGCTCCCCCGCTGGAGCCGCTCGCTGGCGAAATCCGATGACCGGTGCTTCGATGGAACTGGAGCGCCCGTTTGACGACGGCCCTCCCCCGGAGGCGATGAAGGCTCGTGAAGCGGGAATTCCCAGCGCCTCAGCGGAGGTTGAAAGCACTCGCGGCCGCGGTGGCGGCGGTCGGAGTCCTGGCGCCAGCCGCGGCGGCGGCAGCATCGCCCCGCGTCTTCTTCGTGAACATGTTCAGCGGTCGCGATCAGCGCTACATGATCGGCCGCTACGTAGGCGGCAACCCTGCCGGTCAGCGGGTCAGGGCCGGCCCTCACTCGTGTCACCTGGCGTGGCCCAGCGTCACACGCGGAGCGCACGGGACCTACTGGCTGTACGCGTCGGAGAACGACTGTCGCCGCTGGGCGCGCGTCGTCGTCTTCGGCTCGCGTGACGGGATCACGTTCCGCCGCATAGGCACCGCGATCGCGCCCGCGGCCGACGAGCAGGCGATCCGGACGCCCTACGTCGTCCATGACGGCCGCGTCTTCCGCGCGTGGGTGAGCGTCGATCGCCTCGGAGTCGAGGGTCAACGCGTCGTATACGCGGAGAGCGGGGACGGGATCCACTTCCGCAGGCGAGTCGGGGCAAAGCTCGTCGCCGGAGTCCAGACAGCGGCCACCACGCTCGCCGTCGAGGAGGTCATCCGGCGCAACGGGCGCTGGTCTCTCATGTACACGGGCTTCAACCGCAGCGGGAACAGGGCCTGGGGCGGAATCGCGAGCTTCACGGATCCGCGCGAGCGCAGCTACTCCCACGGCCACAAGATCGTCCGCTCCCGCAGCATCGTGGCTGGGCTCACCGCGCCGTCCGGCCCGGGACAAACGACCGTACGCGTGTCCGGAGCAGGCGGCTTTGCTCCCGGTGACCCGATCGTGATCTCCTCCCTGGACGGGCTCGAGGCGGAGCCAGCGCGAGTCCTCGGCCACCGGAACGACTCCCTGGTCCTTTCTGCGCCGCTTCGGTTCCCGCACGCCGCAGGCGCTCCCGTCGCCGTCGCGGACGCTCGCAAGGTCTCACCCAGCTACGTCTGCCACGGCCAGGACGGGCGTTGGCACGGTCTGTTCACGGCCTTCGGGGCGTTCCCCAGAGCCACCACCGAGCTGGCCCTTCCCTATGTCGCAAGCCGGCTCACCGGGCCCTGGCGGCTCGACAAGCGCTTCCGCTTCCCGTTCTTCTCCCCGTTCAATTGGGACGGCTTCTACGCTTCCGTGGAGAACCCGACGCAGGTGACCCGGCGACCCGACGCTCCGGCCTGCCGCGGCGGCAGCGGGCCTGCCTAGATCGGCGCCGGCCCCCAACTGAGGAGGCGGGGGTAAGCGGAGGCCCTTATCATCGGGGTCCGCAGGTCCGGCCCGGCGCATCCGCTCGCCGCCAGGATCCTCGCCCGATCGATGAGCCTGACTCTCAGCTTACCCCGAGTAGTCCCGCATGTGGCGAGCGCCCTCGAAGCGTGGGCGGCGCAAGCGCGCAGGCCGTCTTCGCCCCCTCCCGTTATCCGCGCCGCCGATCGCACCCGGACCACGTCGGTGGACGAGTACTGGTCCCGGCACACCGTCAGGGCACCCTCGTTCCTGACCCGGCGCCGCTCGGAGCGCTACCTGAAGTGGCGGTTCGATCAGTACCCGCTGTTCCGCGAGCTCACCGGCCTCTGGGGCGACCACGATGGCGAGGCGGTGCTCGACTATGGCTGCGGTCCGGGCAATGATCTGGTCGGGCTCGCCCTCTACACAAGGGCCGCGCGGATCGTGGGCATGGACGTGTCACGCACCGCGCTGGGGCTCGCAGCGGACCGGCTGGCCCTACACCGCGTGGACCCGGGGCGGGTCGAGCTGGTGGAGCTGAGCGACTCCCAGCCCCGCGTCCCGCTCGAGGATGAGTCAGTCAACTACGTCCAGTGCCTCGGCGTGCTGCACCACACGAGCGAGCCCGACCTCATCCTTCGTGAGCTCCACCGCGTCCTTCGCCCGGGGGGGCGAGCCTGCGTGATGGTCTACAACCGGGACAGCGTGTGGTTCCACCTCTACACGGCGTACGAGCGCATGGTGCTGGAGGGCGCATTCCCGGGCCTAGGCGTGCAGGAGGCGTTCGCCCGGAACACGGATGGGCCCGAATGTCCGATCTCGCGCAGCTACCCGGCACCGGGGTTCGCCGCGCTCTGCGAGCGGGCGGGATTCGAGGCACGCTACCTGGGCGGCTACCTGTCGCGCCGAGAACTGAACTCGCTCGCGGAGTCGCGCGAACGGGCGATAGCGGACGAGCGGCTCGGTCGCGAACATCGCGACTTCCTGCGCGAGCTCACGCTGGATCCCTCCGGCTATCCGATGTACCGCGGCCTGTACGCCGGGATCGGCGGCGTCTACGAGTTGCGACGCGCCGCGGATCCGTCCGGCTCGCCCTCTTGAGGGCCGGAGAGATAGTGCGCTCGGTGGCTTCGCAGCCCCGAGGCACGGTGGCAACTGAGCTGCATAAGGAGAGCACCGTCCCGCACCGGCGGCGGGCAAACGGCGCACTGCTCCTCTACCACCGGCGGGCCACTCCCTGGTTCAGGGACGCATCCACGGTCATGGAGCACGTGCGGGCGTTCCGCCGTCACTCCGATCTCGATATGTGGGAGCTGAACACGGACCTCGGCTTCCCGCCGGGCCTCGAGGAGCTCGAGTTCGGCGCCGTGATCCTCCACTACTCGGTGTTCGGCATGGGCACGTACCACCTGGACGAGCCGTGGCACAGATACCTCAGGAGCACCGGGGCGTACACCGTGGCCTTCTTCCAAGACGAGTGCACTCGCTGCGGGCGCCGCTTTCGCTTCCTGAACGAGCACGAGATCGACTGTGTCTTCACGTGCCTGGAGCCATCGGAGTTCGCCAAGGCGTACGGCAGGTATACGAGCGTCCCCAGGCTCGTCTCCAACATTCCCGGCTATGTGAGCGACGAGCTGGTCGCTGCGGGGCGCCGCTTCACGGTTTCCGATGCGGAGCGCCGCGTGGACGTCGGCTACCGGGGGAGGCCGTTGCCTCCCTACCTGGGCAGGGGGGCCCAGGAGAAGCACTTGATCGGCCAGCGCTTCGGGGAGCTCGCCGGGGCTAGCGGCCTGACCCTCGACCTCGCGGGCGGTGAGGGCGACCGGCTGTACGGCGATGACTGGTACAGGTTCCTCGCGAACTGCCGTTGCGTGCTCGGGGTCGAGTCCGGGGTCTCCGCCTTCGACCTCGAGGACGAGGTCCTGGCCGAGTACGTCCGCCTCGAGGCCGAGCGCGGCCAGGTGGCCATCGATGACCTCACGACCCTCCCGAGGTGGGAGGACGTCGTTTACTACCGGACGATCAGCCCACGCCACTTCGAGGCAGCTGCCCTGCGTACCTGCCAGGTGCTCTTCGAGGGGCGCTACTCGGGCATCCTCGAGCCGATGGTGCACTACATCCCGCTGAAGAAGGACTTCTCGAACCTCGACGAGGTGATCGAGCGCATCCGCGACCGCGACCTCCGCTGCGAGCTGACAGAGAAGGCCTACCGGGACCTGATCGAGTCGGGGGCGTGGGGTTACCGCAGGCTGCTTGAGAGCGTGGACGAGACGCTGCAGTCGGCCGGGGTCGGGACGGGAGCCGAGCCGCTCGCCACCGCGCAGGTGGACGCCGCCCTGGCCCGGGGGCACCGGCTCCGCCGCGCAACCCGGCTCGCCGTCTGGCTCGTCCTCGAGCTGCTCCGCAGGCCGCCGTTCCGGCAGGTGATCCACGGGGTCTACCCGGTCACGTCCCGGATCCGCTTGCGGCTCACCTCGCGTAGAGCCGGCGACCCGGACGCCTACCGTGACGCCCACCTCTAGCGCCCGCGAGCCGGACGGGGCGCCAGGCACGGGCAACGTCCTCGTCGTCTACAGCATGCTCGACCATCCGCTCCGCGAGTCCGTGCGCGACCATCTCTGTGCCTTCCGGCGCTACTCGCAGCGTCGCTGCTTCTACCTGAACCTCGCGGTGCGGCGTGTCCCGGCATGGCTGCGGCGGGCCCCCTTCGACTTGCTCGTCTTCCACACGACCTTCCTCTCCAAGCGCAGCTCGCCCGCCTACTTCGAGCGGCTGCGCGAGCGCGCCCGGCCGTTGAAGGCCCTCGACGCGGTGCGGATCGCCCTGCCCCAGGACGAGTACCTTCCGCCGGCCTCGCTGTGCGAGTTCATCGACGAGTTCGGGATCGATTACGTCTTCAGCGTCGCCCCGCCCTCCGAATGGCCCACGATCTACCCGAGCGTGGACCGAAGCAGGGTGCGGATCTCGCGAGTGCTCACGGGCTACCTCGACCGAGGGGCGATCGACCGCATGGAGCGCCTCGGCGCGCCCTCCGGCGACCGCCCCGTCGACATCGGCTACAGGGCCAAGGACCTGCCGCCCTGGCTGGGCCGCCACGCGCGGCTCAAGGCGGAGATGGCGGCCCGCGTCGCCGAGGCCGCTCCGGCAAAGGGGCTCGTGTGCGACATCTCGACGCGGGCGGAGGACACCCTGCTCGGAGGCGACTGGCTGCGCTTCCTGCTCTCCTGCAAGTACACGATCGGCGCCGAGGGAGGCGCGAGCCTGCTCGACCGGGACGGCACGATCAGGGCGCGCACCGAGCGCTTCCTCGCCGAGCACCCTGGGGCATCCTTCGAGGAGGTCGAGGCCAGCTGCTTCCCGGGCCGGGACGGGAGCTTCGGGCTCGTCGCCCTGTCACCCCGACATCTCGAGGCGTGCGCCACCCGGACCTGCCAGGTGCTCGTGGAAGGTGACTACAACGGCGTGCTGGAGGCCGGACGCCACTACATCCCGCTCCGCCGCGACCTGGGCAACCTCGACGAGGTGCTCGAGACCGTAAAGCGGGACGACCGCCGTCAGGTCATCGTGGAGGCCGCCTACCGCGACGTGGTCGCCTCGGGCGCCTACACCTACGAGCGCTTCGTCTCGGAGGTCGAGGCCGCGGCCCTCGGCGGCCGCGGGGCGGCCCCGCCCCCGCGTGCGCTCGACGGGCTCAGGGAGATGCGATCCCGCGTCGGCGAACGCCTCTCCTGCCTCGAGGTCGTGGCGAGGGTTCGGCTCGGAGGCCGCGCCTTGCGAATGGGGGCCAGGCTGCGGCGGTCGCCGCCTAGAGGCTAGGCGAAGCCGCACGCGGCTCGTCGAGCAGCGACTCGGTCAAGCGCACCAGCGCCCCGCGGGCGCGGTCGGCGGTCAGCTCCGCGGCGGCCGCGTGGGAGCGCTGCTTGAGCGCCGCGATCCGCTTGGCGTCGAGCCCGCCCACGGCTCGGGCGAGCGCAGCCGGCGTGAAGTCGTCGGCTACCACGCCACAGTCCCACTCGCGCACCACGGCCGCCATCTCCGGCGAGGGGCCGATGGCGACGGCGAGCCGCGCCTGGATGAACTCGAAGAGTTTGTTGGGGAGCACGTGCAACTGGTTGAAGGTTCGCGGCTCGAGCAGGAAGAGGCCGACGTCGTACGAGTTGGCGAAGCGAGGGATCTCCGGCATCGGGAGGGGCTCGGGGAAGGCGATCCGCGAGTCGCCGGCTGCCAGCGCACGCAGACGACCCAGCTCGCCGCTCCCGTCGTCGAGCAGCACCAGGTCCAATCGGAAGCGCTCGTCGAGGTGGCGCATCGCCTGGATCGTCAGGTCGAGCCGGCGGCGGCGGTCGGCGATGCCGTGGTGGAGCAGCCGGATCGGCGTTTCCACCCGGCTCGGCTCGAGTGGCTCCAGCTCCGGCGCGTTGATCACGACCTCGGCCTCCACACCGACCTCCTCGCGGTAGCGGCGCGCGAGGCCGGCGGAGACCGTCGTCACCGCCGCCGCCCGGGGCATGTAGGTGGCGCAAAGGTGGGTGAAGTGAGGGCCCATGACGTGCCGCCACCAGCGCTCCTGGGCGAAGTGCTCGGGGTAGTACTCATGCGCGTCGAACAGCACCGCCGCGGACCCGGCCACGCGGAGCGCAAGGGGCAGGGTGTCGATGTCGTTCGCCACTACGGCGTCGAAGCGGCGGCCGTCCAGGCGCGCGAGCGCGAAGCGGACGGTGCGGTTGCCCCAGTAGGCGCGCTCGAAGCGCCGAGCGACGATGCGGACGAGTCCGAGCGCCTGGCTGCGCCGGGCCGCGAGCGGCGCCGGGGGCGGCCTCAGGTCGACGAACCGGACTCCGGGCACGGCAGGAGGGGCGAAGCCGGCGGCGACCAGCTCGTGGCGCTTCCTCAGCGCTTCGATCTGGCGGTGGACGCGCGGGTCCCGGCCGTGGTCGCTGAACGAGAGGATCAGGACGCGCGCCACGGCCACCAGGCTAATCACCCGCGTCAGCCGCGCCGGCGCGAAAGCAGGTCGCCGACGACGCCGCGCACGAGCGCCCGCTCGCTCTCGTCGAGCCAGACCAGGTAATAGGCGAACCAGTAGGCGAGCTGGGCGGCCAGTGCCGCAGCGGCCACGGCGGGCAGCGTGGCGGGGTCAGCCACGAGCCGCAGCACGGCAAGGACCGCGGCCAGCGCGGCGCCCAGCAGGTAAGCGGGCGCGAAGGCGTCGCGCAACAGCACGCCCAAGCCGACGCGCACCTCGCGCAAAGTGAGCCCCAGCAGGACAGGGAAGAGCAGCACGTAGGGCAGCGAGTTGGCCAGCGCCACTCCCTCGAGGCCCAGGACCGGCGTGAGCGCCAGCGCGAGCACCACGTCGCCGAGCGCCACGCCGCTCGCCCAGCGCGCCACGTCACGCGCACGGCCGAGCGCCACCAGCACCGCGGTGAGCAGGCCGCTGCAGCCGCTCAGGAGCCAGTGGGAGAGGAGGATCGCCATCGCGCCGCCGGCGTCGCGGAAGCGTCCGCCGAGCCAGACGTCGAGGATGGGCCCGGCGAGCAGCATGCCGGTCACGGTCAGGGGCACGACCAGAGCGAGCGTGTAGCGGACGCCACGGACCAGCAGCGCCTCGAGGCGGCGGGTGTCGTCCCCGGCCCGGTAGCGGGCCGCCGTCGGGAGCGCCGTGACGGTGACCGCGCCGTTCAGCGAGCGCAGCAGGTTGTGGGCGCGGATCGGGCCCTCGAACAGCCCGACGGTGGCGGCCGAGCGCATCACGCCGAGAATGGCCCGGTTCAGCGCGTATACCGACGCGGCGAGGGCCTCGATCAGGGACAGGTAGCCGGCCGTGCCGAGCAGGGCGCGCGCCGTGGAGCGAGATACGGCCCGGCGCTCGAAGCGGAAGGGCAGTCCCGAGCTGCGCGCCACGGCGGTGGCGGCGATCCCCACGATCAGCGGGATGGAACCGCTCGCCCCGATCACCACCGCCAACCCCGCCCCGCCGTACACGAGCCCCAGCACCACGGCGACGTACGCCGCCACCGCCGCCATGTCGGTTACCGCCGCCCGCACGAACAGTTGCCGCGCCCGCAGCGCGTCGCGGCTGACCGTGAGCGGCCAACCGGCGAAGGTGACGGCCCCGAGCAGGAGCGAGCCCAACTGCGCTTGGTGGCGCACCGAGGACGCGAGGTCGATCGCCGCGGACAGCAGTACGCCGGCGAGCGCGAGCGCCAGCCCGGCGACCAGGCCCGCCAGCGCGTACAGCGAGGCCGCGGTCGAGAAGACACCGTTGCGCTCGCGGTCGTCGTGCGCGGCCGCCATGTCGCGCACCGCCGCGGCCGCACCGGCGTTCTGCACGATCACGAGGTACCCGGCGAGCGAGGAGAGCAGCCCGTAGGCGCCGAGCTCGCTGAGGGACAGCCGATGGGCGAGCACGGTGACGATCGCGAACATCGCGAGCAGGCCCAGCACCTGGGCCGCCTGCTGAGCCAGCGCTCCCGAGGCGAGCAGGCGCGCCTGCGATCGGTCGCCCGTGCCCCGCTCCTCCATGCGGCGGCGAGTGTGGCACAGGGCTCGGCCGGGGAGCGTGTCGCGTAGGCTGCCGGGCGCTTGATCCTCTTGTACCAGACGCTTGGCGTGCTGCTGGGAGCACTGCTCCTCGCGGGCGGCAGCGGCGATCGGCAGCGATGTGCCGGTGGGGAACGGGCTCGACCCGGGATTCCTCGCGGACCGGCTTGACCGCGTCGAGCCCGCGGTGCGAGGCATACTCGGCCAGGTGACCGACATCGACCGCTGGCTCATGCTGGTGCCGGTCGCACTCGTATTGGCGATCGCCGCACTCCTCCTGCGCTCCATCCGGATGCTGGGCGGCTTCTACCTGCTTTCCATCGCTCTGACGAGCGGCGTCCTCGTCTGGTGGTTCCTCATCAGGCAGCTCGGCGGCGGAGCGACTCCCGTCACCAGCTCGGTCGACCGGTACGTAACCGGCATCCTCTTCGTCTTGCTCGCCGGACCGGTACACCTCCTAACGCGGCTGAGACGGCCGACGGTCCCCTACTCCCGGTAGCACGTGTCCGGCAACGCCGACGTCACTGTCGTCATCCCGTGCTTCGCCGCCGGCACGCTCGTAGCCGAGGCCGTCGACAGCGCGCTCGGGCAGGAGGGCGGCTCCCCGCGTGTGGTGGTGGTCGACGACGGTTCGCGCGACCCGGACACGCTGCGCGCCCTCGCGGAGCTGCCGGCGGCCGCAGCGGTGGTGCGGCGGCCCAACCGGGGCCTCTCGGCAGCCCGCAACACCGGCGTCGAGCACTCCGACACGTCACTGCTCCTGATGCTCGACGCGGACGACCTTCTGCACCCGGACGCTCTGGGAAGGTTGCGGGCGGTGCTCGACTCGGAGCCCGGGCTTGGCTTCGCCTACGGCCTGACGGAGTTCATCGGTGACTGGGCCGGGGTGCTGGCCCTGCCGGACTGGGACCCGTACCGCCTCCTGTACCGCAGCCTCGTGAGCGCCACCAGCCTTCTGCGCAGGGAGCTGTTCGAGGAAGTCGGGGGGTTCGATCCGGAGCTGCCCGGCTACGAGGACTGGGACTTCTTCCTCGGCGCCGTCGAGCGCGGCTGGGCCGGCCGCCGGATCCCCGAGGTCACCTTCTACTACCGGCGGCGCGGCCGGACTCTGGTCGACGCCACGCGAGCGGACTACAGGCACCTCTACCGCCGCATCCGCCGCAAGCACGCGGCGCTCTACAGGCGGGCCCCCGAACTGGCGAAGCAGAGCGCTCTCGGGCCGGCTGGCAGGCTTCTCTACCGGACCTGGTTCGCCTGGCGGCCACTCCCGGCGCGGCTCGAGCAGGCACTCTACGGGCGGCTGCTCTTCCGATGAAGGCACCTGCGCGAGTGCTGTACGTTGCGCACCCGTCGCCGCCGGCGATCTTGTCGGCGGCCCGGCGCACCGCGGGGATGACGAAATACCTCTCCCGCATCGGCTACGAGTTGATCGTGCTGACCTCGCTGGCCTCGGGTTCGGGGGCCGGGGTGCCGGAGGCAGCGCTCACGATCCGCACGCGAGACCTGCTCGTCAGTGGCATGAACCCGCGCCGGCGCTCGTTCCGGGCGCTCGCCTCGGAAGCGGCGGCAAACGACTACGAGGCCCGCCCGAGCCGTTTGGCCGAGTGGGTGGTTCCCGACCTCGGCCTCCTCAGCTGGGTCCCTTTCGCGCTCCCGCCTGCGCTGGAGCTCGCACGCCGCGGGGCGATCGACTGCGTGCTCACGTCGGGGCCCCCGCACAGCGTCCATGTGATCGGGCTCACGCTGCGCAGGCATGGCGTCCCCTGGGTCGCCGACCTGCGCGATGGCTGGACGTTCGAGAGCAGCCGGCCGAGGTTCGCGCTGGCCCCACTGCGCGCGCTCGATAGCAGGCTCGAGCGACAGGTCGTGACCGAGGCGGACCAGGTACAGGCAGTCACGGAGCCGATCACGGACGACCTGCGCGCCCGCTTCGGAGTCGATGCGGTGACGATCACCAACGGCTTCGACCCCGACGAGCTGCGCGAGGGGGAGCTCGCGCCACGACCCGATCTGCTCGATCCGGACCGCCAGTCGCTCGTCTACACGGGCACGCTCGCCTTCAACGGGCTCTCCCCCGGCCCGCTGCTGGCGGGCCTGCGCGAGCTCTACCGCCGCGACCCTGAGCGGGCGGAACGGCTCGAGGTGGTCTTCGCGGGGCCGACCACCAGCCGCGAGCGAGAGCTGATCGAGGCGCCCGAGCTGAGGGGACTGGCGCGCAGCGTCGGCGCGCTTCCCCGTCATGAGGCGCTGGCGCTCCAGCGCGCAGCGGACGGCCTGCTCGTCGTAACCCAGGGCAGTACGAGCATCGCGACGGGCAAGCTGTTCGAGTACCTCGCCGCCGGCGTCCCGATCCTCGTGCTCGGCGAGCAGACCGCCGCCGCGCGGATCGTCGAGCGGACCGGCTCCGGGCTCGCGACCTCCGCCACCGACCCGGACGCGATCGCGGATGGGCTCGCGCGAATCTCAGCCTGGAACGGAGCGCCGGACACGCAAGCGATCAGGGACTACAGCCATCCGGTCCTCGCGGGGCGGCTCGGCGAGCAAATCGAGCGCGCCCGGGCCGCGGCATCAACCGGCGTGTAGCAACGCCAGCACGGCGCGCCAGTAGGCGCGCAGCAGCACCCGTACGAGCGACGAGCGGGCGGAGCGGCCGAGGAAGGGTGAGCTCGGCTCGGGGACGAGCCAGCGCGCGAAGTCGCACGCACCGATCACCCGGCCCGACTGGATGAGACGCCGCTCGGCGAGCAGGCTGGGCAGGCGTGCAAGCATGTCGCCCGCGGCGGCCAGCTTCTGGCGGCCCCAGCCGCCCCGAAGCGCCGCTGCCGCGATGGCCGGCTCAGCCAGCAGCAGCGCGGGGGCGCAAAGCAGCAGCAGAGCGGGCGGGTAGGTCCGAATCACCGTGGCCCAGCGGTTTCGCTCGAGCAGCCGCCACTTCTCGGGTCCCTTTTCGAACTCGTAGCGGTGGTCCACGCGGGCCCGCGGCTCGACTCCTATGCGTTTGCCGGCGATGCGCAGCCGCAGGGAGAGGTCCACGTCCTCGCAGTACATGAAGTAGTGCTCGGGGAAGCCGCCGGCCGCGACCCAGTCCGAGCGCGGCACCGCCAGGCAGGCGCCGGAAGCGAAGGCGACCTCGTGCGGAGCGGCCTCGATCTGGGCGGTCGGCCGCCCGGCCTCGCCGGCCCAGGAGATGCCCGTGAAGTGCACCACGCCGCCGCTTGTGTTCACGACCCGCCCCCCCTCCGCCGTCACGAGTCCCATCCACGCGGACCAGCCGCGCTCCTCGCGCAGTGGCGCGGTGATCGCCTCCACGAAGCCCGGCGCGGGCAGGGCGTCCGGGTTGAGGAAGACCAGCAGCTCTCCAGTCGCGCGCGCCGCTCCGGTGTTCGCCGCGGCCGCGAAGCCCGTGTTAGCAGCGTTGCGGACGACCGTGGCGCCCGGCGCGGCGGACTGCGCCGCCTCCGCCGTTCCGTCCGAGGAGGCGTTGTCGACCACAACGAGCTCGTCGTCCTCCGAGAGCTGCTCCACGAGCGCCGTCAAGGTGCGGGCCACCTCATCGCGGCAGTTGTACGTCACAACGACGAGCGAGAGCCGGAGCGCGGGCATGGCCTACCGGTAGGGCAATATATGGGCGTTCCGGGCCGCAACTCCGCGGCCGCGCGGCACTCCTACCCGTCAGAATGCATTCCAACGCCTCACAGCTCGCCGTCGTCCCGGCCTACAACGAAGCCGGTACCGTCGGCGGGGTGGTGCGCGCCATCCAGGAGCACGCACCCCAGTTCGACGTGCTCGTGATCGACGACGGCTCCACCGACGGCACCGGAGAGGTCGCCGAGGACGCCCGCGCGCACGTCCTGCGCCATCCGTTCAACCTCGGCATAGGCGGCGCCGTCCAGTCCGGCTTCGTTTACGCGCTCGACAACGGCTACGACTACATGGTCCAAGTCGATGCCGACGGGCAGCACCTGCCCGAAGAGATTCCGAAGCTCCTGGCGGCGATGGATGCCGACCCGAGCCTCGACATGGTCTGCGGCTCCCGCTTCATGACGGGCCACCGCTACCCGGCGCCGATCTCGCGACGGACCGGCATCCACCTCTTCGCCTTCCTGCTGTCCAGGATCATGGGACGCCGGGTCAGCGACCCGACGTCGGGCTTCCGCCTCTACAACCGCCGCGGGATCGCGCTCTTCGCCCGCGACTACCCGCACGACTACCCCGAGGTCGAGGCCGTGCTGATGGTGCACTTCCACCGGCTGAAGATGCACGAGGTCGCGGTCCGGATGCTGAAGCGCGACGGCGGCGCGTCTTCGATCAGCTCCGGGAAGTCGGTCTACTACATGATGAAAGTCCTGCTGGCGATCTTCGTCGGTCTGGCGCGTGCACGTCCGGTGCCCGAGCCCGGGGACGAGGCGCCCGTGGCCGCGGGACAGAGCATCTGAGGAACGGGCATGGAGCTGCGCATCCAACTCGTCGCGGTCGTCGCCAGTGGGGTCCTCCTCTTGGTCGTGCTCGAGCTCGTCCGGCGGCGCCGCTTCCTCGAGCGCTACGCGATCGTATGGCTGCTCAGCGCCATAGTCATGCTCGGGCTGGCGATTTGGAAGGGTCTGCTGTCCGAGCTCGCCAAGGCGATCGGAATCGTCTACCCGCCGAACGCCCTGTTCGTCGTCGCATTCGGTTTCGTACTGGTGTTGTTGCTCCACTTCTCTCTCGCGGTCTCGCGGCTGTCCGATCAGACAAAGGTGCTTGCGCAACGGCTGGCGCTGCTCGAGAAGCGCATGCGCGACGCGGAGCGACGCTCCGGTGAGGAGCGCGTGGGCGCGACCCTCCACGCTGAGGACCGTTAGCGAGTGAGGGCTACACTTCCTCGCTTCGCGAGCGGATCGGGGGAAGACCAACCATGAGCGGCGCTCGAGCACACCTCGAGGGGCTGGCGCCAAGCTGGGGCTCCTCCGTCGACAGGATTCGCGCCCGCGACATCCTCGGCATCCCCATCGCGATGACCGACTACGGGGGCGCGATGAACGTCATGGATGCGATGATCGAGCGGCGCGAGCCCGGTTACGTGATCGCTGCCGCGGTGCACGTCGTCATGGTCGGCCAGGACGACGCCGCCGTCCGCGCGGCGCTACTCGGATCCACGCTTACCGTCCCGGACGGCATGCCCGTCGTGTGGGCGGCCAACTGGCTGGGCGAGAACCTCCCCGACCGCGTCTACGGGCCCGAGCTCATGCGGCGCTACAACGACCGCTGCTCGGAGCGCGGGCACCGAGTCTGGCTGTACGGCGGCCGCGACCAGGGATCGCTCGCCCAGCTCGCGCTGTCGATCCGCCAGAAGCATCCTGGCATCAACGTCGTGGGTGGCTATTCGCCACCCTTCCGGCGCCTGACCGAGGACGAGGAAGACGCCATCGTCGACCAGATCAACGAGGCCGAGCCGGACGTCCTGTGGGTGGGCATCGGAGTGCCGAAGCAGGAGAAATGGATGGCCCGCATGCGCCCGCGGCTCGACGTGCCGGTGATGTGCGGGGTCGGCGCCGCCTTCGACTTCCATGCGGGGCGGGTGTCACAGGCCCCCGATTGGATGCAGGAGCGGGGGCTCGAGTGGACCTACCGCATCGCCCAGGAACCACGCCGCCTCCTGCCGCGCTACCTCTACTACAACCCGCGCTTCCTTGCGGCGATAGGCGGTCAGTTGGTGCGGGAGCGAAGGGCCCACTCGTAGACTCATTCCGGTGACGACCGTCGCGGTGATCGGCCTTGGGCGGGTCGGCCTGCCCCTGGCGCTGTCGTTCGCCGACCGCGGGCTCGACGTGATCGGCGTGGAGCGCGTGCCCGCGACGCTCGAAGCGGTCGAGGCGGGCCGGATGCCGTTCCACGAGACCGGCACGCAAGAGGTGCTCGAGGGCGTGCGCGACTCCGGGCGCCTACGCCTGACCCGGCACGTGCAGGACGCGACCCAGGCGGACCACGTGGTGCTGACGCTCGGGACGCCCGCACACATCCACGTCGAGATCGACGTCTCCCAGATCAGGCACGTGATCGACGACCTACTGCCGATCCTGCGGGAGGGCCACTCCGTCGTGCTGCGCTCGACGGTCGCTCCCGGGACCACCGAGTGGTGGCCGGCTACATCGAGCAGCGTCGCGGCTTCACCGTCGGCGAGGACCTGTTTGTGTCACACGTCCCCGAGCGGATCGCCGAGAACCACTTCCTGGAGGAGATCGCCACGCTGCCCTGCATCGTCGGCGGAGTGGGGACGGCCTCGGGCGTCAAGGCGGCCGAGCTCTTCGAGGTCTTCGGCACCGAGATCGTCCACACGACTCCGCTGGAGGCCGAGCTGGCCAAGATCTGGACCAACATCCTCCGCTACGCGCAGTTCGCCCTCCCCAACCAGCTGATGATGGAGTGCGAGCAGTTCGGCGCCAACGTGTTCGAGGTCGTCGAGCTGATCAACCGGGACTACCCGCGTGGTGGGATGGCGCAGCCCGGACTGACCGCCGGAACGTGCCTGCGCAAGGACTTCGTCTTCTCCGAGGAGCGCTCGAGTGCTCCCGGCATGCTGCTGGCGGTCTCGCGGGTGCACGAGACCGTGCCGCTGTTCCTGGTCCAGGGCCTCAAGCGGCGGCTCGGCGGCTCGCTGCGCGACCGCAAGGTGGCGGTGCTCGGACTCACGTACAAGCGCGACTCCGACGACGTGCGCGACTCGCTCTCCTTCAAGCTGATCAGGCTGCTGGAGCGGGAGCTGGCCCACGTGTCCCGCCACGACCCGCACGTTCCCCACGAGTCCGAGCCGCTCGAGTCCGCGCTGTCGGGAGCGGACGGCGTGATCGTGGCCACCAACCACTCCGCCTTCGAGGACCTCGTCTCCCGGCTGCCGGGAGGCGCGCTTCTCGTCGACCCCTGGAATGTCACCGGCGCGGCGCGCGTGTTTGCGCACGCCGATGAGCTCGTGACCACGTAGGGTTCCGGCGGTGGACCGGGTCCTGGTCACCGGCGGCGCCGGAACGATCGGAACCGCCGTCGTACGCCGGCTCGTGCGCGACGCGAACTTCGAGTTGCGCGTGTCGGATCAGCGCGAGGTCCCCGACTGGATGCGCCAGTCGTGCGAGGTGCACACCGCCGACCTGCGCGATCTCGAGGAGGCCCGCCAGGCCGCCGAGGGCTGCAGGTACCTGATCCATCTGGCGGCGATCGTGGGCGGCATAGGCAATTTCCATCGGCTTCCCCACACCCTTCTCGAGGCGAACAACGCCCTCTACAACGCGGTCCTCAGGGCCGCCCTCGAGGGGCCGGTCGAGCGGCTCGTCTACGTGTCCTCGTCGATGGTGTTCGAGCGGGCCACCGAGTTCCCCACCACCGAGGAGCACCTGGACATGTGCCGGGCTCCGCGCTCCGCGTACGGCTTTTCGAAGCTCTCGGGGGAGTACTACTGCCGGGCGATGCACGAGGAGCACGGCCTGCCCTTCACGATCTGCCGGCCGTTCAACGCCTATGGGCCCGGAGAGCTGCCCGACCCGGAGCCCGGGATCGCGCACGCGGTGCCCGACCTGATCGGCAAGGCCCTGGCCGGCCAGCGGCCGCTTGAGATCTTCGGCTCGGGTGAGCAGACCCGCACCCTCACGCACGTCGAGGACATCGCGGAGGGCATCGTGACCGCGATGACGAGCCCAGCTGGCGAGAACGAGGACTTCAACATCTCCGCTGCCGACGAGCTGAAGGTCTCCGAGATCGCGCGTGTGATCTGGGAGGTGTGCGGGCAGGATCCGGCGGCGTTCGAGCTGAGGCACCTGCCCGGCTTCGAGATCGACGTGCAGCGACGCTGGCCCTCGGTGGAGAAAGCCCGGAGGCTGCTCGGTTGGGAGGCGAGCGTCGGCATGCGAGAGGGCATCGCGCGCACGGTCGAGTGGATGCGCGAGCAGGAGCTGGTGGGGCAGGAGCGCTGAGCGGCCCGCCGCTCGTGACCGGCGGTTGGGGCTTTGCGGGCTCCCATCTCGTCACCCTGCTGCGCGAGCGCGGGGAGGAGCCGGCGGCGCCGCGGCGCTCGGAGCTGGACCTGCTGGACTCCGAGGCGGTGGCGGCCTTTGTGCGCAGGCTGCAGCCGCGCGCCGTCTTCCACCTGGCTGCCCGGGCCTCGGTGCGTCGCTCCTGGGAGGATCCCGGCGAGACCCTGCGCGCCAACCTGGGGATGACTCTGAACGTCCTGGAGGCCGTGCGGCGCGAGGGGCCGGGTGCGCCTGCCCTGCTGGTGGGATCCGGGGAGATCTACGGGAACCCCGAGCGGCTCCCGGTCGACGAGGACGCGCGACTGCGCCCCCAGAACCCGTACGCGGTGTCGAAGGCCGGCTGCGACCTTCTCGGCGGGCAGTACGCGGATGCCCACAAGTTGGGCGTGGTCCGGATCCGCACGTTTAATCACGCCGGCCCGGGACAGTCCGAGGAGTACGTGGTCGGGACCCTGACCCGACAGGTGGCCGAGGCCGAGCTGGCCGGCCGGGGCGAGGCGCGGCTCCGGGTCGGCAACCTGGACGCCGCCCGCGACTTCACCGACGTGCGCGACGTGGTGCGCGCCTATGCCGCCGCCGTCGAGCTGCCGGCCGGGGTCTACAACGTGTGCAGCGGACGATCGGTGAGCGTGCTCGAGCTGGTGGAGGAGCTGGGGCGGGTGGCGAGCGTGGAGGTCCGGGCAGAGGTGGATCCCGAGCGCGTACGCGCCCACGAGGTCCCCGAGATCCGCGGCTCCGCCGACCGCCTTCGGGAGGCCACGGGCTGGGAGCCGGAGATACCGCTCGAGCGCACGCTGTCAGATGCGCTGGCCGTGTGGCGCGAGCGGCTCGCAGCCTGAGCGGCGCCGGTCTCGCTAGGGCGGGCGCGGCGTCTGCCCGCCGGACATGGTCCGCTCGTACAAGGCGAGCAGTCCGGCGCTGTAGCGCTCCTCGGAATGATGCTCCCGCGCCCGAGTCAGCAGGAGGTTGCCCTCGGTGCGTCGCAGCTCGGCGTCGGCCCACAGGGAGCGCAGGCGCTCGGCCAACGCCGCAGGGTCGTTCATCGGCACGCAACGCTCCCCCCCGATCAGCTCGGGAAGCCCACCCAGGCGCGTGGCCACCACCGGCACCCCGGCGGCCATCGCCTCTAGCGCCGAGTAGGGCGCGAACTCGTGGTAGCGGGAGGGGAGCACGACCGCGGCAGCACCCGCCAGGAGCTCCGTGAGGCGGTGGCGATCCGCGCGGCCCAGGAGCTCAACGGGCGCCTCGAGCCGGCGCGCCAGGGCGGCCAGCTCCCGGCCCGCGGGGCCCTCCCCCGCGATCCGAAGCGGCACGCCCGAGTCGGCCGCGGCCTGGATCGCCACGTCGATGCCCTTCTCCTCCGAGAGTCGTGCGGCCACCAGGGCGTAGGCGCCGTCCTGCGCGGCCGAGGCAGAGGCGAAGGCCTCGGCCGGAAGGTAGTGCGGGAGCACCTCGAGCCGGTCCTCGGGAACGCCGAGCATCGCGAGCTGGCCCGCCGCCCAGCGACTGGGGGCCACGTAGCGGTCGACGGCCCGCCAGACGCGGGGTTGGTGCAACGAGAGCGCCGTGGCGTAGACGCCGGCTTCCGGCAGCGAGCCGCGGCAATTGAGCACCAGGCCGGGAAACGTCAGGCGGCCGCGGCAGCGAAAGCAAGGGCCGCCGTCGCGCGAGGCCACGCCTATCGCGCAGAAGAGGCGGGCATTGTGAAGTTGGAGAACGACCCGGGCGCTCGCCGCACGTGCGGCCTCGAGTGCCCGGGGACCGAACAGGGGCTGGACGTTGTGGGCGTGGACGACGTCGGCTTGGAGGTCGCGAACCGCGGCCGCGACCCCGTTCTCACCAGAGCCGCCCCGCAGCAGCGCCGCCGCGGCGCGCATCGGTCCCGCGTCGGCGGAGCGGCGCTCGAGGATCCGGTGCTCGATGCCCGCGGTCCCCAGCGCCCCCAGCTGCAGCTCGACCGAGCGTTCCTCTCCGCCCTCGATTCGGTAGCGGTTGTGCAGCACGAGGACGCGCGGAGCGGGCATGGGTCGGGGCTAACCTAGCGCCGCATGGACGCGCCGGCCGTGTCAGTGGTCGTTCCGACCCGGGGCCGAGTCGGCTACCTCCAGGTCACGCTCCACTCCCTCGAGTCGCAGGACCCCGCAGCGCCGTACGAGCTGCTGGTGGTGGACGACGGCTCAACCGACGGGACGCGGGAGCTCCTGGGGCGCAGGGGCGCGCCCTCGCTGCGGCTGGATCCATCGCGGGGCCTCAACGCCGCCCGCAACGCGGGCGTGAAGGCAACGAGGGGTGAGCTCGTGGGCTTCGTCGACGACGACGTGGGGGTGCCGAGCGGGTGGCTGCACGCCCTCATGGAGGGCGCCGAGCGCAATCCCGAGGCGGAGGCGTTCGGCGGGCCGATCCGTGCCCGCTTCGAGGGTCCCGCACCGAGGGGCTGCGGACGGGAGGATCCTCCGCTGACGACCCTGGACCTGGGTCCTGAGGACCGCGCTTGCGAGGTCGTTTGGGGCGCGAACATGCTGGTCCGCCGCTCCGCATTCGACCGAATTGGGGGCTTCGACGAGCAGATCGAGGGCGGCGGCGACGAGGAGGAGTGGCTCGAGCGCCTGCGGGCGGCCGGCGGCCGGGTCGTCTATCTGGCGGCGGCCGGTCTCGACCACCGGCGCGCCGGCGACGATGCAAGGCTGCGCTCCCTGGTCCGGGGCGCCTTCACGCGCGGTCGCGGCCTGCGGGCTTTCGATGCCCGGCGCGGCCGTGCGCCCGGGCTGGGCCGCGAGCTGCGCGTGCTCGCCGGCTGCGGATGGCACACCGTGCGCCGCGCCTGCCCCCAGGGGCTCGTCATGGGCGCGCACTCGCTCGGGCGCACGGTCGAGGCGGTGCGACGGCATTGAGCGTCCAGGCGGAGGGACCCGCCCCCGAGTCCTTCCTGTCGGGGAGGGTCGGCTACGTCGGTCGCGGCCGAGCGCGCGGGCTGCGGCTGGCGGACGGCCTGCTCGATCTAGGACTGCGCCTGCGCGGCGTGTCGCGGCGGCTCGACGTGTTGGCGGGCGAGCTACCGGCTCGCCGGGTGCTCGTCCTGTGCGCCTACCGACCCGAGTCCGGGCGCGCGGCGGCCGCCGCCGCCGAGCTGCAGGCCAGCCGTCACGATGTGCGGCTGGCATTCGGCTCGACGGGCCAGCCGCGGTCCGAGCTCGCTGAGGTGACCGTGACGAGCGGGCTCCGCGGGGGCAAGTTCCAGAACCTCAACGCGATCATGGGGGCAACCGGCAGCGGAGCCGAGGACTGGACGCTCCTCGTCGACGACGACGTGCGGCTGCCCACCCGGTTCCTCGACCGCATGCTGGCGGTCTGTGAGCGCTCCGAGCTACAGCTCGCACAGCCAGCCCTCACCCTCGCCAGCCACGGCGCCTGGGCGGTGACTCGGCGCCGCGCGCGCTCGCTTGCGCGCGAGACCCGCTTCGTGGAGATCGGGCCGGTCACGCTGCTAGCTCGGAAGGCCGCAAGCGAGCTGGTGCCGTTTCCCGATCTTCGCTTCGGCTGGGGGCTGGACCTCCACTGGGCGGCGCTGGCGGGTCGACGCGGCTGGCGGCTCGGCGTGGTGGACGCTCTTCCGGTGCGCCACGACCTCGCGGGCGTCGCCTCGGGCTACCCGCACGCCGAGGCGGTGGCCGAGGCCCAGGGCTTCCTCGCCGGGCGGACGTACCTGCCGGCCTCCGAGGCGAACGTCACGCTTCGGGAGCTCCCCTAGTGCGGGTCGCGGTCGTGGCCGAGTGGTACCCGTCCCCTGCCGACCCCGTGCACGGCCTCTGGGCGCACCGGCAAGCGGTGGCCGCGCGCGACGCCGGGGCCGAGGTTCGGGTGCTCGCGATGCGCCGCCCGGTGCCGCCGCTCGGGGCGCTGCGCGCGCTGGCCGGGGGACCGCCTGACATCGCCCCCCTGCAGCGCTGGGCCGGCGGCCTACGCTCGACCCTGTCGCCCTGGAAGCCGGATGGGCTGGTGGTGCAGCCGGTCCCGTTCGTGAGCCCGCCCCGGCCGCGTTCGTACGGCACCTGGGGGCACTGGATGGCGCCCACACTCGGACGCGCCCTCGACCGCCTGAGGCGGGAGTGGCCCTTCGACCTCGTGCACGCCCACTGCATCGTCCCGCCCGGCCACGCGGCGGCGCGCTGGCGGCGGCGCGGCTCGGCGGCGCTGGTGGTGTCCGGCCACGGGCCCGACATGATCAAAGTGCCCGACCGCAGCGCCATCGCGCGCCGCGCCTCTGTCACGGCCCTGCTGAGTGCCGACCGCGTGATCGCCAACAGCCGCTGGGCGGAGCGCCGCTGCGAGCAGATCGCGGGCGAGCCGCTCAGAAGCGAGGTCGTCCACCTCGGAACGGACCTCCCAGACCAGCTTCCCGAGCAGCGCGAGCGGCCCACCATCGCGACGGTCGCCCACCTCGTCGCCCGGAAGCGGCACGCCGTGGTGCTACACGCGCTGGCCGAGGTTCGCGAGCGCCTGGAGCTCGACTACCTCGTGATCGGCGACGGGCCCGGCCGGGTGCCGCTCGAGCGGCTCGCGGCGGAGCTCGGGCTGGCCGAGCGGGTGGAGTTCAAAGGCCAGCTCGAGCACGCCCGGGCGCTGGCGGAGGCGCGTCGCTGCCACGCTTTCGTGATGCCGAGCGTCGAGGAGCCGTTCGGCGTCGCCTACGTGGAGGCGATGGCGGCCGGCCTGCCGGCGGTCGGCGCCCGGGGCGAAGGCGGGCCCGAGGACATCGCCGCGGCTGGCGGGGGCATGCTGCTGGTCCCCCCCGACGACCACCGGGCACTCGCCCGCACGCTGGAGGAGCTCTTCGATCGCGGCCCGAAGGAGCTCGGCGAGGCCGCCCGGGAGACCGTGCAGCGCAACTTCAGCTGGGAGCGCTGCGGCCGCGCGACGCTCGGCGCGTACGAGAGAGCGCTGGCCGCGCGGTGAGCCCCGACCTGCTCCTCGTCTCGCTCGGCACCACGCGCGGGCTGCGTGTGGCCGACGCGGCTCTGCTCGAGCAGGTGAGGCGGGCCGGGGCCAGCGCGGATGCGGTGGCGGTGCGCATCGGGGCACTGGACCGCCTGCGGCGTGGATATCCGGCCAACGACCTGGTCGAGGCGGCCGCGGCCCGGCGCGCACTTCGTGCCGGCCTGAGGGGCGACCCGCGCGCGGTGATCTTCTCGACGGTTACCGCGGCGATGCTGGCGCCGCGGCTCGCTGTCCCGAGCGCCGTGCGGCTCGACTCGCCGGCCGTCCTCAACCGCCGGGGCGCACGCAACGCGGCGCTCCACCGCTTGGAGCGGCGGGCGCTCGACGGGGCGCGACTCGTGCTGCCCTGGAGCAGGGCAGCATCCGCGGTTCTTCCCTCCGGGGCCGAGCGCGCGGTGGTGCTGCCCCCGCCGATCGAGCCCTCCGGACCCACCGGCGAGCGACGGGAGCCGCTTGCGGTGGCCTACGTCCCCGATCCCAAGGCCAAGGGCCTGTCGCTGCTCTGTGCCGCCTGGGAGCGGGCCGCGATCCGGGACGCGCGCCTCGCCGTGTACGGTCTCTCGTCAGAACGGGCCGCCCGGCACCTCGTGCGCTTCGGCCCGGCCGAGCCCGACGGCGTGGAGTGGCGGGGACAGGCGCCGGCGGCCGAGTTCCGGGTGGCGCTGCGCCGCTGCCGGGCATTCGTACACAGCGCCCTGTGGGAGGACTTCGGCCAGGCCTCGCTCGAGGCGCTCGCGGACGGCGCGCCGCTCGTCACGGTGCCGTCCGGCGGCGCCTATGAGGCGCTGGCGCTCGCCGGCGAGCTCGCTAACGAGCTGGTGGCATCAGAGCTCGAGCCAGGCTCCCTGGCCGGCTGCATCCGGGCCGCCTTCTCGATGGACGACCACGCGGCGGACGACTACCGCGACCGCGCGAGGGCGCTGCTCGCCCCGTATCGCCTCGAGGCGCTCGAGGAGACCGTGCGCGAGCGCGTCTTGCCCGTGCTGCTGGGGAGCTAGCCCGGACTTATCCAGCCCGGCACGGCTCCCCAGCCCATCTCCGCCTCGCTGCCCGAGAGGATTAGCGCCGGCACGCCGAGCGTTGCCATCACGGGTAGCAGGCCGATGGCGCGCAGGTGCCGCCAGACGCTCAACTCTCCGCCGCGCGCAACACCGCCCGCTCGAAGGCCTCGGCGTCCTGCTCGGGTGGCGAGCGTCCGGTCACAGCGCGGCTGCCGGCGGCCAGGCGGGCGCGGAGGTCGGCATCCGCCAGCAGGAGGTGCAGCGCCTCGGTGACTCCCGCCTCGTCGCGGGGCTCGACGAGCAACGCATTCTCTCCCTCTACGGCGACGTCACCGGCTGCCCCCGCGCTCGTGGAGCACACGATCGGCAGGCCGGCGGCGGCGGCCTCGCGGGCCGCGACCCCGAAGGGCTCGTAGACGCTCACGAGCGCCAGGGCGTCCGCCTGCGC
Source organism: Thermoleophilaceae bacterium (assembly GCA_035264265.1). Lineage (GTDB taxonomy): Bacteria > Actinomycetota > Thermoleophilia > Solirubrobacterales > Thermoleophilaceae > DASXBA01. The sequence goes on from DATFQM010000052.1 coordinate 37,456, forward strand.
ATAGAGCGCCGGCAGCTCTCCGGGAGGGACATAGCCCAGGAAGCGAACCGGCGCGCCGAGCCGCGCGGCCTCGTCCCGGAGCGAGCCCTCGAGCGGCCCCGTCCCGCACAGAAGGAGCTCTCCCCCGAGGCCTCGGAGCGCCGCTGCGAAGCCGCGTATGAGCAGCGCCTGGTTCTTGTCCGGCACGAGCCTCCCAACGCACAGGATGCGCGGGGGTCCGGGGTGGGCGGGGCGTCGCTCGGCCGCCGCACGGAACGCGTCAACGTCGGCGCTCTGGAGGCTCACCTCGACGTGCTCGGAGGGGATCCGCATCCGCAGCAGGCGCTCGCGGGCCGCGCTACTCGCTGCCACGAAGCCAGCGGCGTGCCGCGCCAGCAGGCGGTGGAAGGACCTCCGGCGCGACGACAAGCTGAGCTCGGCGGCCGGCGTCAGCTCGCTGAAGATCACCAGCGGACGCCCGCGCCGGCGGCACCACGCCAGCGCCCGTAGGGTGGCGGCGCCGTACTCCCAGCTCACCACGCAGTCGGGGTCGAGCGCGCCGAGCGCCCCGCCCAGGCCCCGCGGCACGAGCATGGGGCTGCGGCCCGGGCGCTCGCGCTGACGCGAGCCGAGTAACCGCGACTCGTAGGGATGGAGCGAGGGGAACCATTCCGGGCGCTGGTCCCAGCCGGGCTGCGAGCCCGACTGGTAGACGACGTGCAGCCCGATCCGGCCGCGCTCCGCCAGTCGCGCGAACAGCGGCTCGCGGTAGGGAACGGGGACCGGCGGCATCACCACGCAACGCATCGCGCGCCATCGTACGGGCGGCGCCGCTGCGCAACTTTGTGAGCCGCCGCGGGTCGGAGTTGATTGCGATGACATGTGATGGGCGACAACTGCGGGTAACGGCGCCTCAGGCCGAAGCGGCCGCTAGCCCTGCTAGCCTCATCGCCCGCTGTTCGGGAGGCCGCTCCTTCCCACCTCCCGGGAGCGCTGTAGGTCGTGCGGGTTCCCCCCCAGGCGCCGGCCGACACCGCTCCAGGAGATACCTGTACGTGAGACGCCTCGCCTTCATCCTTGTGCTTCTTGGGGCATTGGCCGCTCCGGCCCTCGCCCACGCGAGTCCCGCCGCGGTCATCCGCGACTGCGCGGACGATGGTGACCTCGACCACCACTACTCGAACTCCGACCTCGACAAGGCCGCCAAGAGCCTCCCCTCCGACCTCGACGAGTACAGCGATTGCCGCGCGGTGATCGCAGGGGCAAAGACGAGCGGCTCCGACAGAGGGGGCGGCCGGCACAACGGCCCCGCCGGCGGCGGCAGCGGCAGCAAGAGCAGCGGCGGCGGGGGCGGCGGCGGGGGCGGCGGCGCGGCGGCTGCACGGGCGAAGGCCGCGGAAGCCGCGGCGCGCGCACGTGACAAGGCCGCGCTCGACGGCCTGACGAAGAGCGGCCGCAAGCCCCCCCTCGACGTCGGCGGTAGGGCGGTGGAGCCGGGCTCCGACGGGCTCTTCAATCTCGCGAGCGCATCGAACGGGCTGCCACTGCCGCTGCTACTGGCGCTGATCGTCGTCGGACTGCTCACCGCGGGCGGCGGGCTGTACGCGCTGCGCCGCCGCGTGCCGGCGCTTGCGCGGATACCGCTGCCGCGAGTAGCGGTGCCGCGCATACACCTGTCCCGTGTCCCGTTCCCGCGCTTCCGCCGCTAGCACGATCCTGCTTGGCGCCGCCTTCGCCGGCGTCGCCTTCGGGGCGGCCGGAGGTACAGCGCTAGGCCGGACCACCGCGGTCGAGCTGGCGCTCGTCCTCCTGGGGGCGCTCGGGCTTGGGACCGCGCTTCTATGGGGTCCGACCGGGCCACTCCATGGCGGCCCGGCGCTCACGGCGCTCGCCGCGCTTACCGCGCTCACGGCGCTGTCCGTCACGTGGTCCATCGTTCCCGACCTGTCCTTCACGGACGCGGGGAGGATGCTCGCGTACCTCGCGGTGTTCGCCGCCGCGGTCGCTGCGGGGCGCGTGGTGCCCCAGGCGACGCCCGTCCTCCTCCACGCCCTGCTGCTCGGCGCCACCGCGGTCGTGATCTACGGGCTCGCTTCGCGCGTGTGGCCTGACGCGCTTGCGGAGAACCAGATCTCCAACCGGCTCGGAGAGCCGTTCGGCTATTGGAACGCGGTCGGAACGACCGCCGCGATGATGGTGCCGATCGGGCTCTGGCTGGGCTCCCGCACGGTGGGTACGGTTGCGGCCCGCGTCCTCGCCTATCCGGCGCTGGGCCTCGCGCTCCTTGCCATCCTCCTCACTCAGTCCCGTGGGGCACTTGCCTCGGCAATCATCGGGGCAGGCATCTGGTTCGCCTTCGTGCCGCTGAGGGTCCGGAGCCTTCCCGTCCTGGTGCTGCCTGCGGTTGGCGTCGTCCCTGTCGCCGCGTGGGCGCTGTCGCAGGACGCCTTCTCGAAGTACGCCGAGCCATTGTCCGCGAGGCAGAGCGTCGCCGGGGAGTTCGGCTTGCTGCTGGTGGCGATGGTGGCGGCGCTGCTGATGGCCGGCATGGCGGTCAATCTCGGCCTCACACGCCTCAACCTGCCGGTAGCGATGGGGCGCCGGGCCGGGGTCGTCGCGGTGGCCTTTGTGTGCGCGGTCCCGCTCGTGCTGTTCACCTCCGTCGCGTTCAGCGACCGGGGGCTGGGCGGCACGATCCACGACCGGGTCCACGAGCTCACGAGCGAGAGCGCAGCGGCACCGTCGGAGGGAGCGGGCCGCCTCGCGGCGACCTCCAACAGTCGCTCGACCTTCTGGCGCGAGGCGGGCAAGGTCTTCGAGGACCGGCCCGCCGCGGGCACCGGGGCCGGCACCTTCGGCATCGCCCGGCTGCGTTACCGCAAGAGCGACCAGGTCTCCCGCCACGCCCATGGGTTCATCCCGCAGACGCTCGCCGACCTGGGTCTCGTTGGGCTCGGCGTGACGCTGGTCCTGCTCGCGGCCTGGCTCGTCGCCGCGGCCCGCCCGACCCAGCTGTACCCTCGCCTGCGCCGCCGCGCGGGGCCGGTGGAGCGGCGCGACTGGACACAGCAGCGGATCTCGCTCGTCGCGCTGACGCTGGTGGCCGTGGTGTTCGGTCTGCAGTCCGCCATCGATTGGACCTGGTTCGTCCCCGGCCCCGCGGTCATGGCGCTCGCCGCGGGTGGCTTCGTGGCGGGCCGAGGTCCGTTGGCTGCCGCCGGGCCGTCCCGGCAGCTCACGTTGCCCCTCCCCTCTCCCCACCGCTGGCGCATCGCCGTCGCCGCGGGCATCGCCGGCGCGGCTCTGCTGTTCGCCTGGGCGATCTGGCTGCCCGAAGCGTCCGACCGCGCGTCCGACCGTGCCCTCGCCCTGGCGGCCGACGGCCGTCTGGGCGAGGCCGCCACAGAGGCCGCGAACGCCGAGGACTCGAACCCGCTCGCCTCCAAGCCCCTGCTCGTCCAGGCGTCGGTGCAGACCGCGGCCGGACGGGAAGCGGACGCCGAGGCGACGCTCGAGCGCGCCGTGCTCCGCTTCCCGGGCGACCCCGAGACCTGGCTCCGGCTCGCGAGCTTCCAGCTTGGGACCGTCGACCGGCCCCGGGACGCGCAGCGGACCGTGCGCGGCGTTCTCTACCTCGACCCGAAGTCGAAGGCCGGCCAGAGGCTCTTCCTGGAGATCCGTCAGCGCCTGCGCGCAAAGCAGCAAGCGCGGATAGCCGCTCGGGCCGAGGGCGGCTCGCGCGCAGCCTCTCCACAGACGTCCCGCTGAAACCACCTGCGGAGTCGCCGCCGGGAGGCGGCCGCAGCGTCACTCCGGAAGGTGAGAGCCCGAGATGGGATGGGACAGCGCCGGCCAGAGGCGAAGGCGCCAGCCCCATCATCGCTTGGCCCGCGCCAGCAGCGTGCCGGAGCGCCGCCGCAGCTCCAGCGGGTCGAAGCCGTGCTCCTCGAGCAGCCCTCGCAACGAGCGGCGCGTGAGGAAGCGGAGGTGGGGCGAGTGCGGGTCGAAGTGCCGCTCGAAGCCGCCCGCGAGCACAGCCAGCCCCGTCAGGCGGTTGTGGGCCGGGGTGGTGAGGGCCAGCTCGCCACCGGGCCGCAGCACCCTCCGGGCCTCCGACAGGAGGAGCTGCACGTCCCTCACATGCTCGAGCGTCTCGGCGCAGAGCACCAGGTCGAAGCTGGTGTCGGGAAAGGGGAGTTCCTTGTCCGGCTCGAGCTCCACGAGCTCCGCCTCGGGCAGTCGTCTCCGCGCGCGCTCCAGCGCCGCTCCGGAGACGTCAGCGGCCGTGACCCGCTCGGCGTCCAGCTCCGCGGTCAGCCGCCCATCGCCACAGCCGAGGTCGAGGACCCGTCGGCGGCGTCCCAGCCGCCTGACGAACTCGGCGAGGCGCGACGGGGGAGGCCCCGGATCCTCCGGGACGAGATGCCAGATCTCATCGTCGTAGCGGGGTCCCAAGCTGGGCTACGGTAGCGGCGCATTCGCCGGGTGCTGCTCCCGCCCGGGGCGGCTGCTGCAGACGGTCACCGAGATCTGGCGATCAGCATCAGGGTGTGACCGAGCGGCGCGAGCAGCGGCCGTGAGCCGTACGGGTCGAGCGCGTGGATGGCGCGCTGGGCACGGCGCGGCAGCCGACGCCAACCGTAGGTGACCGCGTGCAGCTCGGGCTGCAGGCCGGCCTTGCGCGCCTCCGCGGTCAGGCGGCGGGGCGAGAGCGGGACGTCGTCCGGGGTGCCGTGCACTAGCGGGCCCATCCCTAACCGGTTGGCCGCCGCCAGCCCTGCCCCCACCGGGTGCCAGGAGCCCGGCTCGATCGCCACCAGCGCGCCGCCCGGCCGCAGCAGCCGCCGCGCCTCCTCGAAGCAGGCTCCCAGTGGCTCCTGCCAGGCGATGTGGTGGAGCACGAGGCGGTAGAGCACCACGTCGAACGAGTCATCCGGCAGCGGCAGCTCGCCCCCTCGGCCCGCCAGGCCCTCGTCCAGGTCGCCGGCGCCGACCAGTGCCCCCACCACGGCCTCGTCGATCTCCACGCCGGTCATTCGCCACGCGGGCTTGGGGAAGAGATGCCGACCCGGGTGCCAGCCGCAGCCCACCGAGAGGACCTCGCCACCCGTGAGCCCCAGCCTCCGGTCGAGCAGCTCGCGCTCACGCAGGCGTTCGCGTTCGTAGTGGACCTCCAGCGTCTCGGGGTGGGAAGCGCGGTCGAGCAGGTTGTCCCGCCGGTAGGGCTGGCTCACGCCTCGAAGTCTTCCGAACGCGTGCGGGAGCGGCCAGGCCGTCTTTACGGGATGATTCCGGGCAGCAGGGCATGCCACGTTCCCCGGCCTTCTCGCTTTCATGACCGACCACTCTGGCCGAGACCGCCGCCGGTGGGCACTGCTCGGCGCGATCGCCATTGCCGCGGCGATACCCGGCGCCGCGCCCGGACCGGCTATGGCGAAGAAGTTCGTCGCTGGCGAGGCCATCGTCCGTTACAAGAGCGGTACTACGGCCTCGGAGCGCTCGGCTTCTAGGGCACGGGCTGGAGTGAGCTTCAAGCGATCGCTGAGGATCGGGCGCGCCCAGCTGGTCGCCGTGGGGGGATCCGTCGGGGACGCGGTCGCTCGCCTGAATCGGCAACCGGACGTGCGCTACGCGCAGCCCAACTTCGTCTATCGCGCCACCGCTGCTCCGCCGAACGACACCCGCTTCGGCGAGCTGTGGGGGCTCCGCAACACCGGTCAGGTGATTGAGGGCTTCCCCGGCACCCCCGGCGTGGACGTCAACGTCCTTGGCGCCTGGGACACCACACGCGGCGCCGGGGCTGTGATAGCGATTGTCGACACCGGGGTCGACCAGGGCCACCCGGATCTGGCCGCGAACATCGACCCCGTCAACCGAGCGGACTTCGTCGACGGCGACGGCAATCCGGACGACGAGGACAACCCCGACTACCACGGTACGCATGTCGCTGGCAGCGCCGGAGCGGTCGACAACAACTTCACGGGCATTGCGGGCGTGGCCCCCGACGCCAGGATCATGGCCGTCCGGGTCCTCGATGCCTCCGGTGGCGGGTCAAGCGAGAGCGTCGCCAACGGGATCGACTACGCCGCGACACACGGAGCCGATGTGATCAACCTCAGCCTGGGCCAGCAGACGTCAACGGACCCCGTCGTGTCGAGCGCGGTCGACGTCGCGAACGGCCAGAACACGGTGGTGGTGGCTGCCGCCGGCAACGAGGGTATGGACAACGACTCGCATCCGTCTATCCCCTGCGTCCTCCCACAGCCCAACTTGGTCTGCGCCGCCTCCGTCGACAACCAGGGCGCCCTTACGTCCTTCTCGAACTACGGGCCCACAACCGTCGACCTGGGTGCGCCGGGTCGGAGCATCCTCAGCGCATTCGGGCATCAGACCCCCGCCGACGCCTACCACTATCTAGATGGCACATCGATGGCGGCGCCCCACGTGTCGGGGGCGGCGGCTCTAGTGAGGCGAGGTGATACCAGCGCGGCCGACACCGAGATCGTGCAAGCCATTAAGGAGAGCGCCCGTCCCCTCGAGCAGCTTCGCGGCGTCACCGTCACGGGCGGCCTTGTGGACGCCGCGGCGGCAATCCGGCGCGCGCTAGTCCTTCCCATCCGCCCCAGGGCGGTCTCGCCGCCGCCGCCCCCACCCACGCCGCCGGGCAAGGCCGGCTTCGAGGACTCCAAGCGTTCGATCCGGGTCAGCCGCACGTGGCGCTTCAGCTTCACCTTCACCGCCGCCTCCGGCCTGACCGGCAGGATCACGCTCAAGACCGTCCGCAGGGTGCGGCCGCGCAACCGGGGTCGCAAGCGGCGCGCCACCTTCGCCAACAAGACATTCACGGTGCCGGTGAGCGGCAAGGTGAAGGTGAGGTTCAAGCTCTCGCGCCGCAATCGGCGGATCCTGAAGCGCTACGGGAAGCTAAGGACCAGCGTGACCGTCAAGCTCCGCAACTCCGCGGACCTCACCTCGACCGCCAAGCTGAGGATCACCTTGAAGGCGCCGAAGCGCCGCCGCTGACGCTGCGCCAACCGTCGCCCGCGGCCGCTACCAGGCGCCGTGGGCCCTGAACACCGCAGGCACCGTCTTCAGGAGGATCGAGAGGTCCAGGAACACCGACCAGCGCTCCAGGTAGAGGAAGTCGAGCCGCACGAGCTCGTCGAAGTCGAGCTCGGAGCGCCCGGACACCTGCCAGAGCCCAGTGATTCCGGGCAGGACGAGGTAGCGCTTGCGGTGCCAGTCGTCGAGCCGGTCGTAGTCGCGCTGCGGGAGCGGTCGCGGCCCCACCAGCGACATCTGTCCCCGGAGCACGTTGAACAGCTGGGGGACCTCGTCGAGCGACCAGCGCCGCAGGAAGCGGCCGACGGCGGTGACGCGTGGATCGTGGCGGATCTTGAACAGGGCGCCGCCCAGCTCGTTCTTGGGCTCGAGCTCCTCCTGGAGGTGCTCGGCGCCCGCCACCATCGTCCGGAACTTGAAGCAGGTGAAGGGCTTGCCGCCGATCCCCGGCCGCATCGACCTGTACAGCACTGGGCCGCGGGAGCTGAGCTTGATCGCCAGCGCGATGACCGCCATGGGCAGCGCGAAGAGCACGAGCAGCAGGACCGCGCCGACCAGGTCGAAGGTGCGCTTGACGGCGAAGTCGATCCCCTCGAACACGGGCGGCTTGAGCTCGAACAGGGGCAGGGCCTGCCCCGGCACGAACTCCACCCTCTCCATGAGGATCTCCATGGTCGACGGCGCTACGCGGACGCGCACGCCGTGGCGATGGCAGCGGTCCACGAGCTCCACGGCCTCGTTCTGTGGGAAGTCCGGGTCGGCGATCAGCACCTCGTCGACGGTGTCGAAGTGGCTCTCGAGCCCCTCCAGCGAGCGGAAGTCGTGGAGGCCGTTGCTGGGCATGTGGTTCAGCGAGACGAAGCCGAACGGCTCGATCTCCGAGCTGTCCCGCAGAGCGTGCGCCACCGCCTCGATCTGCGCTCCCGAGCCCACCAGCACGGCCCTGCGGCGGTAGCCGGCGGCGCGGAGGATGGCCCCGCTCCCGCGCTCGAAGGCCCAGCGGAAGGCCGACACGTAGATGAGCGCGAAGAACAGCGAGCCGTAGAAGATCCAGTACGAGTTGAACTCGTAGCCCTCGACGAGCGCGTAGAGGAGAACCACCACCGTCACCTCGAACAACGAGGCGATCACCTTCGTGAAGCCCGGCCGCTGCGCCCGGTCGCGATAGAGCCCGGAGCGCGCGAACAGGAGAAGCATCACGAGACAGGCGAGGGGCGCGACGTCCGCGGTCTGCTGAAGCGTGCGGTCGACGTGCTGCGGCGACACGACCAGGGCCTTGATCACGTGCGCGGTCCAGATCGCGAGGAACAGGGCACTCACGTCGAGCGCGCCGAGGACGGCGACTCGCGCGACACGGCGCAGGGCCTCGTAGCGCATGACGGTGCCCAGCACGATCGGCCGGCGAGCCCTTACGTCCCGCTCGGGGAGCGCTGTGGGCGGCCGGGAAGCCGGCTTTACATCTCTCAGCTCTTTGGCGAGACCGCTGGCCAATCGCTTTCCCCGGGCTGTGTAGTCAAACAGTTGAGAGGGGTGAATGTAGCGGCGCAGCGCGGCGCCGCATACCCGGGGAAACGCGACCAGCGCGTGGTCGGGAGCCCGGGACCGCTCGCCACGGCTGCCCTGCAGGAGCGATCCGGCGCCGCGGTGTGCGCGTCCTGCTCAGCTTTGGCGCAGTGCGTGGATGTGCTTCGTCGGCGCCCGCGCGGACCGTAGTCACGCGTGGAAGGCGGCCAGGCGCTCCGCCTCCTGATCCAGCTCCCGGCGGGTTGACTTGCCGAGCCGGCCGAACGGCTCGAGCTTCACATTGCCCTTCTCATACCGCCACGAGCCGGCAACGGCCCCGTCGACGAGGAACGTGTTCATCGACTGCGGCGTCCTCGCGTTGAACACGAGCGGCCGGTAGTCCTCGGGCAGGATGCCGGTCCGGCGTGCGTGCACGAGCAGCGTCGCGTCCCAGACCGGCAGGAAGCGGGCCGGTGCCGGGATGTCGGGATCGGGGAGCGCCGCGCGTGGGATGTCGAGCAGCTCTTCGCCGTCCTCGCTCCGGAAGCGGCGCAGGCGCATGCGCTCGAATCCGGGCGCAAGCTGCTTCGGCGGCAGCCCCGCCCAGTCGGCGATCTCGTTGCGCGACGCGGGCCCGAAGCCGCCAAGGTAGCGGCGAACGAGGTGCTCGACCGCCTCCTCCTGTGTCACCCCCTCGGCTGGCCCCAACCACTCGTCGGCCGCTGCGTAGAGGTCGGCGCGGCGGCGCTCCCAAGTGCCCGACGGGGGCACCCGCACCAGGTCGAGCCAGAGGCCCACCCCGTTGACGGCCACGGGGTCTCCGCCGAGGAGCTCGCTGAGCTGGGGGCGCGACAGGGGACCATCGCCGAAGCGCGGTCGAAGGCGCTTCGCGGCCGCCGCCATCTTACGGGCGCTCTGGCCCTTCCGGGCACGCAGCCACAGTTCCCTGCGGCCCCGCCGGATCGCGATCGCGAGCGGCCAGTAGTCGCGCGCCGACACGAGGTGGATCGTCACCCGCATCAGCGTCCCCTGGACGATCTTCCGCTGCTCGAGCGCCTTCGTCACCTGGTCGCGCTCGATTCCTTCGAGTCGCGACCAGAGCCCGACGTACATCGACGGCGCGTACTGCGCCTGCAGGCACCCCATTCGCTCGAGCGCGCGGGGCAGCGTCGTCGAGGCGCGCTCGAGCAGCATCTGGCGCGCCAGGAGAGCGCGGTTCAGCTCGCGTCGGCTGAGCGTCCGTTCGGGGGCCGGCACGCGGCCAAGCTACAGGCATGCGGCCGTAGCGCGCCGGCCGGAGGCGCGGGCGCCCGACCGCCGGCTGGATTCGCCGCATTTTCCGGGGAGCCCGCTCGCGGCCCCGGGGCGAAGCGTGGAGGATCGACGCTCTCAGGAGTGCCGATGCTTGGACGTGGCAACCGGCGACCATCGCGGCCGGAGCTCGAGCGCGTCGCGCTCGACCTCTTGCAGCGTCGCGGTGCCGAGATCCTGGCCACGGCGCGCCGCTACTCCACGACCGATGAGGACGCCGAGGACGCCTACCAGCGCGGTCTCGAGATCTTGATCACAAAGGGCCCCACGACCTCGGAGGACGAGCTCGTCCCGTGGCTGAAGACCGTCGTGAGGCACGAGGCCTTCTCGATCCACCGCCAGCGCGAGCGCGCCGCCCCCGTCACGGACGATGGCGAGCTCCGGGACCCCGCCGCGCCGGGTGGCGGGCCGCACGAGCGAAGCGAGCGCTTCGAGCGGCTGCATCAGGGCGCGGAGGCGCTCCGCGGGCTCAAGTCCCAGGAGGTTCGCGCCCTGCTGCTGAAGGCGGAGGGCTACAGCTACCGCGAGATCTCCGCGATCACCGGCTGGACGTACACCAAGGTGAAGCGTCCAGTTTGGCACGCAGCCAGGGGGGCGCCTTCGGCTCGGTCCAGTCGGGCCGGATGGTGAACAGCCAGGGCTCCTCGTCGGGCGCACGCAGGACGAAGTCCGCCCCGAGCCAGCCGTTCCGTCTCACGCCCACCCAGACACCAGCCAGGAGGTCGGCGAGCGCCGCGTTCAGCTCAGCCACGCCCTTTGCCTCGCGGATGCGCCCGCGGATCAGGTCGCGGCACTGGGAGTAGAAGTCGAGCGCCGCATCGGTCGCCGTCGGCTCGACCCCCCACTCGGCTAGCCGCGCCTCGGCCTGCTCGACGGCGCGGGCCTGCGCGTCGCGCTCGTCGGTCGCCCGCTCCAGCTCCGCGAGCACGAGGTCGGCCCGGCGCTGCGCGTCCTCGCGGAGGTGCCGCCGATGGTCCTCGCGCAGCAGTTCTATGTCGCGCTCGAGTGCGGCGAGGCGACGGCGTTCGCCCTGCAGGGCGCGCTCAAAGTTCGCACGCTCGCCCGTGCGCTCTGCCGCCTTGTCAGCGAGCCATTCGTCAAGGCCCGGAAGCAGGTCGTCCAGGTGGCACAGGATCGAGTTCTCGAGCGGCGCCGCCGAAATCTTCGGTGCGTCGCAAACTCCAGTCGCCTCACGTACGTTCCGGCAGACGTAGCTCCGCCCAGTGCTCGCGAATCTCCGTGTGTACATGCTGGAGCCGCACCGCGAGCAGAACGCGATGCCGCGCAGCACGTAGTCCTCCGCGGGCCTGCGCCCTCCCTTGCGGCGCTGGACGGCAACGGGGTCGAGGCGCTCGAGGCTCCCCTGGATCGCCTCCCAGCGCTCCGGCTCGATCAGCGGCTCATGCTCTCCTTTGCGCCGCTCGCCGTACCCGGGGACCCACCCGGCGTAATACGGGTTGTTGACCAGCTTGCGGATCGTCCGTGCGCTCCAGCGGTTGCCCCTGAGCGTCTTGTGGCCCTCCCGGTTATAGAGGCGCGCGACGTCCCCGAACGTCATGCCGCCCTCCACGAGCGAGAACGTGCGCAGGACGAGCGGCGACCGCGCCGGATCGGGCTCGCGGCGGTAGACGACTCGGCCATCGCGGGCGACGTTGACCTCGCCGTTTGGCAACCGGTCGGGCACGAGCCGGTAGCCGTCGTGCACGGGACCGCCTAGAGCTTTCCCCCGCTCCCATCGCGCCCGCTTTCCTCTGCGGGAGTGCCCGGACTTCGCCTCGGAGTCCTGGCGGTTCCGCTCGCCGCGTAGCACGGCGCGGATCGGATCATGCAGGTCGTCGTCACCTTGGACGCAGCGCAACTCCACCCTCTTCTCCCACAGCCCGAACAGAAGGCCGGCGAGGTGACGGGCGCGTCGGCCATCGCCTCGCGCGAAGCGGTCAGGGTCGAACGCCCAAAGCTC
>DATFQM010000053.1:0-28330 GCA_035264265.1 Thermoleophilaceae bacterium
CGGCCATGACCGTGAAGTCGTAGGCCGCCACCGCCACGAGCCGGCCGCCTCCTGGATCCGGGCGCCGGCCGAGTCGAGCAGCCAGATCATCGGGATCCGCTTCTGCAGGGCCAGTTCCCGTAGGCGAGCCATCTTCAGCTCGCCGGTCATCCCCATCGAGCCGGCCATGACCGTGAAGTCGTAGGCCGCCACCGCCACGAGCCGGCCGGCGACCTTCCCGTAGCCGGTGACCACGCCGTCCGCCGGTGCCTCCTTGCCCTCCATGGCCAGCTGGGAGAAGTGCGGCCGGCCGTGGATCCCGAGCTCGCAGAACGTCCCCTCGTCGATCAGCAGCGCCAGGCGCTCGCGCGCGGTGAGCTTGTCCTGCTCGTGCTGCCGGGCGATCTTCTCCTCGCCTCCCCCGAGCTTGGCGCGCTCGCGGCGCTCGTGCAGGTCCTCGACCAGCGAGCGGAGCGGCGGGCGGGCGACCAGCTCGTCGGCGGAGGCTCGCTCAGCCGTCGACATGGGCTCCCTCCGGGATCACCTCGAGCAGGGGTTCGATGGCCCCAAGCAGCACCTGGGCGGCCTCCTCGCCTTTCCGCGGATCGTCGGGAACATCGAAGGCGGTCACCTCGAGCCCAACGAGCTCGCTCTCCTCGGCGACCGACTCCAGCAGGTCGTAGAGCTTCTCGGGCGACAGCCCGCCCGGCACCGGGTCCTGCACCGGCAGCGCCTCCGGATCGAGCACGTCGACGTCGAGGTGCACGTACACCGGGGCCCCGTCCAGCGCGTTCTTCGCCGCGACCAGCGTCTCCACCGTGCTCGCGCCGATCACGGTGGCCTCCGAGCGCTCCAACAGCTCCCGCTCGCCGGCGTCGAGGTCGCGAATTCCGGCGAGCACGACGCGCTCGGCCGAGATCGCGTCCCCGACGCCCGGGTCCCACTGACCGCAGGAACCCGCGAGCGACATGCCCCCGAGGAACTCGCTCGGGGTGGTGGACGGCGTGTTGAAGTCGCCGTGCGCGTCGAGCCACAGCACCTTTGCCTCGGGCCGGTGGCCGAGCGCTGCCGGCAGCGTGGTAAGGCAGATGGAGCAGTCGCCGGCCAGGAGGATCGGCAGGTTGCCGCCCGACAGCGCGTCGTCCACCTGCCCGCCGGCCTCGAGAAGGCAGCCGCGGGAGTCGCGCAGGTCGTCCTCGAAGCGGGCCGCGCGGGGCTCGCCGGGCGAGCCGATCATCCGCGGCTCCACGCCCAGCCGCCGTCCCAGGAGCGGCGCGAGCGCCTGCACCCCGCGAGCACCGCCCCCGGTCCGATCGGAGGTGCGGCAGAGCAGGCCGACCAGGCTCACCGACCCTTCCACTCGGGCTCCCTCTTCTCGAAGAAGGCGCGCACGCCCTCCTGGACGTCCTCGGTGGTGGAGGCGAGCGACAACTGCGAGCGTAGGAAGTCGAGCGCCTCGTCGAAGGGCATGTCCATCTGTCTGTAGACGGCGTCCTTGCCGAGCTTGGTCAGGACCGGCGACTTCGAGGCAAGCTTGTGTGCCCAGTCGCTGACGGCCTGGTCGAACTCGTCTGCCGCGGCGACCTTGTTCACGATCCCGGCCTCTCTGGCCTCCTCCGCCGAGAGCCGCTCTCCGAGCAGCATCATCTCGTTGGCCTTCTTGCGCGGGACGTTTCGGTAGATCAGGGCCATGATCATGAACGGGAACAGGCCGACGTTGATCTCCGGAGTGCCGAAGGTGGCGGAGTCCTTGGCCACGACCAAGTCACAGGCGAGCGCGATGCCCAGCGACCCGGCCAGCACGTGGCCGTTGGCGGCGCAGAGCGTGGGCTTGCCGAGCCGGGCGATCAGGTTGAAGAGGAGTGGAAAGCGCTCGCTGGCGAAGTGCTTCTCGACGACCGAGACGTCCGATGCGAACTGGTCGAGATTGGCCCCGGCGGAGAACACCTTCTCGTGAGACGAGGTGAGCACCACACAGCGCACCGCCTCGTCGTCGCGCGCCGACTCCAGGGCGTCGAGCAGCTCCGTGAGCAGCTCGCCCGTGATGGCATTGCGGTTCTCGGGCGAGTCGAGCGTGATCGTGGCGATCCCGTGGTCGACCTCGTAGCGGATAGTCTCGTACGCCATCAGCCGAAAGTGGGAAGTCCTACTTCCTACTTTGACGTATCGCCTTCTCGCTCGTCAAGCGCGGGAACCCACGCGGCGCGCATGACCACGCGCGGGCCGCGGAAAGGAACGCCCTCCGCCTCGAGCAGCCGGCGCTGGCGCTCGCTTTTCGCCAGGGAGCCGTCGGCGCGGACGATTCGCTGCCACGGGACGCTCGGGTCGTGACAGTCCGCGAGGACCGCTCCCGCGAAGCGGGGCGCGCCGGGCGCGAGATCGCCGTAGGTGGTCACCCGCCCATGCGGGATCGAGCGCACCCGATGGAGAACGTCTTCCCGACTAGGCGCCACGCGGCAGGGTGAACCTGACCCGGGCCCTCAAGGGCGAGCCCGCGCACCAGATGTCGTTGTCCATCGATCCGATTCTGGCAGTGTCGGCGCCCGAGAAGCCGGCTCAGGTCCCTCGGCTGAGCCCCACCACCCGCACGCTGTTCGCTCCGCGGCGGAACGCGGAGGACGGTACGAGCGCTGTGAAGTACTCCACGCTGGAGCCGACGAGCGTCCACGCCGTGGCGACGATCCTGCCGTTCACGGCGATCGCTATCGGTCGCGGCCGGCGCGCCCTGCCGGGCAGACGGCCGCTCACGTCGACCGGCACACGGGGGGCCCGCGGGTTCATCGCGGCGTAGCGGCCGGGCGAGTCCAGGGTCGCGGGAAGCGGCCGCCCGGCGTGCCAATCGCGGGGCGCGAGGGCGAAGGGGCTCAGGCCCGGCAGCAGCGAGCGGTTGCGGCGCAGCGCCGCCCTGCGCATGCGCGCCAGCCTGCCCCTGCCCACCACGACCTCGCCTCCTTCGCCGCGTTCCCGCTGGACGGTCAGCGGCCGCCGCCGCGAACCCAGCTCTCCGACCGGACGGCCCTCGACCTTCCAAGGCATCCGCACGTGGAGCGCGCGGGCGATGGTCGGCAGCAGGTCGATCGACTCGACCGGAGAGTCGTCCACTCGGCCGTGGTGCTGCCGCGGCGCCTTGACGAACAGGGGCACGGAGGCGACCTCGCCGACGTTCGTGCGCGTGACGACCCGGGGCAGGTCGCCCGGCCTGAAGCTCGCGCCGTGGTCGGCTGTCACCACGAGCAAGGCGCGGTCGTAGAGCCGGATGCGCTTCAGCCTGCGGATCAGGCGGTCGATCATCCGGTCGACGAACTGGAGCTGGAGCATGTGCCGCTGGTAGGCGATCGCGACGGCTCGCGGGTCCCTGGGCAGCGGGGCGAACAGCGAGGCGGCGTATGGCCGCCCGCCCTTGTACCGCTGCCCCGAGGGGAAGTAGACCCAGGGACGGTGGGGCAGGATCAGGTGGAGGAAGTCGAGGGTGCGTCCGCGGCTGGGTCGGAGCGAGGCGAGGAAGCGGGAGAAGCGAAGGTTCTGCGTGGCCCGCAGGTGTCGGCGGACGCTGGCGCGCGGCGGCGCGGTCAGGTCGGTCGGCCCCTCGCCCGGGGCGAGCCCGTCGGCGATCCGCGACCGCAGGCCGGCGGGCAGGGCGGGCACCGAGGCGACGGCATCCGAGCTGATCCTGCGCATCCGCCGGACGAACGGCGCCGCCCGCTGCTCGCGGCAGACGGGCTCGGCGCAGAGGTCGGTGTTGAACTCCCAGACGTTCAGGCGGTAGCTGCCGCCCAGGAGTGTGAACAGGTTGTGCGGGTGCTCCGAGGCCACCTGGAGCTGGTCGTGCCGGGCACGTGTCCCCGTGAGAAGCGAGGGCACCGCGAGCTGCGTGAAGTCGGCGACCGTCACGTCGTGCCGGTACCAGGTCGCCGCCCGCGCGAGCCGGGCGAAGCCCGGAAAGGGCCGCGCGTCGATCCGCTCCCTCGAGTCCATCAACGACGTCACCGGGAGCTCGTCGAACACGACCATCACCAGCGGCGCCCCGGAGGAGGCCCGCGGCTCGGGGGCCGGCGGTCCTTTTCCGAAGACGATCGATCGGACGGGCGAGAAGACCAGGAACAGCGCCAGGACCACGAACGGGGCCAGCGAGAGCACCGTGAGCCAGGAGCACACCGCGCCCACGCGACGGTAGGCCAGCGCGGCAAGCCCACCGACGGCGAGCGCGAGCAGGTCTGCGAGCAGCGGCGAGACCGGGCTTCCGGGGTCCGTGAGGAACTGCCAGGCGATCAGGCCGGCGAGGCCACCCACGAACGCGAGGTGGAGCGCCTCCCGCAGTCCCCGGCTCACCAGGCCGACGAGTTCTTCGGCCAAGAGCAGCGCGAGCGGGGGTATGAGAACCAGGCCGAACGCGAACAGCAGCACGTCCAGCCGGGTGGCTCCACGCTCGACGAAGAAATCAGCCCCGTCGGCGAGCGGCTGGAGATACTGCTGCGCGATCGCGAGCGACGTGAGCGCCGCCAAATGCAGAAAGTAGGAAGTTCTACTGTTTACTTTCAACCCGAGCTCCGCTAGCGTGCGCCCAAATGGCCACGACCGACACCGTCCTCAGGCCCGACCACGCCTCGCGGCGCAGGCACTTCATCTTCACCGAGGAGCACGACCAGCTCCGCGAGTCGATCGGCTCCTTCGTCGAGAAGGAGCTCCAGCCTCACGCGCAGGAGTGGGAGGAGAGCACTTTCCCAAATTGGGTCTTCCAACGGATGGGCGAGCTGGGCTTCCTCGGACTGTCGTATCCCGAGGAGTACGGAGGCCAGGGCGGCGACTATTACTGCAACCTCGTGCTGGCCGAGGAGATGACCAAGTCGAACTCGGGCGGGCTGGCCATGGGCGTCGCCGTGCACACCGACATGGCCACGCCGCCGATCTTCCTGTTCGGCACCGAGGAGCAGAGGCAGCGCTACCTCGTGCCGGCGATCAAGGGCGAGAAGATCTCCTGCCTCGGCATCACGGAGCCGGATGCCGGCTCAGACGTGGCCGGGACGAAGACCCGGGCCGTCCGCGATGGCGACGAGTACGTGATCAACGGCTCCAAGACCTACATCACGAACGGCCACCGGGCCGACTTCATCGTGCTCGTCACCAAGACCGATCCGGACGCCGGCTACGACGGCTTCTCGCTCTTCCTCGTCGACATGGACCTCCCGGGCGTGATCCGCGAGAAGAAGCTCGAGAAGCTCGGCATGCACGCCTCCGACACCGCCCTCCTCGCCTTCCAAGACGTGCGCGTTCCGGCTGAGGCAATCCTGGGGCAGGAGGGGAAGGGCTTCTACCACATCATGTGGGAGCTCCAGGGGGAGCGGCTGATCGGCGCGGCGGGCTGCGTCGCCGGCGCCCAGCGCTGCTTCGATCGCACGCTCGAGTTCGCCAAGGAGCGGACCGCCTTCGGCCGGCCGATCGGCCGCTTCCAGGTGATCCGCCACAAGTTCGCCGAGATGGCGACCAAGATCGAGGCCGCTCGGCAGATGGTCTACACGACCGCCTGGCGCTTCGAGCACGGCGAGTACCCCGTGCGCGAGATCTCGATGGCCAAGCTCCACGCGTCCCGAGTGGCGGTCGAGGTGGCCGATGAGTGCATCCAGATCCACGGCGGCGCGGGCTACATGAAGGAGTACGGCGTGGAGCGCGTCTGGCGCGACATGCGCCTCAACCGGATCGGCGCCGGCACGGACGAGATCATGCTTGACATGATCGGCAGGTCGTACGGGATCTAGCCCTTCATGGCCGAGCGCGTCGCCGGCCGCTACCTGAACCTCGAGGCGTCGCGGGGCTCGCTTGCCAAGCTCCAGACTCAGCGCACCGCCCGCCTTCACGGTCGCCCGCCGCGGAAGCGGGCTAGAGGAATCCAGGCAGGTGCAGTTCGCCTAGAGACTCGACGAATATGCACCTCTTACCGCCGAGAGGTTGCTGCGCACGAACACCACGCGCGGCGCAAGCACGGAGCCCCGGCCACTAGTAGGAACGAAACCGTTTACGGCATACAGCTGCGCATGCGCTCGAGTCCAATCGGATTCTCAGGCTCTGATGGCGACGGGTTCGGTGCGATCGCACCTGCCGGCCAGGGCAAGGCCCGTGCCGACCCATCCGACCGAATGCTTATGAGGCGCACACGAGCCGCTCTTCGAGAGACCGTCGGACCGTCGTCGCCTTTTTTCACTCTGGCTCGCGACGACCAACACTTGTCTGCGTCGACAAGGATGTCGTAGTCCAGTTGCCCTTCCTCGTACTCCGCTGTGCATCTCCAGCTCCCTGCGGAGTTCTTCCCGCAGCTCACGATTTGCGGCCCAGTTGCACGGTGACCGCTTGCTTCCCAGCTGATCGCGTCTGCGAGTCCGCCCGCCGACACTCCCTTACCGGCGGTGAGAAGTAGATAGACCCCGATGCCGACAAGAGCCACTACGGAGCATCCTCTCCTCGCGCCGGCGAAAGGACGCTCCCTCAGGCTTCTTAGGGACATGCTTACCGCCTGCTTAGGAGTCTCTCAAGCTCCCTCAGCGAGGTTCTACGATATCTATAGAGAGAATGTAGCAAGTCCTCGTCGTCCAAGCGGGCGGCACTCACGAGGAGCGCTGAGCAGAGCTCCGTACCGACGACGCGACCGCCGCCCGCCTCCGTAGCCCTCCTACAGAGGTACGCCACAAGCTCGTGTATCTCTGTGGCCACCGCGATACCGAGCTGTTTGTCAGTCGACAGAGTCGTGAGTACCGGGTCTGGGTCACTGTCCGGTCGATCTGCCATCCCCAGTCGTTGTCTCAGCTTGCAGCTACGGTATTCGTACTTGGTCGCTAGGAGAACCATCAGCCATGCTACCCCGCTAGCGGGACGCCGCGACCCACTTCGGGCAGTTCGTGGGCTGAGGCGCGGCGCCTTCAACCGCGCGCGGCGCCGGATCTAGTCACGCTTTACGGCACCGCTCTCCGCAGCCCCACGCCTTTTGAGGACTGCAGGGTCCAGACACCCCCCGCAGCCCATCGCCGGTTAGTACTCGGCGCTGTCGGCTACCTCAACGACTGTCGGAGGGACCTTCACTGCGATGCCCTTCAAGGCTCCGGATTCCATCAAGCGCTCGCGGAAAGACGCGGCTTCCTCTGGTGAGTCGAACTCCACACGGACAAAGACCTGGCTGGGGTCATCGACGCCGCGAGCGATCACATGGTTCTTGGCGACTTGCTTGCGGCCCGCCGGGTCCTGGTCGAATCTCTCCCGCTTCCAGGCGTCGTAATCGTCAATCTCAAAGTGCGCCAGGATGAACGCCATAGTGCCTCCCCTCGTTTCGCCCTACCTCCCCAACCGAGCCTACTCCAGACCTGGCGGCGCTTACAAAGATCCCCGAGAGCGACGCTCGACTTTTTCCGGCGACACCGCCTACTCCTGGAGCCCCACGGCCTCGACGGCTTGCTCGTGGCGACTACTAAGCGTGGACCGACTTCTTACCAGGGACCGGCCGGGCGACGCACGTTCACTCAATCCCCCGCTAGGGCTTTGTCGATCTTCTCCGCCTGGTCAGGGGCGCAGTTGCCCTTGCCGAGAACGGTCTGGAGATGCCGCATGTACTGGCGGAGCGTCTGCTTCGATCCGGACGGCGTGAATTGCACTTTCGCATCGGGCTCATGGTCGTGGTACTCCTGGATGGCGGTGTCGACCGCCTCGGCCAGCTTGCCAAGTTCACCGCCAGTCCCCCGGCCGAGAGACTTCCGCCTGATCTGCGCGATGCAGTACTGCGTCGCGGTCGAGTAGGCCTTGGCCAGCTTTCGCTGCTCCTCGTGGGTAAGTGATGACTTCTTGTCGCCGCCGCCGCAGCTGACCACGAGAAGAACCATCAGCGTAATCCCAGTGACTGCGGTTGGGTGTCGAAGGACGCTCATTGCCATCGCTCCCTACCGACGCTAGTACGGATCAGGACTGCTCTCGATCCCCCGAGCGCGGGTCTACGGGTCCGGGATAGATCCTTCGAACGAGCTCCCCGTTCTCCTGCGAGATCTCCCGTCAAGTAGCTCCCTCGCCGTAGGCTCTGCCGAGTGGGAAGCGCCGGGCTCAGCCATCGCGTCGAGAAGGTCGTGGGCCACCCGCCACTCGTGGACTTGGCCCCCCCGAGCGCCGCGAACTCGACGGGGCGCTGCTCGACGCCGCTGCGTTGAGGACCTGCCCGGGCAAGGACAGGTGGGCGGGCGGTCGCTGTCCGCTCTTTTGGGGCCGCTGCCCGTTGCTGTCGCGTGGCGCCAGCCCCTCCGGCAGTGCAGGCGTAAGCCGGGCTCGACGGCACTTACAGTGCGACGATTCCGTGACATGGGCGAGCTTCTGGATCACGTCCGCTCGTATTACGAGGCCCTGAACACCGGCGACGCCGGGGCCGTGGCCGAGCACTTCACCGAGGACGCCGTCCACTACTACACGCGGCTCGGGCCCCACGAGGGCGCTCGCACGATCGGCGAGCACGCCCGGATGGCCGTCGACCGGATCGAGGGTCAGTGGCACATCGAGGACGCGATCGACGACGGCGAGCGGGTGGTGATCGAGTGGACCATGACCTGGCGGGACCCGAAGTCCGGCGAGCGCCGACTCGACCGTGGCGCCGAGTGGTTCGAGTTCCGCGACGGGCGGATCCGCGAGGTGCGCGCCTACCACCACGGAAACCGGAAGAACCCGAGCGGCGACCTGCTGGGCTTCGACCACGCCGGTCGCGGCTACACGACGCTGTGACGCTCCCGGAGAGAGGGCTCCCGGAAGCCGCCGCGCGGCGGCCCATCCCGCCCTTCACCGACGAGCACGAACAGCTGCGCGAGTCGATCCGGCGCTTCGTGGAGAAGGAGCTGGCGCCGCACGCCAGGGAGTGGGAGGACGAGCGCTGGTTCCCCAATGAGGTCTTCACCCGCATGGCCGAACTCGGCTTCCTGGGACTCAAGTACCCCGAGGAGTACGGCGGCGAGGGCGGCGACTACGTTCACGAGGCAGTCCTGACGGAGGAGCTGTCGCGATGCCGATCCGGTGGTGTCGCCGCCGGAATCGGCGCCCACGTCGGGATCGCCACTCCGCCTGTCTGGAGGTTCGGCACGGAGGACCAGAAGCAGCGCTACCTGGTACCCGCCATCCGGGGCGAGAGGATCGCCGCGCTCGGCATCACCGAGCCGGACGCCGGCTCCGACGTGGCCGGGCTCAAGACCCATGCCGAGCGGGTCGACGGCGGCTACGTCGTAAATGGAGCCAAAACATTCATCACGAACGGCGTGCGCGCCGACTTCCTCGTCACCGCGGTCAAGACGACCAAGGAGGTGGGCCACCGGGGACTGTCGTTCCTGATCCTCGATAGGGAGATGGAGGGCTACGAGGTGACCGGGAAGCTCGAGAAGCTCGGCTGGCACGCCTCGGACACCGGCGAGCTCTCGTTCAACGACGTGTTCGTGCCGGAGGAGAACCTGCTCGGCGAGGAGAACCAGGGCTTCTACCTGATCATGGCCAACTTCGAGTGGGAGCGGCTGCTGCTGGCGCTCGGGGCGGTCGGCTCGATGGAGCGCCTGATCGAGACCTCCGCCGGGTACCTGAAGGAACGGACCGCGTTCGGCCGTCCGATCGGCAAGTTCCAGGCGCTGCGTCACAAGCTCGCGGAGATGGCCGTCAAGCTCGAGGCAGCCCGCGACCTCACCTACCACGCCCTACGCCTGTTCGCCGGCGGCCAGGACGCGACCCGCGAGGTCACGATGGCCAAGCTGGCCTCGCAGCGCGCCGCGTTCGAGGTCGCCGACGACGCGGTACAGCTCCACGGCGGGGCCGGCTACATGAAGGAGTACGAGGTGGAACGAGCCGCCCGCGACACCCGCTTGGGCCCGATCGGCGGCGGCACCGACGAGATCATGAAGGAGATCCTCGGGAAGCAGCTGGGGCTGTGAGCCTCGTAGTGGCTGCGGATACGCCCCCCTGCTCCTGGGCTCAGCGGGCTACGCTTGGGGCGTGACCGGGCTGGCCGCCGAGCATTGCCGCGAATACCCGCCCGGGACGCCGCCACTCAGCGAGGAGGAGGCGGCGGAGCTGGACGGCCAGGTACCGGCGTGGGAGCGCGAAGGCAACCGGGCTCTGCGGCGCGAGCTCTCGTTCGACGACTTCAGCGGCGCGTTCGGCCTAGTCGTGCGAATCTGCCTCCTGGCCGAGGCGGAGGGCCACCACCCCCAGGTCGAGCTGGAGTGGGGTCGTGCCGCGTTCAGGACGTGGACGCACACGGCGTCCGGCCTCAGCCGCAACGACTTCATCCTCGCGGCGAAGATCGACCTACTCGCCCAGGAGTGAGTAGCGCGACGGGCGGCTGTCCGCCTCAGCCACTAGCACGAGGGGTGTTCCGGGGGACGGCTCGCCCTCCGCGACGAGAGACGAGTGGCGCCCGATGACGGCGAAGCCCGCGCCCTCGAGCATCCTGCGCAACTCGTCCCCGCTGTAGACCCGCATCTCGTACGCTCGGGGGTGCGCGTCCGCGGCGCCGTACCCCAGGCGCTGGGTCTCCGCCATCACGCCGCGTGCAGGATCGAACCGGCGCTCCACGCAAAGCGTGCCGCCGCTCGCCAGCGGCCGCTCCTCATGCTCGCGCAACCGCTCTCCGAGCTCGTCGCGGTGAAGGGTCTCGATCACCAGCCGCCCGCCCGGCGCGAGCACGCGGCGGAGCTCGCGCAGCGCCGCCCGGTCCCCATCCTCCCCCAGGTACCCCAGCGAGCTTCCCAGGCACACCACCGCGTCGAACACCCGGCTCTCGAACGGCATCGTCGTGTACGAACCGCGCACGAAGTGCGGCTGCGGAGCGCCGCGGGCGAGCCGCCGGGCAGCGCTGAGCAGCGGACCGGAGGGATCGAGCGCCACCACGCGGTAACCCGCATCGGCGAGTGGCACGGCATTGCGCCCGTTTCCGCAGCCGGCGTCCAGGATCCGAGCGCCCGGCCGGCAGCCGGCCAAGCGCGCCGCCCCCCGCGCCTGCTCACCCGACTCGGCGGCCGGCTTCTCGGCGACCACGGTGCGCAGGTACTGCGGATCGTCGAAGAAGCGCGCGGCTGACCGCATGGTTCGTGTCCTCCAGAAGGAGCGTACGCCCTCTCGCGCGCCTTGTCAGGCTGCGACGTGCCTGCGAGGCTGGGGGTGTGAGCGAGCTTGCCACGGCGCACTGCGAGGCCTGCGAACCGGGGACCCCGCCGCTGCCCGAGCGCGAGGCCGCCGAGCTGTCTGCCCAGGTGCCGGCTTGGGAGCGCGAGGGAACCCGCGTGCTCCGCCGCGAGTTCTCGTTTCCGAACTTCCGTGACGCCTTTGGCTTTACGGCGCGGGTCGCGTTGATCGCTGAGGCCGAGGGCCATCACCCGGACATCGAGCTGGGCTGGGGGCGGGCGGCCTTTGGGCTCACGACCCACGCCGCATCGGGCCTGACGCGCAACGACTTCGTCCTGGCGGCGAAGATCGACCGCCTCGCCGACTGACCCGCTCTACTGCTCGGAAGGGAGCCCCGAAGCGCGGATCCAAGCGGCTCCCGGAGGGCAAGGCCTACCCCCAAGAGCGGATCGAGACGGCGCTCGGGAAGGCGCACGGCGGGCCGAAGGAAGTCCTCTCGGGAAGCAGCCGGGGTTGTAGGACGCCGGCGCGGCCCTGCGATGAGCGACCATCTGGGTCATGAGCGGAGATCGTCCTGGCTCCCCAGCGGCCGGGCTGGCGGTCGCCCTGGCCGCGGTGGCCGAATCACCGGCGCCAACTATGGCCTCCGCGAGATCGCGCCGGCAGTCTCCACCGGAGTCGTCTACCTGCTCGCGGTGCTGCTCGTCTCCAGCTACTGGGGCCTGTGGCTGGGCGTGCTGACCGGGTTACTCAGCACGGCTACGGCGGCACCCGGCTCGAAGACATGGACCTGCCCGCCATCTTCCGCCGCGCGCCCGAGCTATGCCTGATCGACGAGCTCGCCCACGCCAACGCGCCCGGGCTCGAGCACGAGAAGCGCTACGAAGACATCGACGACGTGCTCGAAGCCGGCATCGACGTCTACTCGACGGTGAACGTCCAGCACCTCGAGAGCCTCAATGACCAGATCGCCGAGATGACAGGCGTACGGGTGCGCGAGACGTTTTCCGACCGAGTACTCACATCCGCCGACGAGGTCGTGCTGATGGACCTCACACCCGAGGCGCTGATCCAGCGGCTCCGCGAAGGCAAGGTCTATCCCCAGGAGCGGATCGAGACGGCGCTCGACAACTTCTTCCGGGTCGAGAACCTGGCCACGCTCCGCGAGGTCGCCCTGCGCCAGGTCGCGGAGGACGTCGAGAGCAAGCGAGCCGTCGTGCCCGAGACGCGCGGGACGCGCGAGGAGAAGCTGATCGCCGAGGCGCCGCAGGCGGTGGCGGAGCGCGTGCTTGCGCTCGCGTCCGCGCGGCCGTCCCAGCGACTCGTCAGGCGTGCCTGGCGCTCAGCGCAACGGCTGGGCGCCGAGTTCGATGTGCTGCATGTGGCCAAGCCCGGCAAAGAGCGGCGCGGCGAGGAGCGCGAGCAGATCGAGGCACTCAGGCGGCTCGTATCGGTGCTCGGCGCCAACCTGCTCGTCGAGGAGGGGGACGACGTGGCCGAAGTGACCGGCCGTGTGGCGTCTGAGCGCGGAACGACGTACATCCTGATCGCCGAGCCGCGGTCGGCGCGCGGCTGGCGCCGCTTCGGTGAACCGCTGCCCGAAAAGCTGATCCGCAAGGTCCCCGGAGTGGACATACGGATCGTGGCCGACCGCGCCCAGCTTCGGGAGGGCACAGGGTGACGTGGGTCGAGCTGACGGCCGCGGGGCTCGCGCTCATCGCGGCCCTCGTGCTGATCGCCGCGCCGCTCCTGCGCCGCCGAGGCCTCCGGGCCCGCTCGCCCGAGCGCATCCTCTTCCCATTCCTCGGCAAGAGCGTGTCCCGCTCCACGCTTGACGCGGCGCTGCGCCTGGCCCGTGCCGAGTCCGCGAGGCTGGTGCCCGCCTATCTCGCCATGGTGCCGATGCAGCTCTCGCTGGCAGCCCCCACCCCGAAGGAATGCGAGACCGCCATGCCGCTACTGGAGGCCATCGAGCAGCGCGCCAGCCGGCTCGAGGTGCCGATCGACTCCCGCATCGAGCGCGGCCGCACCCCCGGCATGCGCTGACGCGGCTCATCGAGCACGAGCGCTTCGACCGCATCGTGGTCCCGGCGCAGACGACCCGCAGCGACAGGTTCGCCCCGGACGACATAGCCTGGCTGCTCATCATGCGCCCGACGAAGTCATCGTACTGCGGCCGGACGCGAACGCCGAACGGAGAGCTGCTGAGCTCAATCGGACGCTCCGGTCGCTGGACAACGGAGATCCTCGGAGCGCAGCTCGGGTTGTAGGTGGGGTTACATTGGTCAGGTGAGGTCGCGACACGTCCTGTACGAGCCGGGCGCTCTCGAGCGGTACATCCGCTCGGCGCTACTTCCGCGCTTCATGCAGCGGCTGAGGGAGATCGAGGACGCGCTGACGCACCAGCGCGCAGCGCTCGAGCGCGCACACGGCGAGCTCCGGGAATCCTGCGGGGGGGACGCCGATCTGTTCGCGCGCAAATGGCGGGAGATCGCGCGCGGCTGGCGCTTCGACGAGCTGAACGAGCTGATCCGCCAGCACAACGACTACTACCCGATAGAGCGCAATCTCCCGATCGACCCACGCACCGGCGACTACGTCAAGATCGTCGGCCGCTCGTACCGGCGGGAGCCGCTCGGCCCGGACTGGATCCTGGAGCACTTCCCACCCGGGCCGTGAGCCCCGGTCAGGTCTCGCGCCCGGAGCCCGCCGTGCGCAGGCTCCCGGAGCGCGACCGCTTGCCGAGCCCGAAGCGAGCCGGCAGCGGCGCTCCGCCGGCGAGCGCGGCCCCGAGTTGCTCGGCCATGGCGGGGCCGTGCTTGAACCCGTGGCCCGAGCCGCCGCCCACAAGCCAGACGCTCGGGTGCGCCGGGTGCGGCGCCGCGAGGAAATGGGTGTCGGGCGTGAGCTCGTAGCGGCACGACCGGGCCTCGACGAGCGGCACGTCCTCGAGGGCGGGGAAGCGGTCCCGCAGGTAGGCGCGCACGTCCGGCTCGGAGACGGCCGTGTCAGGCAGCGGCGCGTCGGGATCGAGCGGCGGCGCCTCGACGTCGAGCGCCGCCTTCACGCCCAGGGCGTCCAGGTCGGCGGTGCCGTACATCGCCCGGTCGTAGTCCACCCAGGCCGGCAGGCCGGGGGCGCCCCAGGCCTCGCCGCCGTCGAGGAAGAGCACCTCCTGGCCAGTGACCGCGAGCGGGATCAGGTCGCCGAACAGACGCGCGAGCCAGGCGCCTGGGGCCCACACGACGACGTCACCCTCCAGCCGGGTGGAGTCTTGGAGGACCACGGCCTCGCCGTCCGGGCTGGCCCGTCCGCGGACGAGCCGCGCGCCGCGAGCGCATGCCCGCGCGACCAGCGCTCGCACCGCGCGCTGGGCGCGGAGAACGCCCGCCTCCGGCTCGAGCAGCACGAAGGCGAGATCGGCGCCGCGAAAGCTCGGATAGAGCCGGGCCGCGCTCGAGACGTCGAGGTGTTCGTAAGGAATGCCCTGCGCTGCCAGGGTGCCAGCCGACGCCGCCTCCCAGCCGTCCTCGCGGTGGGCGAACCACGCCACGCCGCACTCCACGAGGAGCTCCTCACCCGATTCCGCCTCGAGCTCGCGCCACAGCGCCTGCGCACGGCGCGCCATCGCGGTGTAGTCGGCATCGTGGCCGTGCGAACAGCGGAACAGCCGCGTCTCGCCACCCGAGCTCGCGCGCCGATCGCCCGGCTCGAACTGGTCGACCAAGGTCACCCGCTCTCCCGCCCGCGAGAGCCACCATGCGAGCGACGCGCCAAACGTCCCGCCGCCGACGATCACCGTGTCCATCGAACGGCAGCACCATAGACCGCCCCGTCCCGACGGGCGGGGCACCAGAGGCGATCTGGCGCCCGCCGACTAGCGCAGGTAGGGTGCGTAGAGGGCTCGGGTGAAGGACACTGAATGGAGGATGCGACGCTCTCCGGCGTCATGACCATCTTCGCGTCGTTCATCTCCGACTTCTGGAACGACCAGATCGTCGCGCACGAGGGTGAGGGCCTGTTCTTCGTGCTCATCGGCTTCCTCGGCTCATTCGGCTTCATCCGGATGAGCACGCGCCTGATCCGCAGCCCGCGTGTGTCGTGGTGGCCCGGCAGCGTGGTCAGCGACAGCGGCGTGCACCTCCACCACCTGGTGTTCGGCATCTGGCTGATGATCGGGGCCGGCACCCTCGGTTTCTGGTTCTTCGGCGAGGACCCTTGGTTCGAGATCTGCGCTCTCCTGTTCGGCATCGGAGCGGGACTCACCGTCGACGAGTTTGCACTCTGGGTACACCTCGACGACGTCTACTGGGCCGAGGAGGGCCGCAGCTCGATCGACGCCGCCGTCATCTCGGTGGCGGCGATGGGGCTTGTCCTTCTCGGCTACCGGCCGCTCGACTTCACGACCGCGTCGGTGGGGACGGTGATCACGAGCATTGCGGCCGTCGTGCTCGAGCTCGCGCTGGTGGCCATCTGCTTCCTGAAGCAGCGCGTGCTGCACGGCGCGGTCGGGGTCTTCGTCCTCCCGATCGCGGCCTACGGCGGCGCGCGGGTCGGCAAGCCGCGCTCTCCGTGGGCGAGGCGCTTCTACGGGGAGCGGAACCCGCGCAAGCAGGCGAAGGCAGAAGAACGCTTCGCTCCCGAGCGGCGCACCGAGCGCTTCAAGGAGCGCTTCCGGGACGCGGTTGGCGGAACGACGGGCGACGCCTATGAGGCGAAGCTCGCTCAGCGCGCCGCCATCCAGGAGGCGGCGGCCGAGGTTGGTGAGCGGGCGGAGCGTGCCGCGGTCGCTGGTTCGGAGCTCGGCGATTCGAATCGAGTTCCATGAGCTCCGTCTAGGATCCAGTCGTGGCGCTGTCCTACGCGCACGGCACCGGTCAGATCCCGCTACTGGGCGAGACGATCGGGCACAACCTGGAGCGCACCGCCTCCAGGGTCCCGGATTCCGAAGCGCTCGTCTCCCGGCACCAGGGAGAGCGCTTCACGTGGGCCGAGCTGAACTCCGCTGTCGACCGGCTGGCCCGCGGGCTGCTGGGGCTCGGCCTCGCCAAGGGCGACCGCCTCGGGGTGTGGAGCCCCAACCGGTACGAGTGGGCGCTCGTGCAATACGCGACGGCGAAGCTCGGCGTGATCCTCGTGAACGTGAACCCCGCCTACCGGACATCCGAGCTCGGGTACGCGCTGGGCCAGTCGGGCTGCCGCGTGCTGGTTGCCGCTCCCGAGTTCAAGGGCTCGGACTACCGCGCCATGGTCGAAGAAGTACGCGGCGGGCTGCCCACGCTCGAGCGGGCGGTCTTCCTCGACTCGCCCGACTGGGCCGCGCTTGCCGCCGGTGAGGGCGGGCCAGGCGAGGATGAGCTCCGGGCGCGCATGGACGAGCTGGACTTCGACGACCCGATCAACATCCAGTACACGAGCGGCACCACGGGTAGCCCGAAGGGCGCCACGCTCGCCCACCACAACATCCTGAACAACGCAGTACTCCAGGGCGC
Organism: Thermoleophilaceae bacterium; assembly: GCA_035264265.1. GTDB lineage: Bacteria > Actinomycetota > Thermoleophilia > Solirubrobacterales > Thermoleophilaceae > DASXBA01. Next base: position 16,587 of record DATFQM010000053.1, read on the forward strand.
CATCCTCGGCTACACCGAGGCTGACCGCGTTTGCATCCCGGTGCCCCTCTACCACTGCTTCGGCATGGTGCTGGGGAACCTGGCCTGCAGCGTGAGCGGCGCCTGCATGGTCTACCCGGAGGCCGCCTTCGATCCGCTGGCGACGCTCGAGGCCGTGGCGGAGGAGCGCTGCACCAGCCTCTATGGGGTGCCGACGATGTTCATCGCCGAGCTCGAGCATCCGCGCTTCCGAGAGTTCGACCTCTCGAGCCTGCGCACCGGCATCATGGCCGGCTCGCCCTGTCCGATCGAGGTCATGCGAAGCGTGGGCTCTGAAATGGGCATCGGGGAGATGACCATCGCCTTCGGCATGACCGAGACCTCGCCGGCCTCGACCATGGTCCGCCGCGACGACACCCTCGAGCACCGCTGCGGCACCGTGGGCCAGGCCATGCCCCACACCGAGATCAAGGTCGTCGACCCGGTCACCGACCGGACCGTCCCCCGCGGCGAGCCCGGGGAGTTCCGCACCCGCGGCTACCTGGTCATGCTGGGCTACTGGGACGACGCGGAGCGGACCAGCGAGGCGGTCGACTCGGCCGGTTGGATGCACACGGGGGACCTCGCGACCATGGACGATGATGGCTACGTGCGCATCGTCGGCCGCATAAAGGACATGATCATCCGCGGCGGCGAGAACCTCTACCCGCGCGAGATAGAGGAGTTCCTCTACCAGCATCCGGATGTGGCCGACGTGCAGGTGATCGGCGTCCCGGACGAGCGCCACGGCGAGGAGCTGATGGCATGGATGGTCGCTCGCGAGGGCTCGCAGCCGAGCGAGGATTCGATCCGGGACTTCTGCCGCGGGAAGATCGCCCACACGAAGGTGCCGCGCTACATCCGCTTCGTCGACGAATTCCCGATGACGGTCACCGGGAAGGTTCAGAAGTTCAAGATGCGCGAGACCGCCATCCGCGAGCTCGGTCTCGAGAGCGCCGCAGAGGTCGCGACCGCCTGAGCCTCCCGCGCTGTGGGCGTCCTCTGCCGCGCGGCCCGCCGCCGCCGGCGCCGCGGGATGGCAGGCCGACCTGGGCTCTCTCAGGCCCGGTATACGGGCCTCAGAGCGCCCAGGTGTCGGGGAGGTGGCTCTCAGGGCTTTGAACGATCTCGCGGGCCGTGCGCTCGCCGGCGCGGACCGCGCCCGGCCGGGCGCGGTAACCGGTGGGCGCGCCGCCGCATGCGGCGGTAGGAGGCGTCATGATGCCGCGCGCCAATCGGACAAGGAGTGGATCAGGTGGGAGTTCTGGACGGCAAGGCGGCGATCGTCACGGGATCGGCGCGCGGGATCGGTCGCGCGACGGCCGAGGCGCTCGCCGAGCAGGGGGCGAAGGTCCTCATCAACGACCTCGACGGCGACATGGCCGAGGAGGCGTCCTACGAGGTCCAGGGCGAGACGGTGGCGTTCGCCGGCGACCTGACCAAGGAGGGCGTCTGCGAGCGGCTGATCGAGACCGCCGCGGAAGCCTTCGGACAGGTCGACATCGTCGTGAACAATGCCGGCTACACCTGGGACGGGCCGATCCACAAGATGACGAACGACCAGTTCCAGGCGATGCTCGACATCCACACGATCGTGCCGTTCCGAGTGCTCCGGGCGGCGGCGCCGCACCTGCGCGAGCCCGCCAAGAAGGAGCGCGACGAGGGCCGCGAGGTCTTCCGCAAGGTGGTGAACGTCACCTCGATCTCGGGGACGATGGGCAATGCCGGGCAGGCGAACTACTCGGCGGGCAAGGCGGGCATCGTCGGCCTGACCAAGACGCTGGCCAAGGAGTGGGGCCAGTTCAAGATCAACGTGAATGCGGTTGCCTTCGGGTTCGTCGAGACGAGGCTGACGGCGCCAAAGGAGGAGGGGGGCACCTTCAAGAAGGACAGCGAGGAGATCGCGCTGGGCATTCCGGAGCAGATGCGCGCGATGGCGTCGGCGATCATCCCGCTGGGACGTCCCGCGTCGCCTGCCGAGGCCGCGGGCCCGGTCTTCTTCCTGTGCTCGCCCTGGTCCAACTACGTCCACGGCCAGGTACTGAACGTCACCGGCGGCCAGTTCGGTGGAATGACCACGTGAGGAGAGCGCCCTCCCGGGGGGCCGCTCGCACCGGCGGCGGGGCGTCACGCCTCCGGCCTGCGCTCCTCGGCCAGCGGCCTGCCCCGCTCGTCGGTGAGGCTTCCCGGAGGCCAGGACCCGAGCCAGTTGTCGCGGGCTCCGTCGATCGTGAGCACGGCCCCTGAGAGGTAGTCGCCACCCGGCGACGCCACGAACGCCACGAGCCACGCGAACTCCTCCTCCGTCCCCAGGCGGCCGAGTGGGACCGTGGTCGCCACGCCTTCCACTAGGGGCCGGGGATACTTGGTGCGGAGCGTCTCGGTGTCGAAGTGGCCGGCCGCCAGCGCCGTGAGCCGGACGTTGAAGCGCGCCCACTCGATCGAAAGCACCCGTGTGAGGTTCTCGACCGCCGCGCGGGCGGCCGAAGCATGGGCCATCCCGGGCAGCCCTTGATGGGGCGAGAGCGTGACGTTCACGATCTTGCCGCCTCGCCTCTCGGGGATCATCGCCCTCGTCGCCACCGCGTGGCTCATGAGCCAGGTGCCCTCGACGTTGAGGCGCATCACCGTCCGGAAGCCCTTGGCCGTGATGTCCTCGGCGGGCGTCATGTACTGGCCGCCGGCGTTGTTCACAAGCAGGTCCACCTGCCCGTGACGCTCGAGCACGCCGTCGACCAGCGAGTGAACCTGGTCCTCCTCGCGGATGTCGCACGGGGCCGCCTCGCAGCGCCCGTCCTCCGCCCGCGCAACGGTCTCCTCCAGCGGCTCCCGGCGACGCCCGCAGACGACAACGGTGGCCCCGCACGAGGCGAGCTCCAGGGCAGAGGCGCGGCCGAGCCCGCTGCCGCCTCCGCTCACGATCGCCACCTGGCCGTCGAGCAGGCCCGGCGCGAAGATCTTGGAGGCCATCGCGGGCAGGCTAACGCGACCCGACCGGCTTGCTGGAGTACCTAAGCCGGGGCGCCGGCCTGGGCGGCGACCTCGATCGTCGCGCGCATGAATGCGGGCAGGTCGTCCGGCCGCCGCGAGGAGATCAGGTTGCCGTCCACGACCACCTCGGAGTCCTCCCACTCCGCCCCGGCGTTGCGCAGGTCGTCGGCGATCGAGGGATAGGAGGTCACCCGCCGGCCCGCCACGATGCCGGCGGAGGCGGGCACCCAGCCGGCGTGGCAGATGAACGCCACCGGCTTCCCGCGCTCGCTCAACTCTCGGACCAGCCGCAGCACGCCCTCGTCCAAGCGCAGCTTGTCCGGCCCGTAGCCGCCGGCGATCACCAGCAGGTCGAGGTCCTCGGCGACCAGGTCGTCGGCCGCCTGCTCGACCTCCAGCTCGTGTCCCTTCTTGCCCTTGACCGTGGCGCCGGCCTCGACCCCGATCACTCCCACCGCCGCTCCGGCCTCCCGCAGGCGGTAGAGCGGGTACAGGGCTTCGCTGTCCTCGAACATCGGCCCGACCATGACCGCGGCGCGCCTGCCCGCGAGCGGTTCGTCGTGAGAATGGTGGGTCATCGCTTTCCCAGCTTCCCGGTCGCCCGGCGATTATGCGCTCATCGCGTCATCCGCCTTCAGCCGATCCGGGGTTTCGTCGTCGAAGCCGGCGAAGAAGGAGCCGAGCTCCTGCACCAGGTGAGTCATCGATTCGGCCGAGTAGAGCACGGGCTGGTAGCGCGTGATGTCGTACTCCAGCGTGCCCATCTCGAGGAAGTCGATCGGCCTTATCTCCATCGACCGGAACTCCTCGATCTCGCCATAGCTCGACAGGATGCCGGCCCCGTAGGCCTGTAGCTCGCCGTCCTCGTAGAGCACGCCGAACTCGATCGTGAACCAGAAGACGTCGGCGAGGAACTTGAGCGCCGCCTCCGTCTCACAGCGGCGGGCCGCCTGCCCGGCGAGCAGGTTGAGCTCGGCGAACTCGGGCGATGCGAGCAGGTTGCCGTGGCCGATCACCTCGTGGATCAGGTCGGGTTCCGGCGTGTACAGCGGAGCCGCGGGGTGGCGAATGTACTGGGTGGAGTGGAAGACGCGGTCGGCCAGCGAGCCGTAGAACTCCCCGAGCGGGACGAGCCCGGCGGCGGGCACGTAGCGGTAGCCGGTCAGCGGCTCGAGGCTGGCGCTGACCTCCTCGAGCTGCGGGATCCGGCCGTGCGGCAGCCCGAGGGCGGCGTAGGCCTCGCGGAAGGCCCGGCACGCGTAGCGCTCGTACTTGGGGGCGAGCTCGCGGGTGACCGTGCGCCAGACGTTCTGCTCCTCCTCGGTGTAGACGATCGTCGGCGCCGGAGTCCCGGGCGTCCATTCGAGCGCCGCCTCGGCGATCTCGGCCCGGCGGGCACGGTAGTCGGGGTCGGTGGCGCCGGGGTGGTCGGCACGGAGATGGACGACGACGCCCTCCTCGCCCCGGGTCACCGGGGAGTAGAGCTGTGCCTCCTCGAACATCAGGCCTCCACCCGCGACTTGTCCGGGTTCCAGGACAGGGCGTACTCGGGCTTGTCGACTTCACGCCAGAGCGACGCCAGCCGGAGCGGCCGGAAGGTGTCCCACATTACTGCCAGCTCGTCCGTGCGCTTGGCCCCGAGCGCCTTCTCGACGGCTCCCGGCTGCGGGCCATGGGGCAGACCGGAGGGGTGCAGGGTGATGCATCCCACATCGACTCCCTTGCGAGCCGCGTAGTCGCCTTCCGCGTAGAACATGACCTCCTCGGACTGGATGTTCGAGTGGTGGTAGGGGATGGGGACGGCCTGGGGGTCCCAGTCGAGCATTCGCGGGGCGAAGGTGCAGATCACGAAGTTTCGCCCCTGGAAGGTCTGATGACTCGGGGGCGGCAGGTGGAAGCGGCCGGCCCGGGGCTCGAAGTCGTCGGCGTTGAACGTGTAGGGCCAGACGTACCCGTCCCAGCCGACCACGTCGAAGGGATGCCTGTCGAGCAAATAGTGCTGATAGCCGCCGCGCACCCGCACGGTGAGGGAGTACTCGCCGCTCTCGTCCCGGGTCTCGAGCCCGGACGGGGGATGGAAGTCCCGCTGCGAGAAGGGTGCGTGCTCGAGCAGCTGGCCGTAGCGGTTGCGGTAGCGCCCCGGCGTCTCGATCTCGCCCGGCGTGTGGAAGCTGAGCCATACCTGCTCGTCCTCGTCGAGCTCGAAGGTGTGAGTGGTCCCGCGCGGGATGACGATGTAGTCCTTGGGCCGAAAGGGGACCATTCCGAAAATCGTGCGGAGCACGCCCCCGCCGCGGTGGACATAGATGACCTCGTCGCCTTCACCGTTGCGGTAGAAGCCCTCGGGCTGCTCGTCGGGCTTGCAGACCGACACCTCCAGGTCGCCGTTGAACATGAGCAGACGGCGCCCGGTCAGAGGGTCGCCTCCCGGCTCGACGGGATTAGTATCGGCCAGCCGGTGCACGTGCGCTTCGGGGACCCACTCGTCGCGGACGATCGGCCTGAAGTCGCCGACGGAGTCCAAGCGGCAGGGCGAGTGCAGGTGGTAGAGGATCGTCTCGTTGCCGGAGAAGCCCTCGTAGCCCATGACCTCCTCCGTCAGCAGCTGACCCCGACCGTTGCCCCCTGGCTGGCGGACGGCCACGTGGCGCTTGGCGGGGACCTCGCCCCGGCGCTCGTATCTCACAGGTTTCCTCTCCTTTCCTGCTCGCGCTCGAGCGCTTCGAACAGGGCCTTGAAGTTGCCCTCCCCGAAGCCGCGCGAGCCGTGGCGCTCGATGATCTCGAAGAACAGCGTCGGCCGGTCGCCCAGCGGCTTCGTGAAGATCTGCAGCAGGTAGCCCTCGTCGTCGCGGTCGACGAGGATGCCCAAGCGCCGTAGGTCGGCCAGGTCCTGCTCGATCTCGCCGATCCGCTCGGAGACCTCCTCGTAGTAGGCCTCAGGGATCGCGAGGAACTCCACGCCCCGCTCTCGCAGCTCCGCCACGGCGCCGACGATGTCCCGCGTCGACAGGGCCACGTGCTGCACGCCCGCGCCCCGGTAGTACTCCAGGTACTCGTCGATCTGCGACTTGCGCTTGCCCTGCGCCGGCTCGTTGATCGGAAACTTGAGCCTTCCGCTGCCGTCCGTCACGACCTTGGACATCAGCGCTGAGTACTCGGTCGAAATGGCCTCGTCGGAGAAGTGGATCAGCTCCGTCATGCCGAAGACGCGCTCGTAGTAGCCGACCCACTCCTGCATGTGGCCGAGCTCCACGTTGCCGACCACGTGGTCGATCCCGGCGAACAGGCCCTCCGCCCTCCTCGCGCCGCGAGCCTCGAAGCCAGGCAGGAAGGCTCCCGCGTAGCCGTTTCGCTGCACGAAGAGGTGCACCGTCTCGCCGTAGGTGGCTACCGACGAGAGACCCACCGGCGCGCCCTGGTCGTCCTCGGCCCAGTGCGGCGTCATGACGCCGCGGGCGCCGTGCTCGACCGCGTGCCAGTACGCGGCGTTGGCGTCGGGGACGCTGAGGGCGATCTTGTGCACGCCGTCGCCGTGGCGCTTGTGATGCTCACCGATCTCGTCGCCCCCGGAGAGCGTTCCGGTCAGCACCAGCCGGATGCGTCCCTGCTCGAGCACGTGCGAGACGCGATCGCGCCTGCCGGTCTCGAGCCCGCTGTAGGCCGTCTCGGTGAAGCCGAAGGCGCGGGTGAAGAAGAAGGCGGCCTGACCAGCGTTGCCGACATAGAGCTCCAGGTGGTCTATCCCGTGGACGGGCATTCGGTCCACGTCGGTGACTGCCGCGGGCCGCGGGGCAAGCTGCTCTGTGGCCATCCTCCTCCTTCGTCCGCTTGCAAGCTAATGTTTCTATTGCCTGTGCGCCGATTCAACGGCTATTCGTTGCAATTCAGCTACTTCCTACGCGCCCGTGGACGCCGTAGACCGTAAGATCGTTACGCTTCTGCGCGAGAACGCCCGCCGCTCGTTCAAGGACATCGGGAAGCACGTGCATCTGTCGGCGCCCGCGGTCAAGCGCCGGGTGGACCGGCTGGAGGACGAGGGCGTCATTCGCGGCTATACGGCGGTCGTCGACCCGGCCGCGTTCGGGTGGCACACCGAGGCCTTCGTGGACCTCTTTTGCGACGGCCGCATGCCGGGCGAGGCGATCAAGCGCGCCGTCAAGGAGGAGCCGGCCGTGGTCTCCGCCCACACGGTCGCGGGCGAGGCCAGCGCACTCCTTCACGTGATGGCGGAGGACACTCGCGACTTGGAGCTGGCGCTGGAGCGGATAAGGAAGGTCGACGGCGTCGATCGCACCGTCACCGAGGTGGTGCTCTCGACCCTCTTCCAGCGGTGAGGCGCCCCTACCCGGAGCGGCAACCCCCCTCGGTCCGCGACTTCTTCGCCTTCGAGGAGCACGTCCGGAACGCCCGCGGCGACGTTCCACAGGCGTGGTACGAGATTCCGGTCTTCTACTTCTCGAACCCGGCCGCGGTCTACCGCGACGGGGACGTGATCCCCCGGCCGGCCGACACCCAGATGCTCGACTACGAGCTCGAGCTCGGGGCGGTGGTGGGCGCCGGCGGCGGCATCGAGGGCTTCACGATCATGAACGACTGGTCGGCCCGCGACCTGCAGCTCAGGGAGATGTCGGTCGGGCTGGGTCCGGCGAAGGGGAAGGACTTCGCGACCTCGCTCGGACCGGAGCTCGTGTCCCCGGACGAGCTCCCCGCCGACCTCGACATGCGCGCGCTCGCGCGAGTGAACGGCGAGCTGCGCACCGATACGCGGACCGGCGCGATGCACTGGCCCTGGGAGGAGGTGCTGGAAGCTGCCGCCCGCAACACGCCTGGCCTCCAGGCGGGCGACGTGATCGGCTCGGGGACGGTCGGCGGCGGCTGCATCCTCGAGCACGGCGATGGGCGCTGGCTCCAGCCGGGCGACGAGGTCGAGCTCGAGGTAGAGGGGATCGGCGTACTGCGGAACCGGGTCGGGCCGCCAGTCTGAGGACCCGGCCCGAGCGGGCCTCGGAGCCGCGCTAGGACCCGGCTCGTGGCAGACCGAGCTCAGCGAACCGCGGGGCGGCGGCCCGCCGCCTCGGCCGTGCGGCGGGCGGTGCGGGCTGCCTTGACGGCACCGCGGCGGCCGTCGCGGCGGAGCGCCGTGTGCAGCCGCCGGACCTCCTGGAAGACCACCTCGGAGGTCGCCTGAGCCTGCTCCTTGGTGGGGTGCTCCACCCGCTCGAAGCGGACCGGCTTGCCGTAGTGGATCGTGACCTTGGGGAAGCGGAGGCGCCTCCAGTCGCGGGCGCTCTCGGAGCCGGCGATCGCCGTGGGTATCACGGGCACGCCCGACTCCAGGGCCAGGCGTCCCAGCCCGTGGCGGGGCTTGCCGAGCCTTCGGCTCCGTGACCGCCCGGCCTCCGCGTACATGACGACCAGGTCCCCATGGCCGAGGACCGTGTGCGCCGTCTTGAAGGCCTCCTCGTCGTGGTGCCCGCGCCGGACCGGGAACACGCCGCCGTGCCTGTAGACGAACTGCATCGGTCGCTTGAAGAGCTGCGACTTGGCCATGAAACGGACCTTGCGACGCAGGTAGACGGCCACGAAGAAGTGATCCAGGAAGGAGAAATGGTTGGGCGCCACGATCGCCGCCCCCTCGGCGGGGACGTTGTGCGAGTCGATGCAGCGGGCCCTGAAGAACAGGAGGACGTAAGGGGTGAGCACCAGCCGGGCGAGGTCGTAGACCCAGTCCGGCCCGCGGCGGCGCGCGCGCTCGTGGAAGCGCGTGAAGTACTCGGCCGGGCGGGGGTCCTTGTAGAGCTGTTCCTTCATCTGGTTGTTGCTACCCGAGGCTGCGGCCAGAGTTACTTGCGTGCCCAATCGCGTGCGTGCTCCAAGGCGCGGCGCCAGCCGGCCAACAGCTCCTCGCGAAGGTCTTCCGACATGGTCGGCTCGTAGCTGGCCGCCTGTCGCCAACATGGCCCGGACGTCGTCCTCGGTCCACAGCTCGGTGGCCACCCCCGCGAGGGTGGCCACTCCCGCGAGGTAGGCCGCACCGAGCGCCGTCGTCTGGGAGACCTCCGGCACCACCATCGGCACACCGAGCATGTCGGCCTGGAAGCGCATGAGCCAAGAGTTGCTCACAGCCCCGCCGTCCGCCTTCAGCTCCTCGAGGGGTACCCCGCTCGCGCCTTCCATCGCTCGCACGGCGTCGACGGTCTGGTACGCGATCGACTCGAGAGCCGCCCGCGCCAGATGCGCCCTGCCGGCGCCCCGGGTGAGACCGACGATCGTTCCGCGCGCGTAGGGGTCCCAGTGGGGAGAGCCGAGACCCTTGAAAGGCGGGGACCAGGTAGACGCCGTCGTTGGAGTCCAGGGACCGCGCGAGCTCCTCGGTCTCCTCGGGCGCATCGATGATCCCTGGGGCGACCCGCAGCCACTGCACAGCCGCGCCGGTTATGAAGATCGCCGCCTCCAGCGCATAGTCCACACGCTCCTGTACTCCCCGGGCCACCGTGGTCAGCAAGCTCGCGGGCGCCGCAGGTGCCTCTCCTCCCGCGTTCTCCAGCACGAAGCTCCCGGTCCCGTAGGCGTTCTTCCCCAGCCCGGGATCGTGGCAGGCCTGCCCGTAGAGGTCGGCCTGCTGATCGCCGGCGATTCCGGCCACCGGCACCCGGTCGCCGAACTCCGAGGTCTCGCCGTAGACGTGGGCGCTCGGCAGCGGGTCGGGCAGCGAGTCCGCCGCGACCGACAGGAGCTCGCAAAGCTCCCGGTCCCAGGAGAGCCTCCGGATGTCGAACAGGAGTGTCCGGGACGCGTTGGAGTAGTCCGTCATGTGCCGGCCCGTCAGCTTGAACACGAGCCACGAGTCGATCGTCCCGAATGCCGCGCTCGCGTCCAGCCCCGCCTCGCTGACGAGCCACTCCATCGTGGTGCCCGAGAAGTAGGGATCGAGCACGAGCCCCGTTCGCTCGCGGAACAGCGGCCCGTTCGCTCGCGGAACAGCGGCTCCTTGCCGTCTTCACGCAGCTCGTCGCAGCGGGCTGCGGTGCGGCGGTCCTGCCAGACGAGCGCACGGTGGAGCGGCTCGCCGGACATCGGCTCCCAGGTGACCACGGTCTCACGCTGGTTCGTGATGCCGATGCCGGCGAGTCCGCGGCCGTCCGTCCCGGCGGCGTCCAGCGCCTCGTGCGCGACGGCGCGAGTGACGTTCCAGATCTCATTCGCGTCGTGCTCGACCCAGCCGGGCTGCGGAAAGCGCTGGCGAAACTCCCGATAGGCGCTTCCCGTCGGTCGGCCGCGGTCGTCGAACACGATGCCGTGGGTCACGGTCGTGCCCTGATCGACCGCGAGGATCACGTGGGCGCGGAAGGTATCGTGCCGCGACCCCGACTCGGGACCAGGAGGAAGCGTTGCCAGAGGTCGAAGCTCACATCACCGGCACAGTCTGGAAGATCGAGTGCGAGATCGGCCAGAACGTGGAGGAGGGAGACACCCTCGTGATCCTCGAGTCGATGAAGATGGAGATGCCGGTCGAGGCGGAGGACGAGGGCGTGGTGAAGGAGATCAACTGCGAGGAGGGCCAGTCGGTCTCGGAGGGCGACACGTTGGTGGTCCTCGAGTGACCGAGCTCGCCTCAGGCAAGCTCCTGTTCGACGAGCCCGCCGATGGGGTCGCGCGGCTGACGATCTCGAATCCCGAACGCCGCGGCGCGCTCGACCATGACCTGCTCGACGCGATGGCCGACGCAGCCCGCCGGCTCGAGGCGCGCTGCCTGGTGATAGCGGGATCAGGCGCGGTCTTCTCGGCCGGTTACGACATCGGCAACCTCGAAGGGCGCGAGTTCGAGGAGGCCGCCCAGAGGTTGGTGGCGCATCCCTTCCACGCGGCGATCGAGGCGCTCGAGGCCTACCCCTACCCCGTGCTGGCCCAGGTCAACGGGCACGCCATCGGAGGCGGCCTGGAGCTCGCCCTGACCTGCGACCTGCGGCTGGCCGCGCGCGGCGTCAAGCTGGGGATGCCGCCCGCAAAGCTGGGGCTGATCTACTCGCACACCGGGCTCAGGAAGTTCCTGGACGCGTGCGGTCCGGCGAACACCGCCGAGCTGTTCTACGTCGGCAGAAGCGTGGACGCGGACCGAGCCGAACGCATGGGCCTGGTCAACGCCGTGGTCGAGCCCGACGAGCTCGACGAGCGCGTCCTCGACCTGGCCGGCGAGATTGCCGGGAATGCCCCGCTCGCCCTCGCCGGCAACAAGCGCATCATCCGCACGCTGCGCGAGCTGCCGTCAGCGCTGCCCGAGGAGGTCAAGCACGAGCTGCTGGAGCTGCGCGAGTCCTGCTTCCGCTCGGAGGACTTCCGCGAGGGCGTACGAGCGTTCGCGGACAAGCGCAGGCCGGAGTGGAAGGGACGCTAGAGGGGGCTGGCAGCTGGCAGGGCCTTTCCCGGACCCCTGTTGACATGCAGCTCGCTGGCTGCCTATAGTTAAGGCAGCCAAACGGCTGCATGTCGACAGTTAACCGCGGGGCATCTCCCCCGCAGAAAGGGTGCATGGACCATGTCCGTGGACGACCTCCGGCTCACGCAGATACCGTCGGTGAAGGTGGGAATGCTCATCCGTAGGCCTCCCGGCGAGGTGTTCCAGGCCTTAATCGATCCCGCCATCACGACCAGGTTCTGGTTCACGGGAAGCAGCGGGAAGCTGGTGCCCGGGGCGAGCCTCCGATGGGACTGGGAGATGTACGGCGTCTCTAC
>DATFQM010000054.1:0-13554 GCA_035264265.1 Thermoleophilaceae bacterium
CCGACCTCCAGGCCCTTCCAGTCGCCGAGGGCGGCGCGGGGCCGCACTCCGACTTCGATCGTGAACTCGAGCGGCGCTCCCTTCTGCGGCAGCTCGTCGAGGTCCACCTTGGGGCTTCCAACCGTCGCGATCCCCGCCTCCACGACCGCCTGCTCGTACCAGCTCGGCAGGCCCCGCCGCACCGCCTCGTCGAGCACGGCATCGCGGCCGACCTGACGGATGACGACCTGTGGCGGGACCTTGCCCTTGCGAAACCCCGGAACGCGCATCTCGCCGCCGATCGCGCCGGCGGCCGCGTGGAGCTCGCGCTCGAGCGCCTCCGTCGGCACTTCTACGGCTACGCGCACGCGCGAGTCGTCAAGCTCCGTTGTGGTCGTCTTCACAGCGCTGGCCATCGGCGGCTGACGATAGCGTGGCGTCGATGGGCGCCATCGGCCGCAGCGGAGCGGAGAGGCTGCAGGCGTGGCTCGTCACCGGGCCGGCCGGCCACCTGTGGAGCGCGCTTGCTGACGCCGTGGTGCTCCTGGCCCGCGAAGGGCCCTGGCGCCGCCGCTAGCGCACGCTCGACGGCGCCGGCAGGCCGCCGAGCAGCCTGCGGTAGCGGCGCATCGTGACGCCGCGGAAGTCGCCGTGCGTCTGGTGGCGCAGCCTCCTGACGCGCTCGCGGTGGTACGGGCTCGAGAGGCTCTCGTTGTGCCCGATCACGTTGCGGGTCCTGATCCGGTATCGGCCCTGCAGCCATCGGGTGAGGCGCAAGGAGCTGCGCCGCTGCCGGCGGTTCCGCATCACCTGGCCGTCGCTCCGGCCCACGTGCTCGATCCCGATCGCAGCCCAGTTGAGCCCGACCGTGTGCCGGCACATGATCCGGGTCGAGACGAGCTGGTAGACGACGCCGTTGCGGTCGATCACGTAGTGAGAGCACACGCCCGGCAGCTCCCCGAGCTCCGAGTCGGGGCGGTCGGGAGCGAACGTGTTGTAGGTGGCGCCGAAGCTGTCGTTGGCGGTGTAGTGCTCCACGATCACGCGTGGTTGCCGCAATCGCCAGTCGTCGATCCCGTAGTGGCGGCGTGCGTAGGCGACCGTCTCCCTCTTTCGCTTGCTGCCGAAGGGGATGGGGCGCTGCCTCACTCGCGGTGGGGCGATCGCGCGCGCGACGGCGGTGACCGCACCCGCGTGGCGGCGCACGCCTCTGGCGGAGAGTCTGCCCGCGGGCAGCTCGACCACGAAGGCGGTGGACCCAGGGAAGCTGTGGTTCTGCCAGCCCGTCGCCGTGCCGGGGATGAATGCGAGCTTCCTGTGCGGCAGGCCGGACCGGCGGGCGTAGAGTCGCTCGAGCTTGGGGTCGCCGCCCGACTTCGTGACAAGCCGCATGTGCTGGTGGTACCAGATGGTCACCCGCGGCTTAATCCGCGCGATGAGGCCGGCTGCGGCCGCCGACTCCGGCTCGGACAGGGGCCGCGGCCCCGAGTAATAGGTACTGGAGGGACTCCCCATCGCGCGCCAGCGGTAGGGGAAGTTGCGGTTGAGGTCGACGCCGTGCGCGTTCTGGCGCGTCCGCGCCGCGGCGCCGTCGGGATTGAGGTCGTCGACGATCCAGAGCTCCACCCCGCGCGGCGGAGGAGCACGGCGGAGCCTCCGGGTCACGGCCCGCCCGGCGAGCTCGTTGCCGTGGATCTCCCCGACCACCAGCACCTTGCGCCTGGCGCGCGGGTCCCCGACCCGCACCGGGCGGATCGGGCGGCCCTGGACCGAGTGGCCCACGGTCTCCGTGGACGCGGGGACCGCGGGCGCGAGAGCGGTCATCGCAATAGCGGCACCCACGAGCATCGGCGGGAGTATGTCGGCAGCTTGCGCGGCCCGCAGCCACGGTCTAGGGTCGCCCAGAGGGCAGACGCTTGACTGGGCCCCTCTACTCCCTCGGGCGTTTCTGTTCGCGGCATCACTGGACCGTGATCGTCGCGTGGATCGTGCTGGCGGTCGGCGTGGCCCTGGCGGGCAAGGCGGCGGGCGAGCAGACGAGCGACAACCTCACGCTCCCCGGCACGGGCTCGACGAAGGCCCAGGACCTCCTCCAGGACAACCTGCCGAGTCAGGCCTACGGCACCAACCCGGTGGTGCTGAAGACGAAGAGCGGGACCCTCGACGACTCGAAGAACAAGCCGGCCGTCGACGACACGGTCAGCTCGCTGAAGAAGACGTCCGGCGTGAGCAAGGCGATCAGCCCGCTCAGCCAGGAGGGCTCCGCGGCGCTCAGCAAGGACAAGAAGATCGGCTACATCTCGGTGACCCTCAAGGAGGGACCGGCCGACCTCAGCGACGACGACGCCAACAAGATCATCGACGGGGAGCAGCCGGCCCGCGACGCCGGGTTGACGGTGGCCACGGGCGGCTACCTGGGAAAGGCCGTCTCGAGGACCGACACCGAGAGCAGCGAGGCCATCGGCCTGGCGGCCGCGGTCGTGATCCTCCTGTTCGCGTTCGGGACCGCCACGGCGATGGCCCTGCCGCTCGTGACGGCGCTCTTCGGCCTCGTCGTCGCACTTTCGACCATCAAGCTGTTGGGCCACGTCGTCGACGTGCCGAGCGTGACGCCCACGCTCGCCACCATGATCGGGCTCGGCGTCGGGATCGACTACTCGCTGTTCATCGTCACGCGCCACAAGCGCCAGCTGCGCGACGGGATGGAGGTCCAGGAGTCGGTCGCCCGCTCCACCGCGACCGCGGGTGGCGCGGTCTTCTTCGCGGGCGGAACGGTCGTGATCGCGCTGGTATCCCTTGTCGCGGCCCATATCCCCCTCGTGGGAACGATGGGCTACACCTCCGCGGTCGCCGTGCTCGTCGCGGTGCTGGCCGCCACGACGCTGCTGCCGGCGCTGCTCGGAGCGCTGGGACTGCGGATCAACTCCCTGCGGGTCAAGCTCGGGCGCACGCATCCGGACGACCACCGGCCGCACGGCTGGGCGCGCTGGGCGCGCGGCGTGGCGAACCGCCCCTGGCGCTCCGTGGTCGCCAGCGTGGTGATACTGGCGGTCCTCTCGATACCGGTTCTGAACCTGGAGCTCGGCTCGTCGGACAACGGCGAGCTGCCCAAGAACACCACGGCGCGCCAGGCTTTCGACCTGATCGACGACGGCTTCGGTCCGGGCGCGAACGGCCCCCTGCTGGTGAGCGCGAGGCTCGGCTCGGCCGCCAAGCCGGACCAGAACCAGCTCAACAAGATCGACCAGCAGCAGAAGCAACTCGACCAGCAGCAGCAGTCGCTCGAGGCGCAGGGGGCTTCACCGCAGCAGGCGCAGCAGCAGGTCTCGTCGCAGCAGCAGAAGCTCGACCAGCAGAAGAAGCAGGCCGAGTCGCCGGCCACCGACCCGAAGCTCACGAACCTCGAGGACGCGATCAAGAAGACGCCGGGCGTGAAGTCGGTGTCGCCCGCGACTGTCGACAAGCACGGGACCGTGGCCGTCTATACCGCGATACCCACCACCGCCCCCTCGGACCCGAAGACCGAGGATCTGGTGAACGACCTGCGCGATGACGTCATCCCTAAGGCGACGAAGGGCGAGGACATGACGGTCTACGTCGGCGGACAGACGGCCGGCTACATCGACTTGGCCGCGCGCATCGCGGACAAGCTGCCGCGGATGATCGCCATCGTCGTCGGGCTCAGCATGATCCTGCTCCTGCTGGCATTCCGCTCGGTGGTGCTGCCGCTCAAGGCTGCCGTCGCCAACCTCCTCTCTGTCGGGGCCGCCTACGGCGTCGTCACGTTCGTGTTCCAGGAGGGGCACGGCGCCAGCGCGCTCGGCCTCGACGGACCCATCGCGATAGTGAGCTACGTCCCGCTCCTGATGTTCGCGATCCTGTTCGGGCTGTCTATGGACTACGAGGTGTTCCTGCTCAGCCAGATCGAGGAGCACCACGAGGTGTCGGAGGACACGCGCCAGGCGGTGATCGA
Source organism: Thermoleophilaceae bacterium (assembly GCA_035264265.1). GTDB lineage: Bacteria > Actinomycetota > Thermoleophilia > Solirubrobacterales > Thermoleophilaceae > DASXBA01. Next base: position 3,953 of record DATFQM010000054.1, read on the forward strand.
CGGCCTCGCCACCACCGGGCGCGTGATCACCTCGGCGGCGCTGATCATGGTGTGCGTGTTCTCGAGCTTCGTGCTGAGCGGCAACGCGGTCGTCAAGCAGTTCGGCGTCGGGCTGGCGGTGGCGATCGCGATCGACGCCACGATCGTTCGCTGCCTCTTCGTCCCGGCCGCCATGAGCCTGCTCGGCGAGACCTGCTGGTGGCTGCCGCGCTGGATGGGGCGGGCCCTGCCGCGGATCAGCGTCGAGGGCGCCGAGTACTTCGCCGCGCGCGACGCGAAGGCGCGGGCTGCCTCGCACTAGAGTCGCCTCCCGTGAGCGCTGAGATCGCCGAGCGGGCGGCGCGTCACGGGCGCCTTGCCATCGACACCGAGTTCGTCTCGGAGCGGCGCTACCAGGCGCTGCTCTGCCTCGCGCAGGTCGCCGTGCCGGACCCCGAGGCCGAGGACGGAGTCCGCACGGAGGTGCTCGACCCGCTGGACGGGGTCGACCCGGCACCGCTCGCCGCCGCGCTGGCCGACCCGGGCGTGGAGGTGGTCATGCACGCCGGCAGGCAGGACGTGGCAATCCTCCGACGCAGCTGGAGGACCCAGGTGCGGAACGTCTTCGACACACAGGTCGCTGCGGGCTTTCTCGGTTTCGGCAATCAGGAGAGCTACGAGTCCCTCGTGCGGAAGGTGCTGAGCGTGCGGCTGCCGGGCGCGGAGGGATTCACGCGCTGGGACCGCCGACCGCTATCGCAGCAGCAACTCGGTTACGCCCGCGACGACGCCCGGATGCTGCTGGCGCTGGGCGACGCGCTGGAGACCCGATTGGCCGAGCGCGGGCGACTCGAGTGGGCCCGCGAGGAGTGCCGCGTGCTGGAGGAGGCGAGCGACGAGCGCGACCCGGAGCGCGTCTACGAGCGCCTACCCCGCCTCAGCCGCCTCGGGCCGCTTCCGCGCGCCGTGGCGCGTGAGCTCGTGGACTGGCGCGAGCAGACCGCGCGGAGCATGGACCGGCCAGCCGGGTTCGTCCTGCCCGACCAGGCGCTCGTCGAGATCGCGCGACGGCTTCCGGACAGCCAGGAGGAGCTCGAGCACGTCCGTGCCCTGCCGCCGCAGACGCTTCATCGCAGGGGTGATCGCATCCTTCAGGTCGTCGACAAGGGACGGCGGCGCGAGCCGCCGCCGGCACCGCCGGAGCCGCGGTACCGCGACCCTCGCGACGCGCCACTCATAGCCCTGGCGCAGGCGGTGGTGCGGCACCGCTCGCAGGAGAGCGGGGTGGCGGCGGAGCTGATCGCCACCCAGGCTGAGCTCGCGGCGCTGGTGGCCGCGCGGCGGCGCGGCGAGGACAGCGGCGAGTTGCGGGTGACGAGCGGCTGGAGGCGGGAGCTGGTCGGCCAGGAGCTGATCGAGCTGCTGGCCGGCGAGCGCATCCTGCTGGTCCGCGAGGGCAGGCTTCAGGTCTCGGACGCCTGAGCCGGTGTCACGCTGCCCGCTCGTCCACCGGCCGCGCCAGGACGAGCGCCATTGCCTGGTCGGTCGTTTCAGGGCGGGAGCCTGAGGCCTTGAGGGAGCGCGCCGTCGTCGACCAAGCGGCGGATGTCGCCGCTGCGCCGCGGGTTCAGCGAGACGTGACGCTGACCGACGCTCGTCTTCTCCACGAGCAGCCCCGCCCCCACGAGCACCTCGCCCACCTCCTTCGCGAGCGCCCGCTCGTTGCCCTTGCCAAAGCCGTGCGCCAGGTGCTCGAACTCCGTGTGGTAGCCGCCCCACTTGCCCATCCCGTCGAGCCGCTGAAGGATCCGCCGCGCCACCCGCCGCGCCGGGTCGCGGTCCTCATGAGCCCGTGCAACCGACCCCGACGGCTCGAGCAGCTCGGCCAGCCGCGGCGCCAGAGCCTCCATGGCCTCGTCGTCGAGCGGGGAGACGCCGTGGCGCACGGCCGCCTCCGCCACCCGCAGGGGATGTGTTGAGCCCATCGGCGGGCGTAGGTCCTCGATTCCCGCGAGCGCGTGCGGCGGCAGCACATGAGCGCCGCAGCGCAACCGATCGGTCGCGTCGAACAGGTCGTCGAGCGCCTCGCGCGCGTAATCGACCGCGTAGCGCGGGTCAGGCGCGGGATAGGTCAGGGCGAGCGAGCCGTCCAGGTCGCCGAGCAGCAGGCGAAGGTCGGCGGCGCTCGCGGGCGGGCCGGGCGCGGTTGCCTCGACGAGCTTCTCGACCACGGCCGCGGCGAGGAGCGCGCCCCGTTCGCTCACGACGTCCGCGTCGGCGCGCAGCTCCCGCTCGAGCGGCAGGGCCGCCAGCACCTCGCCGCCGCCCGGCGCCAGCGCCACCGCGATCGGGTCCGGGTAGCCGGTACGCGCAAGCCGAAGCTCACGGCGCCCCCGCCGGAGCTCGCCGAACAGGAGCTCACGCAGCCGCGCGGACAGCTCCGGCGGCGCGTCCGCGCCGCCCGCGTCGGCGAGCACTACCTCCAGCTCCGACATACAGGCCGAGAGTAGGCTGTGATCCCATGGAACTAGAGGGCATCCACCACGTAACCAACATCACCGGCGACGCTCGCCGTAACGTCGACTTCTACGCGCGGGTGCTCGGCCTCCGCCTGGTCAAGAAGACGGTCAACCAGGACGACCCGACCGTCTACCACCTGTTCTACGCGGACGAGCAGGGAAGCGCGGGCTCAGACATCACCTTCTTCGAGTACCCGGGCGCCGCGCCGGGCCGCGCGGGTGACGGGATGATCCACCGCATCGGCTGGCGCGTAGCCTCGGACGAGGCCCTCGACTTCTGGGCGGAGCGCCTGTCCGGCGAGGGGATCGACAGCGAACGCCACGGCGACAGCCTTCGCTTCGCCGACCCTGAGGGGCTCGGTCACGAGCTCGTGATCTCATCCGCCCCGGACGAGCCCCTGATCGCCGACCACCCCGAGGTCCCGGCCGAGCTGGCGCTCCGGGGCTTCGACCACGTCCGCGCCTACTCGAGCGACCCGGAGCGGAGCCGCTCCCTGCTCGAGGAGGCGCTCGGCTTCAGCTCCGCGAGCGGCGGCTGGGAGGCGCGCGGCGAGCGCCGCGGCGGCCTCTACGCCTACGACGAGCCTCCGGCCCAGCCCGGCTTCCCCGGCGCCGGGACCGTCCACCACGTGGCGTGGGCGTCGGAGACGGATGAGCACGAGGCCTGGCGCGAGCGGGTGATCAGGGGCGGCGCCCGCCCCACGCCCGTCATCGATCGCTTCTGGTTCCGCTCGATCTACTTCCGCGAGCCCAGCGGCGTGCTGTTCGAAATCGCCACGCTCGGCCCCGGGTTCACCACGGACGAGCCGCTGGAGCGCCTTGGCGAGACGATCGTACTGCCGCCCTTCCTCGAGTCCCGCCGCAAGGAGATCGAGGCGCGTCTGACGCCGCTGCCGGACTCGCGCGCCGCCCGCCAAGGCGCGTAAGGGTGCCGGACCGCGGGCGCTCGCTCGAATTCGGGCTGTTCGTCAACCCGTCGGTGAACGGCATCGAGGGTGCGCTCGAGCTCGCGGCACTTGCGGACCGGCTCGGCCTTGACTTCGTCAGTGTCCAGGACCACCCCTACCAGCGGCGGTTCCTGGACGCCTTCGTGCTGCTCGGCTGGATCATCGCGCGGACCGAGCGGGTGCGAGCCTTCCCGAACGTGGCGAATCTGCCGCTTCGCCCGCCGGCCATGCTCGCCAAGGCTGCCGCCTCGCTCGACCGGCTGAGCGGCGGGCGCTTCGAGCTGGCGCTGGGAGCCGGCTGGGCCTGGCCGCAGATCGCCGCCATGGGCGGCCCGGAACGCACCCCAGGAGAGAGCGTCGCGGCCGTCGAGGAGGGAATCGGCATCCTCCGGGGCGCATGGCGCGGTGAGGAGGCCGCCGACTACAAGCCCGGGCCGCAGCCCGCACATCCGATCGAGATCTGGATCGGGGCGATCGGGCCGCGCATGATGCGGCTCACCGCCCGCTTGTCGGACGGCTGGCTTCCCTCCATGTCCTACGTGCCACCGGACAGGATGGCCGCGGGACAGACGCTGATCGACGAGACCGCCGCGGAGGCAGGCCGCGACCCCGCCGAGATACGCCGCCTCTACAACCTGAGCGGGAAGATCACCGACGGGGCGCGCGGACAGGCGGCGCTGGAGGGACCCGCCGAGCACTGGGTCGACACGCTCGCCGGCTGGGCGACGCAAGAGGGCGTCGACACCTTCATTGCCTCCCCGGGCGAGGGCTCCCTGGAGCAGGTCGAGCGCTTCGCGGGCGAGGTCGTGCCGGCCGTTCGCGATGCCGTGGAAAGCGCCCGGCGCCGCACCCCGCTGGGTTAGCCTCCGTCGATGGGCTGGGAGCCCGAGCTCGAGGAGCTTCGCCGTCGCCAGGAGCTCGCCCGCCGAATGGGCGGCGAGGAGCGAGTGGCCCGGCAGCACGCGTCGGGGCGGCTGACGGTCCGCGAGCGGATCGAGCGGCTGCTCGACGCCGAGAGCTTCCACGAGACCGGCGCGCTGGCGGGGCAGGCGAGCTATGGCGAGCACGGCGAGCTCGAGCGCTTCCTGCCCGCCAACGTCGTCATCGGCTCGGGGCGCATCGATAACCGGCGCGCGGTCGTGCAGGGCGACGACTTCACCGTTCGCGGCGGCGCCGCCGACGCGGCGATCTGGCAGAAGATGGTCTACGCCGAGCGGATGGCGCACGACCTCCGCCTTCCCCTCGTCCGGCTGGTGGACGGGACGGGCGGTGGCGGCAGCGTGAAGACCCTCGAGCAGACCGGGTTCTCGTACGTGCCTCCGCTGCCGGGCTTCGAGCTCGTCGTCCGGAACTCCGCCATCGTGCCGGTGGTGGCTGCGGCCCTGGGTCCGGTGGCCGGCCTCGGCGCGGCCCGAGTGGTCTGCTCGCATTTCGCCGTGATCGTCCGCGACAGCGCACAGCTCTTCGTGGCGGGGCCGCCGGTGGTGGCGGCGGCGATGGGCGAAGCCCCCGACAAGGAGGAGCTCGGTGGCGCGCGCATGCAGGCCCGCGCGGGAGCGGTGGACAACGTGGCGGAGGACGAGGAGGACGCGCTCGACCAGCTGCGGCGCTTCCTCTCCTACCTGCCGACGAACGCCTGGGAGGTGCCGCCGCTCGGAGACGGCCGCGACCCGGCGGAGCGGCGCGAGGAAGAGCTCCTGTCGATCGTCCCCCGGGACCGGCGCCGCCCCTACAAGATGCGGCGCATCCTCGAAGCCGTGCTCGACCGCGGCTCGCTCTTCGAGCTCGGACGCGGCTACGGGCGGCCGCTCATCACCTCCCTCGCGCGGCTTGGGGGTCGTCCCGTGGGCGTCATGGCCTCCGACCCCGAGCACTACGGCGGCGGCCTCACCGCCGACGCCTCGGAGAAGCTTGCCCGCTTCGCCGACTTCTGCGACCAGTTTCACCTGCCGGTGGTCAACTTCGTGGACCAGCCCGGCTTCGTGATCGGCACCGGGGCGGAGCGGGCCGGCACGATCCGACGTGGCGCCCGCGCCCTGTACGCCGTCCACCAGGCCACCGTTCCCTGGGTGTCGATCCTGGTGCGCAAGGTCTACGGCGTCGCCGGAGCCGGGCACGGCGACGGCTCGCGGCTCAACCTTCGCTACGCATGGCCGTCGGGAGACTGGGGCTCGCTGCCCATCGAGGGAGGCCTCGAGGCCGCTTACCGGCGCGAGCTCGAGGCGGCGGATGACCCGGAGGCCCTGCGCGCCGAGATCGCCGCACGATTGGACGCGGTCCGATCACCGTTCCGTACGGCCGAGCGGTTCAGTGTGGAGGAGATCATCGACCCGCGCGACACGCGTCCGCTCCTGTGTGACTGGGCCGAGCGCGCCCACGAGCTGGTCGGCCACGAACTCGCGGCCGGCCCGAAATCGCGGGGCCCGCGACCCTAGAAGCCCCACGACACGCTGATCGTGCGCTGCGATGGCACCGTCGTGGCGAGGCGGGACCAAAGGTCCACCATGCGGAAAGCGCTGAAGCCGCGGGGCGCAGACCACCCCGCACAAACACGGTCCTGCACTATTGCGCAATGCGGCGAGTCGGGAGAAGCTGGGGCGATGGGGCTCGCGCGATTTCGCCGCAGCGGTGCAGAGGGGCCGCACGTTTGCGTGGGTTGCGGCGGTGACTTCGTCTACCCGGTGCACTGGCACGAGTACAGCGACACGCACCTGTGGGTCCAGCTGCGGTGCGGCGAGTGCGGCACCTGGCGGGAAGACACCTTCTCGGACGCGGAGCTCGACAGCTTCGACCGAATGCTCGATGAAGTCTGTGAGCGAATCGCCGATGAGGCCGATCGGCTGCACAGGGAATGGCGATCGACGGAGGCCGACGCCTTCGCGGCCGCGCTCGACCGCGACCTGATCGACGCCGGCGACTTCGCTAGCTGACCGCGTGACGCGGATCCTCTTCGTGGGGCACGCCACGACCCTGGTCGAGATCGCGGGCACCCGCTTCCTCACGGACCCGCTTCTCCGCTCGCGGGTGGCGCACCTGCGGCGGATCGTCCCCTTTCCGGCGGGTTGCCGGGTCACCGACCCGGACGCGGTGCTCATCTCGCATGCCCACCTCGACCATCTCGACCTTCCCTCACTCAGGCGGCTGTCGCCTTCGGCCCGCGTGGTCCTCCCCCGGGGCCGGGCCGCGCTGGCCAGGCGGGCCGGCCTGCATGAGGTGATCGAGGTGGAGGCGGGCGATCGCGTCAGGATCGGGCGGACCGACGTGCTCGCCACCCCAGCCCGCCACAGTGGCCGTCGGTTCCCGCTGGGGCGGGCCACGCAGGCCCTCGGCTACTTGATGGAGGATCCGCAGCGGGTGTACTTCGCAGGGGACACGGACATCTTCGACGGCATGCGCGATCTCGCCGGGCAGCTGGATCTCGCGCTGCTTCCCGTCTCGGGGTGGGGACGCCGGCTGCCCTCCGGCCACCTCGACCCGGAGCGCGCCGCCCGCGCCGCCGCGCTGCTTCGGCCGCGGTACGCCGTCCCGATCCACTGGGGCACCCACCTCGCACCCAGGGCCCGGCCCAGCAGCTCCGAACGCCCGGCGCACGAGTTCGCCCGCCTGACGTCGTCCCGTGCGCCCGATGTCGAAGTGCGAGTGCTTCGGCCGGGCGAGGACCTATCCATCGAAGAAAGGCCGGCCCACCACACCGGTGGCGCCTCGGGAGGCCAGCAACCGGAGGACTGACGAGCTTCCGACGGGCCGCCCAGCGGGGTGTTGCCCGCACCACCCCTAACAAGCAGGCCCGCCCCATTGCCCGCTCCCGAGGCGGCTGGCAGCGTGCCCCTCGCGGGGCGGGCCCAAGCGCGACGAAAGGGACGAATGACCACTGCAACCAAGCCGCAGTCTCGGCCGGGTGCGAGCCAAGCGAACGGCGGGAGGCAGCCCGCCGACGTGCTGGTCGTCTTCGGCATCACCGGCGACCTCGCCAAGGTGATGACTTTCCGCTCGCTCTACCGCCTGGAGAGCCGTGGCCTCCTGAACTGCCCGATCGTGGGCGTCGCCGTGAGCGACTGGACCGACGAGGATCTCCGCGAGCACGCTCGCGAGGCGATCGTCGCCGGCGGCCAGGCTCTGGACGATGAGGTCTTCAACAGGTTCGCGGCACGCCTCTCATATGTGCCCGGCGACTTCGGGGAGGCGGCCACTTACCAGCGGGTGGCGGCGGCGATCAAGGGCGCCCGCACCCCTGTCTTCTACCTCGAGATCCCCCCCTTCTTGTTCGGCACCGTCATCAAGGGCCTTGCCGAGGCGGGCCTGACCAAGGACGCGCGCGTCGTGGTGGAAAAGCCCTTCGGCCACGACCTCGCGTCCGCCCGCGCCCTCAACGACGAGGTCCACCAGTACATCGACGAGTCGCAGCTCTACCGGATCGACCACTTCCTGGGGAAGCTGGGCCTCGTAGAGACGCTCTACCTGCGGTTCGCGAACTCGATGCTCGAGCCGGTCTGGAACCGCAACTACGTCTCCTCCGTGCAGATCACCATGGCCGAGGACTTCGGGGTCGAGGACCGCGGCCACTTCTACGATCCCGTCGGCGCGCTCCGGGATGTCGTTGTGAACCACATGATGCAGGTGGTTGCCGCCGCCGCGATGGAGCCGCCCGCCGGCGGCGATCCGGCCACCCTCAAGGACGCGATCGCCTCGGCGTTCCGCGCCATGCCCCCCGGCGACCCCGCCCACTACGTGCGCGGGCAGTACGAGGGCTACCGCGCGATCGACGGGGTCGACGATAACTCCGCGACGGAGACCTACGCGGCGCTGCGCCTCGAGATCGACAACTGGCGCTGGTCGGGCGTGCCCTTCTTCCTCCGCACCGGGAAGTGGCTACCGGTCACACAGACGGAGCTGCGGCTCGTCTTCGAGCACCCGCCACGGCTGGGCTTCGCCGGCTGGGCCAGGCGACCGGAGCCGGACCAGCTGGTGATCAGGCTCGATCCCTCGACAGGGGTCAGGCTTCTGCTCGACGCCCAGTGCGGCGATTCGCGCCAGCCCGAGCAGATCCACCTCGAGAACGAGTTCGGCCAGGAGGGCCGCGACGTTCCGGCACCCTACGAGGTGCTTCTGCACGCCGCCATGGAGGGCGAGAGCACTCGCTTTACGAGGCAGGACAGCGTTGAGGAGACCTGGAGGGTGCTGCAGCCGCTGCTCGACACGCGCCCGCCGGTCCACGAGTACGCGAAGGGGTCGTGGGGGCCGAAGGACGGGGACAAGCTCCTCTCCGGGTACGGCGTCTGGCATGGCCCGTGGGTAGAGTCGTGAGCGCGGCCAAGGCCAAGGCGAAGCGCCCGCGGTCGGCCGACGGCAAGGCGGCCGCGGCACCCGTGGAGCAGAGCGCGGCGGCGCCGTCGCCGTTCCCGCCGATCGCCGACTACGCGTTCCTGTCCGATTGCCACACCGGCGCGCTCGTGGCGCCGGACGGCGCGATCGACTGGCTCTGCGTACCGCGCTTCGACTCCCCCAGCGTGTTCGGCACCCTGCTGGACCGCGAGGCGGGTTCGTTCAGGCTGGGACCCTTCGGCGTCAACGTCCCTGTCGGGCGGATCTACGAACCGGGGACGAACGTCCTGGTCACGACGTGGAACACGCCGGGCGGCTGGGTCATCGTCCGCGACGCGCTGACCATCGGCCCTCGACGCGGCGAGGACGAGGTGACGCCCCACACCCGGCCGCCGGCCGACGACGATGCCGGCCACCTGCTGGTCCGTACGGTGCTCTGCCTCGAGGGCGAGGTCGAGGTGGAGCTCGTCTGCGAGCCCGTGTTCGACTACGGCCGTACTCCGGCCGAGTGGAACCTGGTCGACGCCGACCGCCACACCGCCGACGCGAGTGGCGCCGAGACGACGGTCAGGCTGCACACCGACATGGCGCTCGGCATCGAGGGCAACCGGGTCCGCGCTCGACACGTTCTTCGGCAGGGCGAGAAGCTCTACTGCTCGTTGTCGTGGGCCGAGGGCCTCGCCTCCCCAAGCGACAGCGACGACGCGTGGGAGCGGCTGTCGGCCACCACGCACTATTGGCGCTCCTGGCTGGGGCGATCCCGCTTCATCGACCACCGCTGGCGCCACCCCATCCAGCGCTCGGCGCTGGCGATCAAGGGCCTGACCTACATGCC